>JBEKSZ010000077.1:0-23764 GCA_049516615.1 Candidatus Acidiferrum sp. | reverse complement strand
CAATGAGTGCGTGGGAAGCGGCACCATGACCATCGAGTCGGTCGGAAATCTCATTGGCCAAGACGAGAACTGCGGCGGCGTGGTCAGCAGTAATGATCCGCAGCTGGGCGCGCTAGAAAACAATGGGGGCCTCACGCCCACGATGGCCATCAGCACCTCGAGTCCTGCGCTCAACTCCGCCAGCGCCTCGGTTGCGCTTTCCGAAGATCAGCGCGGCGTCTTTCGTCCACAAGGATCGGGTTTTGATATCGGCGCTGTCGAATTGTGCTTGCGCAAACCTCCGCTGATCCCATGCGAGAGCGACATCATGGGCGGGGGCAACCCGCCGCCCACTGCTCAGCTCGCCGTCGATGCCGTGCCGCATAGTGGAGGCATTACGGATCCACCGGTCGGTTCGCTAGAGACGTATCCTCTCAATTCCGTGGTCTTGATCACTGCGACCCCCACGCCGGCAAACTCCTTCCTCGGTTGGCTGGGGACCGTGGCCAATCCCTCGGCAGCATCCACGGCGGTGATCCTGAGCGGAACATCAGAGTACGTGGTGGCCTACTTCAGCGATCTGACGACCAACATGGCCGGAAACATCTCCGCAAAGTCGGGTCCCAGCAATGCCCGGGTTTGGACGCTATCGATCCTCGATAACGGGCCGAGTGGCGCGTTGAACGTAGCGATACCTTCGTTCTCGCTGGTGCAAACGGCCGGCGCCGCGTGCACTCCCATCGTGAACACCGCGTTCCCGTTGCAGATTGGAACGCTCACCGCGGGGCAGACCGGCTCGGCCAACGTGATCATCGATTTCACCGGGTGCGCGGCAGCGGCCCGTTTCACCGCAACATTTACTTACACCGCGACCAACGGAACGGTCGCAGGCTCCGTGGTGCGCGCAAATCAGTTCCAGTAACGAGAAATTTAAAGGGAGAGTGATATGAAAACAGTTCGGGCAGTTTTAATTCTGGCGATTTGTATGTTGGCGGCGGGGCTGCGCACGCGAGCGGATGCGTTTAGTTTTGCTCTGGATCCGGCCAACGGCGCGGTCGAGGGACCGGCTGGCTCGACAGTAGGCTGGGGATTCACGTTAACCAGCACCAGCGCAGATTTTGCGGTGATTACCGGCTCGGATTTTTGCGTCGGGGCAGTCTCCTCGCCGTGTTCGAACACCTTGGGAACCTACACGGACTTTACCGGTTCGCAGTTCATTGTGGTTGGTCCAGCCGCTGGGGAAAATACGGTTTCCGAGACCTTTGACAACACGGCAATGAACGGTGTGGGCAGCTTCTCCATCTCCCCGGCCGATATCCCTGCAGAATCCGTGGTTGGCGAAATCGCGCTGTTCTACGACCTGTTCAGCGTGGACCCGAACTCACCCAATTTTGACCCTACCGTTGACACCGTCGGCACCGGATACACCGCCACCGACGCTGCTTCGGTTACGGTCGGCTCGACCTCGGGGGGCGGGGGCACGAGCACGCCGGAGCCAGGAACGATTTGGCTCATTCTCGCGGCTCTGCTGGCGGGATCGCTCCTGGGGCGAAATCGTCGAACTGTCTTTCCAGCTTATTAACGGAGGCGTCTAAGGTGAAGATGGGCGCGCGAACGAGCAACTGGAGGCGAACTTTGGAGGGGAGTCGCAGCAGCGACGCGAGATCCTGTTGAATCAAACGGATGACCAACGCAAGGAGCGGGTTGGTCGGGACGCAATCCGGTCTCCTTCCGCGTGAAGGGGATTGCGGCTCCCAGGTGACCGTCCAAACGGTTCATTCCACAAACAATAACTTGCACAAAGCACTCCCGGCGGGGGACAATGCCGTCCCGTTTCCGCTCGGAGTTTTTCCATTGGTCGCCAAGAATTCGGCAATTGTCTACCGGTTCGAACCCTACGAGTTGCACGCCAGCGCGCAGGAGCTTCTCAAGCATGGGGTGAGGCTGAAAGTTCGTCCGCAACCCCTGCGGTTGTTGACCCTGCTGCTCAGCAGAGCCGGCCAGGTGGTGTCGCGGGAAGAGATTCGGGCGCAATTGTGGTCGGCCGACACATTCGTCGACTTCGAGCACGGCCTGAATACGGCGGTGAAGGTACTACGGGGCGCGCTCAACGACTCCGTTGCCACCCCGACCTTTATCGAGACGCTGCCCAAAATCGGTTATCGCTTCATAGCGCCGGTAACCGTCGTGGGCGAAATTGCCGAGGCTGCGGCCCCAGGACCGCCAACCGCCGAACCTCCGATGGTTGGCTCTTACCCGACGCAGTTTGAAGCGCCTCGCCCTGGGGGCGCGGCGGTTGCGCAAACTGGCTCTCATCCGAACAACCGCACTCGTTTCCTCTGGATCGTGATCGCGGCGGCACTGCTGGCCGCTACAGTGCTTGCCGGTTACTATTCGCGCGTTTCGGCGGTGCGCGCGCGAACCTCTGTCAGGGGCGGCCGGACGGTGCTCGCGGTGCTGCCGTTTCAAAACCTGACGGGCGGAGCGGACGAGGATTATTTCAGCGATGGTCTGACCGAAGAGCTGATCGCGCAATTTGGCAGGCTCGATCCCGAGCACCTCGGTGTGATTGCGCGCACCTCGGTCATGCATTACAAACACAGCGACGAGCCCCTCGCTCAAATTGCGCGCGAACTCGGAGTGCAGTATGCCCTCGAAGGCAGTGTGCGGCGCGACGCGGACAAGGTGAGAATTTCCGCGCAGCTCATTCAGATCAAGGATCAGACGCGTCTGTGGTCGCGGGAATACGACCGGGAGCTGAGCAATTTGCTGGCCCTGCAGTCAGAAATTGCCAACGACATCGGCAGCGAAATACGGATCACCCTCGGCGATTCCCGTCGCGAGCCGGCCGCGGAGGGAGAGGCGCTCTCGCCGCAGTCGGTCGAAGCCCACGACTTGTACCTGAAGGCGCTGTATTTCTGGAACCAGAGGTCGCCGCAAGGTTTTCACCGTGCCGTGGACTACTTTCAGCAATCCGTACAAAAAGATCCCAGCTATGCCCCGGCCTACGCGGGCCTCGCGGATTCCTACGTGTTGATGAGTGGCTTTGAAGGCTTCCCGCCGAAAGAACTGCTCGCCAAGGCGCGCAGCGCCGCACAAAAAGGGGTGCAGCTCGGCGGCTCGCTGGCGGAAACGCACACGGCGCGGGCGCTGGTGGCGCAGGATTTCGATTGGGACTGGCAAACCGCGGAGAAGGAATACCGCCGGGCCATCGAACTGAATCCGAATTATGCTACGGCGCACCACTGGTACGCCGAATACCTGGCGCTGATGGGGCGCTTCGATGAAGCGTCGGCGCAAATCGAGCTGGCGCGGGTTCTCGATCCGCTTTCCTTGATTATTGCCACCGATCGCGGTGTCATCCTGTATTACGCGCGGCAATATGACCACGCAATCGAAGTGCTGCGTGCGGTGCAGGAAATGTATCCCGCCTATCCGCGGACCGACACCATCGACCACGCGTACATCGCCACCGGCAAAACCGCGGAAGCGACGGCGGACCTGGCCAAATTTCCTGCCGGGGAACATGAGGAACCGTGGTTCTGGGGACAGAAAGCGTATGTCGCGGGCCGCGTCGGGCAAATCGAGGTAGCGCGAGAAGCCCTGGGGAAACTGCAGCGGATGAATCGTGACGGTCAAATTGATTCGATCGTGCTGGCCACCGCGGAATTGGGACTGAACGACAAGAAACAGGCGCTCACCTGGCTTGAGAAGGCTCACGCGGAGCACTCGCCTTCCTTGACAGGGCTCAAAGTGGATCCGATTTATGATCCCCTGCGCGGGGACGCGCGCTTTCAGGCGATTTTGCGGGAGATGAATTTTCCGCGCTAATCCTTGAGCGGGCGGCTCGGGAATCGCTGCGGGGCCTGACCCTGACGTTCCCGTGTTATCGAGGACATTATGCTGGCTTGCACGGAAAGCGAACCGATTTGGAACCGCGGCATGGAGCCTACTGTACGTTGGTACAGGCGAAGGCGCGGCGTAACTGCTCAGTGACGAGAGCGGTGGGGTAAAAGAAAATCAAAAAATACTCTTGACAGAATTTGCCCCGCGCACGATACTCCCCTTGCGCCAGTTTCTGCCTTCCCCCGCACGAACGTTCCGACGTTCCTAATCCCTATTCGCACGCCGGATAAACAGTCAGCGAGGAGCACTGGTGTCGGCACAACTAGAAAAAGAAGCCCTCAACACTTTTGAGATGGATCGCGAAGTCATTCGCTGCAAAACCTGCGGCCTGGTGCAATACCGTACGCGCACGGGAAATTGCCGGCGTTGCGTGCGGGCCCTGCCTCAAAGACTGGAATTCATGATCCCGCCGCCCGAAGCGGTCGAGGAAACAGTCGCCGAGGTCGCCACCGACCGCTGCGCCAACCAGGAGACGGTCGAGAATATCGGGCAGCGCATCCGCCAGCTGCGCGAATCGCGCAGCATGACGCAGAGCCAGCTGCAGTCGCGCTCCAAGGTGTCGCGTTCCTATCTCTCGCGCATCGAAAGCGGACAGATGACGCCTTCGCTCGGAACCTTGGAGAAGATTTCCGAGGCGCTCAACGTGGGTCTGAACCGGTTTTTCATTCCGGAGTCCGACGGCGAAGCCCTGCTTGAGGATCCTTTCATCCAGGGGCTGCGGCAATTTCTGCACCAGCTCGATTGGGAACAATGGCAGTCCATCTTGAAGCGCCTGCAGGCCATCAGCGATAACGTCAGCGCGGTGCCGGCTACCCTCCGCCCTATCGGTAACCCGGCGCGGCTGCCGCAGAGCGCTTCGGCGAACGGCGCGGCCAGCGGCAACGGCAACGGACATTTGGGACACGTCGGGCACGCGAGTGGACATGCGAGTGTGCACGCTTTGCAGCACGCGCACGGTCAGCAGGGGTATCCGCTGCGCCGGCCCGGGACGGTCGTTTTTCAGCGGCCCCTTGCGCGCTAACGTTGCGCGACACCCGTCGTGCCAGCAAACGGCGGGATAATATTCCCCGGACAGGTTTGCCAGGGTAAGCACATGCAACGCCCGTGATCGCTTGAACTCAAGGATCCCGGGCGTTGTCGTTTTTGAAAGACGCGAAGAAGCGAGCGCGCCGCATCCTGTCGCGTCCGCCGGGGCGGGGCGGGGACCTAACGAAGGCGTCACTCGCGGACGATGGAGACTTTTGCGGAGGGGACTTCAACGCGCTCGAGGCGATGATCCTTGTCGAGATACAAGAAGACTTCGAGGTCCGAAGTGGTGGCGTGCAGAGCCTCGTAGTCTTTGCCTCCCACGCTTGCCGGGCCGGTGGCTTCTACGGTAATCGAACCGGGGGTCAGCTCCTGCGGAATCAGGACCGGAAAAGTCTGGGCGCCGCGTTTTTGCCAGTCGTAGAGGCGGGCGAGAACCGCGTATTGGTGGTAGAGATTGTTATCGAGGATGGCGACAAGCGGGGTATTGAAGGACATGTCCTGCTCAAAGGGGCGGGCGCCCTGCATTTCGAGAGTGACTTTGGCGATGCCGTTGGCGAATAAAATGTGCGCGCCATTGGTTTTTTCCCCCTGCGAGGTCCACTCGTAACTGATGGGTGTGCCGTCGGGTTGCAAGGTGAGCGTGCCGCTGACCGTCGAGGGCGGCATTTGCGGTACCTTCAGTTCCGTGACGCCTTTGGCGACCCAGCCTGCGGCGCTCGGGGCGATATCGAAGTCTTCGCGAGCGACGGTGTGACCGTCGACTTGAATGACGAATTTGCCCTTGTCGGGGCGGAAGATTGAGGGCGCCGAGGGATCTTTGCCCTTGGCAGCCGGCAACGTAGCGGCGCACAACGCAAAAGTTAAAAAGGCAACGAGCAAGCGCGTCGATGACGACGCCGGCGCTAGTGATCGCCGAGATTCATTGTGCATAACGACTCTCCCTAGAACAGGCAACTTCTGCCGCGAAAGCGTGCGCGGCGAAATTCGCCGTGGGCATTCGGATCAGCGAAAGCCCAGCATGACATTTTTCGGAAAGGAATTGCAGGGTTTTCAAGCCGGGGGTTTCTCGACCACCAAATGAGCTTCGCGGCCGCCGCCCGAGAGAATGCCGAGACGCAAAATTTCGGCGACGGCCTGCGCGGGCTCGACGGAGCTGTCGATGCGCTGATCGGCGGATTGATAGGACGGCAAGCGCTGGGCGTAGAGGGCGCGGAAACTTTCTTCGTCGCGGAACAGCGGTCGCCCGGTCATGGTCATGCAGCGGCTGAGCAGGATTTCCGGGGGTGAGTCAAGCCAGAGGACGGGAACGCCCGCGGCGCGAAGAAATTCCGGGCAGCCGGGCTGCGCGTAGGTGCCGCCGCCGAGCGCGAGGACCGTGCCGGCCTGATCTTCGGCGGCGCGGCCGAGGGCGGCGCGCAGCTGCTCGGCTTCGAGCTGGCGGAAGGCGGGTTCGCCAAAGCGCTCGAAAAATTGCGGGATGGCGATGCCCGAGGCGGCTTCGATGCGCTCGTCGAGGTCGACAAAACGCCAGGCGAGCTGGCGCGCAAGCAGAGCGCCCACGGTGGTTTTCCCCGAGCCCATGAAACCGGCCAGACCGATGACTTGCGGGCGTGTCGCGGGGCCGCGCGGGGGCAGAGGCGGAGACGGCGTCATGGTCGGGAGGGTTCGACAGAGGAATTCATTGTCAGGCTCCTGGACTCACTCGCCGCCTTCTCCGCGGCGGCTTCAGAGAAAGTCCGGCGCGGACGCCGCGGACCTTGCCGGATGATCGCAATAACCCGTCTTCCTCGCTCGCCGAGCTGCATCGCGGCGCTTTTCTGCATGGGGCTCGTCCCCCGCGGTTGTGAGCTGGCAGAGGGGGAGCGGGCCACGCGTGCAGAGCGGCCCGAGAACATCTCAAATATAGCGCATTGCGGGGTGGAACGGAGGCCAGATACAGCGGGAGCTCGCGGTCCGCTCGAAGAGTTGGCAGAGGCCCAACCGGCTCCCAAGACTGGCTGGGAGCCAAGGGGCCGCTGTCGGCAAATCGATTAGTCGCGCTTCAAGATGCGGATGGTGCCGCTGTAGCTGGAAAGTTCGACCTTGGCCAAGCCTTGGCCGATGGTGCCGAAGAAGCTCTTGGTGTACTTGCTGGCCATGTGCTTGAGGCCGTGAGAATCGGGCTTGAGAAAATCGGCAGCCTGGTTGTCGACCGTGCCGGTCGAGGTCTGGGCATTCAGGTCAAAGGAGTCGCTCGTTGAGAAGCGCACTTCGACGAGGCCTTTCCCGCTTTTCATGGTGTACAGACCGGTGCGCACGAAATCGCCGTCAAACAGAATGTTGCCGGAGGTGGTAAAGAGGTTGACGTTCGAGAGCGCGGGCTGCAGGAGTTGCGCGCCGCCGCTGATGGAATTGAAATTCAGTTTGCCGGCGCATTGCGTGCAAACCAGCGAACCGCTCTTGGTGGTGACGATGATGTAGCCGGAAACTTCCTTAAGGTGCACGTCGCCCGCGACGCTCTCGAGGGTCATATCGCCCATGACCTGTTCAACGAGGATCAAGCCGGTTTGCGTTTTCAGCTGCAACTCGGTTTCTTCGGGGACGGTCAATTGGAAGTCGGCTTCCATCTCCGTGGGCTGCGCGGAGGCGTCGACCAGATTGGAGGAGACCCCGATGCGGTCGCCGGCCTGCTCGGACTCGATGCTGATTTTGTCCGAAGCTTGCGTGCCGGTGAGCACCACTTCCGGATTGCGCCAGGACTTCACCTCGATACGCCCGTTGGCGATGTTTTGAATGACCACGACGGGCTTGCCCTTGACGGCAAAATGCTTCTCGAAGTGCTGCGGCACCGCTTGCGCGTGAGCCGCGGGCCACAGGAAAATTCCCGCGCCCAGCACCGGAAGTACGCTACGCCCTACGAGTCGCAGATTCATTTTAGTTGACGCTCCTGCCGCGATCCATCATCTCGGCGAGTAATTCGGCTTTTTGTTGCAAGGCCCCTGCCAGATATTCTCTGGCCAGCTGATCGTGCGGATTGCTTTTGAGGTGACGCTGGCAGTCCGCGATAAAAGCGTTCAGGGTCTGCAAATCCTTCTGCAAGTCATCATCGACCGGGGAAGATGTGGGCAACGTGCCCGCGGGCTGGACGGCGCGCAGTTCGTGTTCTTGATTGCTGAGGGCCGTGCCGGAGTCGGTGAGCGCGTCGGGCTCCTCGGCTTGCGCCTTGCCTCCGGATCCAGAGACGCCCGGAAGTTCGCGATTCGGCGGAGCGGAAGTCCTTTCTAACTGCATGGCTCCGGCGACAAAAATAAGCAAACCGACGGCGGCGGTAGCCAGGGCGCGGCCCTGCAGCAGCCCGGCAAGGCCCCCCCACCAGCGCGCGCGCCGAGCAGGTTCCGGCGCAGGGCCCTCTTTCTTGATCAAGCCTTCGCTGACGAGTTGGGCGCGGAGAGAAATCCAGACGCGCGCAGGCGGTTCGACCTCGGCCGGCAACTCTCGCGCGGCCTTGCTGATGGAATTGAAATCCGCGAGCAAATCCTGGCAGTCGGCGCAGCGCGCGAGATGTTCGCGAGCGGACTCGGGCAAAGGAGAGAGCCCTTCTTGCTCGATGGCTTCGGCTAGCCCCTGACACTGTATGCTATCGCGCATGGCCCACCACCCCGCACGGAACTTCGCACATACCGGCACAGCGAAACGGGCGCGAGCTGTCGCGATTCGGCCGTTCCGCTGCGAATCCTGAACCTGTCTTTCCTGCTCGACACCCTGCGATTGCCATCATTCTATCTCAAAGGCCTTCCGTCGTCTGCGACTTTGCCGCGGCGCGTTCATCGCGCGCGTGCTGGCGAATATCTTCCTGCAAGAGCTCGCGCAAACGAGTGCGCGCCTTGTGCAGTTGCGATTTCGAATTGCCCACCGAGCAGCCCATAATCTCCGCAATCTCATTGTGTTCGTAGCCCTGCACGTCGTGCAGGGTGAACACCGTACGATATCCGGGCGGAAGCTTTTCTATGGAGCGTTCCAGATTGACCCGGTCCACCGCGCCGCTCAGCCGCAGGTCGGGCGCGCCAACATCCTTGCGCGGACCGCCTGTTTCATCATCGGGATCAGTAACCTCGTCTAAGGAGGTGGCGGGAAGGGTTTTCTTGCGCAGCCGCATCAACACGACGTTGACCGTCATGCGGTGCAACCACGTAGAGAACGCGGACTCTCCCCGGAAAGTCCCGATCTTGCGGAAGAGCTGCAGAAAGGCTTCCTGCATTAAATCTTCCGCATCGGATGGTTCGCGAACCATCCGTAGACATAAAGCGTAAACGCGGCGGCCGTGCAACGAGTACAAAAACTCAAAGGCCGCGGCGTCGCCCGCCTGCGCGAGGCGAATGGCGTCCGCTTCAGTCAATGGCTTGGGTGTCTGCCGAGCAGGCACCCCGCTCGGAGCTGCTGGTCGATTTCGGGCCAACGGGTCCAATAGCGGCGCATTTAAAGATTCGGATGCACCGATTGCTCCTTTGAGTTGTCCTCGCTGTGGCGCGGTTTGCGTAAAAAAGCACGTGCACAAGCGGGGCAACCGGCGCGAGGGCCGGAAGACTGCTTTGCTGGCAGTGGATTATTCTCCCGCGAACTGCGCCATACGTCTATGGCGCATCGCGCGCGCCGACAGCGGGGCGTGAGGCACACGCTGGCAGGCTACGGCTTTATGGAACGGGGTAAGCTGGTCGTCGGGAAGCACGCGGAGAAAGCATTTGAGCAGGATCATGGCTTCGCGGAAGCAGGTGTTGAGGTCGAAATGATCGTCGTCGAGCGTCTGCCACAGGGGACGGCCGTCGAGGGCCGCGCCACTGGCCAGTTCCTCCGCGGTATCCCGGAAATCGAGGTTCAATTCGACCAGCATGTCCCGCAGCGAGGCAATCTTGCTGAGGAACTGGGCGCGTCGCGAAAGCAGTACGCGATTCAACAAGGAGCTCATGCGCGCGGAACGCTGTCCGCGGACGCCGTGGAAATTTTCCGCGCAGAGAGGTGCGACACTCGGAACGATGCCGTAGTGCTTCGCGTGTTCGTCGAGGGACATAAGCAAGCCTTGCAGGCGGTCGGTCAGGCGGGAACAGAGCGGAGAGATGACCTCGATAATCTGGAAGGATTTCTTGAGCGCTCCGGACTCACGCAGGGCGATGGCTTCGTTGAGGGAAACACTCAACATCATGTAGCAAGCTTCGAACTCGCCGGCATACACGCGGAACAACTGCAATTTGGCCTCGGGCAACCAACCGTACCAGTCTGCTTGAACCGAACTACCCGGGGTCGGGCGGGACTTCGAGCTCTTCAAGCGGTTCTCCCAAGCGGCTCAGTGGCGGAGCATACCACGAAAGGGGGAACCCTAGGTGGAAATTTGCACTATTTCGAACGAGTGCAGAAAGGCATCCCCCCGGCCGGAGCGCATCCGAAATCGGGACGCCTGCTCTAAATCATGTTGTTCATAAAGGCGCTGGGGGGCTGGCCAGGAAGAGTCGGAGGGTTTTCCGCGTCAGTGCTCTTGTTCGAGCATGGTGTCTTGCAATTGGCTGAATACATTGGTCATTTTCGCGTAAGCCAGGATTTCGCCGGTACGTTTGTGCCACTCCGGAGTGCCCTCGGGCGCATTGCGCCGGGCTTCGCAGGCCTCCCGGCAGGCCTCCAGAATCTCCCGTAGCGCGCCATCGAAGGTAGGCTCGAAGTGCAAGTCGCAATCGCGAGGCTTGGTCGTGAAGCGCCATACAAAATCGCGCTCACGGCGGGAAGGAAATGGCACGGAGGTCCTCCTTTGACTTCGACGTGCAATCGTGACTCCGCGCCACATGGACAGTTACCGAGCACCAAGCGAACGTCGCAGGTTCACGCAAGTGTACTTATACACTGACAGGTAACAAGCTTGATATAACAGTCATTACGCATGTATGTCAACAGATAACAATCGCGGAGGCCTCAGGCGAGCAGCCTGCGCTGCCGCACGGTTTTCTGCAAGCCGCAGAGCGCGCTGGTGAGCCGGCCATAGGCCAGGATCTTGCCGGTGTACTGGTCCGATTCCGCACCGCCCGGGGTAGCGGCTTTTTTCGCGGCACAGACTTCCTGGCACTCCGCCAGGATCTTGTCCAGCATGCTTTCGACTGCGCCGTCGAGATCTTCAGCGGGATTCCCCGGCGGCGGTTTATCGACCAGCCGCGAGCGCAGGCCGAGCTCGATGCGGTCGCGCCAGCATTCGACGTGCTCGTCGAACAATCGCGCGTAATCCACTTCGAGAGCGCGCAAAGTCGTCTCCCCCGTCTGGCAGCGGCGGATGGCTGCTTGCAACGCGCGAGATTGTTCAAGGAGTAATGCCAGCCCACTTTGCGGAGAACTGGGGTAAGCCGGAATGATGACCTCGTCATGAACATGGCACAAACCGGGGATGGCTGCGGAGTTCTCTTTGGCAAACGCGGCAGTGCCACAGGCGCAATACAGGCTGAAAGAATGCCGGGTTTGCAGGCGATTCCACTGTCGTTCGAGCTGCAAAGAAGCGGGGTGATCGCCAGAGAGCGACAGAAGATCGACCATGTCGCCGAAAACCCGCGAACGCCTCTGTGGTGGCATCCTCCCGATGCGTTCTAGCGGGGCTTCAAGAGCCTCGTCGACGCTCGCGTCGGTGAGCGGGCCACGCTCGCGCAGCGCGGCGACGATCGAGCGGGCATCGAGGCAGAGCAAGAGGTCCGCGTGTTCGAGCAGTTGGGTATCGATGCCGCAGCAGTTCAGGGCTTCCAGCAAGGCTTCGGTATGGTCCGGGGTGGCAATGATCAGGGCGCTTTCGCCGGCTTCAACGCCTGCCAGAAGATAGCTCGCTATGCTTTGTGATGGGAAAGAGCCCGGCTCATAGAAGTGCACGAGGTGGAGCAGCGCGGTGGCTTCCGGGTGCGCCGGGGTAAAGTGCTGGCGGTAGTACCGGGAATGGTCCATCGCGAGGTCCTCCGAGCAACGCGCCGGGCGGACGCGAAAGCGTTATCTCCCGGATACTAGCATACTCCAGTCTTGTGCATGTGTATCTATGACTAACATTTAAGTTCAAAACGAAATAGATTCCCGCGGTGGCGCGCGCGCGACTTCGCGAGATCCCTCCCCAGGCGGGCCCGCAGGGGCAGAAGCGCGGCGGTTGCCCCCCGGCGGCGCGGGCCGCTATACTCGCCTGCCACCCTTGCGGAAAGGATTTGCTCTTGCAATTCGAACCCCGGGACCAGTTTGAACAGCGCCAGAAAAAGCTCGAGCAGATTGTTGCGCTCGGCCACGCGGCATACCCCCACGAGTTTCGCTCTACGCACACCCCGGCGCAGGTGGTTGCGGACTTTGCCGCGGTGGCCGCGAAGGACCTGGAAGCGGCGAAGGTTGCGGTTCGCGTGGCGGGGCGCATCGTCTCCTACCGCCTGATGGGAAAAGCCGGGTTCGCGCACCTGCAGGGTGGTGGCGCGCGGATACAGATCTATGTTCGCAAGGATGTGCTTGGCGAGGCGGGCTTTAGCTTGTTTCACCTGCTGGATTTGGGAGATTCGCTTGGAGTGCGCGGGCATTTGTTTCGCACCAAGACGGGAGAACTCTCGATTTGGGTGGAGGAGCTGACGTTTCTGGCCAAAGCGCTTTTGCCGTTGCCCGAGAAGTGGCACGGGCTGGCCGACGTCGAGATTCGCTACCGGCAGCGCTACCTTGATTTGATTGCCAACGAGAAGGTCCGGGAGATTTTCCTCACCCGGACGCGTATCAACCAGGAGTTGCGACGTTTTTTCGACGCGCGCGGGTATATAGAGGTAGAGACCCCCATGATGCACCCGGTGGCGGGCGGCGCCGCGGCGCGACCTTTTGTCACACACCACAATACCCTGGACATTGATTTGTACATGCGTATCGCGCCGGAGTTGTATCTAAAGCGGCTGACTGTGGGCGGTCTCGACCGGGTGTACGAGATCAACCGCAATTTTCGCAACGAAGGCATTTCGACCAGGCACAATCCGGAATTCACCATGCTGGAGTTTTATGAAGCCTACAGCAACTATCGCGACCTGATGGATTTGAATGAGCTGCTGTTCGCCCAAGTGGCCAAGAATGTGACCGGTTCGACGATCGTGAAGTACGCCGGGCAGGAATTGGATTTTGCCAAGATGCAGCGCCTGTCCATGCGCGAGGCGGTGGTCAAATATTGGCCCGCCGCGGCCGGCGGGGTGCCGACGTTAGAGGAACTGGCTGCGCCCGGCGGACCCGCGGCCATCGCGGAGCGCTACAACGCCTGGGCCAAACCCGCTGGAGCGCCCTACGCTGCTGGCAAAGGCGCGCTCTCTGCTGGACAGTGGATTGGCCTGCTGTTTGAGACTTTTGCCGAGGCCCGGCTGATACAACCGACGATTCTTTATGACTTTCCCACGGATATTTCGCCGCTTTCGAAACAGAAACCCGATGACCCGACGCTCGCCGAGCGTTTCGAGATTTTTATCGCAGGTATGGAAGTGGCCAACGGTTTTTCTGAACTCAATGATCCCGCCGAGCAGGAGAGGCGCTTTCGCGCACAGATCGCGCAAGGCGGCGACGAGGGGCCCAAGCAGCTCGACGTCGAGTACATCCGCGCGCTCGCCCACGGCATGCCCCCGACGGCCGGCGAAGGCATCGGTATCGACCGCTTGACCATGCTGCTCACGGATTCGCAATCCATCCGCGAAGTGATTCTGTTTCCGCAATTGCGCCCCATCGCCGAGGGCCCTGCCGACGGCGCCCCAGGGGAGGCAGGCTAGAAAGTACGTTTCGCGTCGGGCGGCGTGTCCCTTTTGCCCGGCGCGAGAGGCGGTCCTTCCCTCCCGGGCGTTTCTAAAGCGAATTTCCGCGCCAGGAATCTTTTCTGCCGGCGAAATCTTCAGCGCGAAATGCTGTAGGTAAGCTCTCTGGCGCGAATTTCGCGAGGCCACGCGAAAGCTACACGCCCGCGGTCTTTGGGCGGCGAGAGCGGTCTGTGCGGAAATCCTTGAGTTGCATGCCAGGAGGTGGCCGGATAGTCTGCTACCTAATGTCCATGGAAAAGTTCCGCGATGCGATTTGAATGGTTTGTGGCGCGCAGGTATTTGCGGTCGCCCTACCGCCCGGCGGTATTACGTTTGGTGACGCTGTTCTCGGTTGTGGGGGTTGCCGCGGGCGTAGCCACCCTGGTAATCGCCCTCTCCATGAACACGGGCTTTCGCGAGACCTTGCAGGACCGCTTGCTCGGAGTCACGGCGCACGTGCGTCTGACCCGGCCGGGAACCGGCGGCATTCATGATTATGAGGCTCTGGCCGGGAAGCTCGGTGCGCTGCCCGGGGTGAAATCGGTAGCCCCGGCGGTGTATCAGCCGGTGCTGATGTCGTTTGCAGGGGATGCCCGCGGGGTGGTGAGCAAAGGCGTCGATGCGCTTCGCGAAGAGCAGAGTGACGAAGCGCTGCGCCATGTGGTGGCCGGAAAGCTGGACTTTTCGCCGGACGCCGACGGCATCGACGCGTTGATTGTGGGGCAGCAGCTGGCCGGGGAATGGAAGCTGGCGCCGGGAGATTACGTCACTTTGATCAGTCCGCAGGGGCGGCTTACGCCGTTTGGCTTGACGCCGCGCACCCGGCGATTCCGTATTACCGGCGTGTTTGATTCGGGTTTCTACGATTACGACGAGAATTGGTGCTTTATGACCCTGGCGGCGGCGCAAAACCTTTCGGGCGCCGGGGATGTGGTGAATGTGCTCGAGTTTCGTCTGCTGCAGCCCGAGCGCGCCGAGGAAATCGCGCGGATCGCCGAGCATGTGGCGGGCCAGGGTTTTACCGCGAGCACCTGGATGGGTGAGAATCGCGCCCTGTTTCGCGCCCTGCGGCTCGAGAAATTGGTGACCGCCGTCTTCATCGGGCTGATTACCTTTGTCGCCGGGCTGAATATATTGGTAGTGCTGTCGATGACCGTCACCGACAAAGCCCGCGACATCGCGGTACTGATGTCCATGGGCACGCGGCGCGAACAAGTGCGCACAATCTTTCTGTGGCAGGGAATTACCATTGGCGCGACGGGGACAAGTATCGGACTGGCGCTCGGCTATCTGTTTTCCTGGGTGGCGGGCGCCTATCGTTTGATTCCTCTCGATCCGCAGGTCTATGCCGTCCCTTACGTGCCGTTTCATCCGAGCTTGATGGACGGCGTGTGGATCGCGGTGGTGGCCCGGGGTATCGCCACGGCCGCTACGATGTTGCCGGCGCGCGCGGCTTCACGATTGTTGCCGGTCGAAATTCTGCGCTATGAATGAAGCATTCGGGTTTGGGCCACTACCGCAAGGATATTCGGGGCCAGCCCTTGCCTAGCGGCCGATTTGGCGTGTCGTTTGCAAATGGATAGGGTGAGCCACAATGGAGGACGGATGGGGAGTCGCGGTTCGGGCGTCGCGTCGCCGCATGGTGTCTTTTAAGTAGTTGAAAATGGGGATCTTGGAGTGGTACCGATTTGGTACCAAAATGACCAAATCTGGGCCCGCCCGCGGGGGACAGAAAAGGGAAAGACTTTGGCCTACATTGGCAGGGGAGCTAGCCAATCGCAAGGACAACCGGGGACTCTGCCGCATCTAAGGAGCCAGGGGATGCCGCGAAGACTCTCTGGATTTTTGCCAGACACAGATTCCGAGACCAGCTCCCCGAGGCGCAGCAAGAGTTGACGCCGCGAAGCTGACGAGTTTAAAAGGGCGGGCGCAAGACATTGATGCCAGGCACGCAAAATTCTGGGCCCGATTCGCCGGCGCGCGCTGCCGAACTGCTGACGCGCGGAATTCCGGTCTTAGAAGGCCGCAATCTGCGCAAAGTTTACGGCCCGGCGGAGAACTCCCTGACGGTTTTATCCGACGCCAGCATCCGGTTGCACTCTGGAGAGATGGTGGCTATCGTGGCGCCGTCGGGCGCGGGAAAAAGCACTTTGCTGCACCTGCTGGCCGCCCTAGACACGCCAACAAGCGGTGCTATATACTTCGATTCGAAAGCAATCGAGACAGAAAATGAAGCGGCGCTGGCGAAATTTCGCAATTGCGCCGTTGGTTTTTTGTGGCAGCGCCACCAGCTGTTGCCGGATTTTACAGCGGCGGAAAACGTGGCCATGCCGTTGTTGTTGCGGGTGTCGTCAGGTGGAGATTTCGCTTCAGCGCTGCAGCTGGCGCGGAAGTGGCTCGCGGAAGTCGGTCTGGCGGATCGCGCCGACCATCGCGCAGGGGAGCTTTCTGGAGGGGAACAGCAGCGCGTAGCGATTGCCCGGGCGCTCGTCACCAGGCCGCGCGTGTTGCTGGCAGATGAACCTACCGGAGACTTGGACGAGCAGAATGCTTGGGCCGTGTTCGAGTTACTGGAACGGTTGCACCGCGCGCACCAGTTGACGTCTCTCATCGCGACGCACAATCTGGCGCTCGCCGCGCGTTGCGACCGTATCGTGGGGCTGGAGCATGGCGTTCTGAAAACTCGCGGAGCGCAAGCTTCAGCGACGGGAACCCTCTCGGGAGAAGCGAGCTAAACGTGTTCGAACGTTATACCGAAAAAGCACGGCGCGTCATATTTTTTGCCCGCTACGAAGCCAGCCAGTACGGCAGCCCGTACATCGAGACCGAGCATTTGCTGCTTGGCTTGATGCGCGAGGACAAAGCGCTGGCCAACCGCTTTTTGCGGCAGCAAGGCTCGATCGAGAGCATCCGCAAAGAGATCGAGGCGCGCATCACCATCCGCGAGCGCATCTCGACGTCCGTCGAGGTGCCCCTCAGTCAGGAGTGCAAGCGCATCCTGAATATGGCGGCGGAAGAGGCCGAGCGGCTGGGCCACAAACACGTGGGCACCGAGCATCTGCTGCTGGGCATCCTGCGCGAAGAAAAATGCTTTGGCGCGGAGATTCTGATGGAGCGCGGGCTGCGGCTCACCACCCTGCGCGAGGAATTGGGGCGTACCTCCGGCGAGAAGACCGCCGCGGCGCGTCCGAAGGAAACCTCGCTGCTTGCAGAGTTCAGCCGCGATCTGACACAGGCGGCTTCGGAAGGTTCGCTCGATCCGCTGGTTGGACGTGATGGCGAAGTCGAGCGCGTGATTCAGATTTTGTGCCGTCGCACCAAAAACAATCCGGTGCTGATCGGCGAGCCGGGCGTAGGCAAGACCGCCATCGTCGAAGGCCTGGCGCAGCGCATTTCTGACGGCGACGTACCGCCTTTCCTTGCCGACAAGCGCATTCTATCGCTGGATCTCTCGCTCATCGTGGCGGGCACCAAATATCGCGGGCAGTTTGAAGAACGCCTGAAAACCATCATGAAGGAATTGATGGAGAACCAGAACTCCATCGTATTCATCGACGAATTGCATACTTTGGTGGGCGCCGGCTCCGCGGAAGGTTCCCTCGACGCCGCCAACATCCTAAAGCCCGCGCTATCGCGCGGCGAAATTCAGTGCATCGGCGCAACCACGCCGGGGGAATACCGCAAGTCCGTTGAAAAGGACCGCTCCCTCGAGCGCCGTTTCCAAGCCGTAAAAGTCCCCGCCCCCAACGAAGAAGAAGCCGTGCAGGTCATTCAAGGCGTGCGCGAACGCTACGAAAAATTCCACGCCGTCAGTTACACGGACGAAGCGCTGAAATACTCCGTTTATCTTTCGAACCGCTACATTCCCGACCGTTTTCTGCCCGACAAGGCCATCGACTTGATCGACGAAGCCGGCGCGCGCGTGAAATTGCGTCAAGCCACGGTGCCCGAAGAAGTCGGCGAAGTACAAAAGCGCGTGAAATTCATCACCCACCGCATGGAAACGGCCATCGCCAATCACGAATTTGACAAGGCGCGTTTTTATTCCGAAGAAGAGCGCAAGGAAAAAGAAAATCTGCGCGGCCTGCGCGACCGCTACAAGCTCGACGACGCCTCCACGGGCATCGTCACGCGCGAAGACATCGAAGACGTGGTTTCCCGCTGGACGGGCATCCAGGTCAGCTCCATCAAGGAAGACGAGCAGCAAAAACTGCTGCGCATCGAGCCCGAGCTGCACAAGCGCGTAATCAGCCAGGACAAAGCCATCACCGCGCTGGCTCGCGCCATTCGCCGCAGCCGCGCCGGGCTCAAGTCTCCTGCGCGTCCCGTCGGATGCTTTTTCTTCCTCGGGCCGACGGGCGTTGGCAAAACGGAAGTCGCCCGGCGCCTCGCGGAATTTCTCTTCGGCTCGGAAAAGTCGCTGATCCGTTTCGATATGTCGGAGTTCATGGAGAAGCACTCGGTATCGAAGTTGATCGGCGCGCCGCCGGGATATGTGGGCTATGAAGAGGGCGGACAGTTGACGGAACGCGTGCGCCGCACGCCGTACTCGGTGATCCTGCTTGACGAAATCGAGAAAGCCCATCCGGATGTCTTCAATATATTGTTGCAGGTTTTTGAAGACGGCCAACTGACCGACGGACTCGGCAATACCGTGGATTTCCGCAACACCATCATCGTCATGACTTCCAACCTCGGCGCGCGCCATTTGCAAAAGCGCACTTCCCTCGGCTTTCAGTCCGGCGGCGAAGAAGCCGGCGCCAAGTCGGTCGAAGATCTGGTGATGAACGAAGTCAAGCGGGCCTTCAATCCGGAGTTTCTAAATCGCCTGGATGAGGTTATTATCTTCAATCCCCTGGCAGACGAAGACTTGCTGCGCATCATCGACTTGCTGGTGGGACAGATGAACGACACGTTGATCCACCGTCAAGTACAGGTGGTGGTTTCGCCGGAAGCGCGGCAGTGGATTCTAGAAAAGACTTGCGCGGACCGCAATTACGGTGCGCGTCCATTGCGCCGGGCTTTACAAAAGTACGTGGAAGACCCATTATCTGAGGCCTTGATTCAGGGGGGCATACAAAGGCCCGCGACGCTTCAGATTTACGTCGGGGAAGAGGGCCTGGCATTTCGTCCGGTGGTTGAGGCAACCCCGGTCGTCCACTAGCGAATCTGACACCAGCACGGAGGACTCCGGCGTCGCGCGCCGGAGCCAACGCACAGCCGGGCCCATACCGGGTTCGGCGGGAGAAGAAAAATTTGTGTTTGGGGGCGCGGCCTTGACGACCTCATCGGCCGCTGAACGAAAATTTTGTGTGTGGGCAGGAATTTCACCGCAACGGGCGGTCAAGTTCGCAGTGCTGTTCTATCTGCTGAATAGTTTCTCTCCCGCCGTGGCGCGTAAAGCGCCCGCAGCAAACCCGCATACACGCGCCGCGGATTCTGCCTCGCCCTCATTGGATTCCTCAGAGCCCCGCGCGGATACAAACGCTGCGCCAAAAATTCCGGCGGCTTCGCCAAGCCCCGCGGGCACCCCGCGGGCCACGCAGGATCCTTCGCAGAACGCTGCCCTCGACAACGGGCAGGCGCGCCCCGTCATCGACCGCATTGAGTTCATCGGCAACCGCCGCATCCGCAGCGACACCCTCAAAGCCCGCATCTTCAGCCGCGAAGGCGACGTTTATAACGAAGACACGCTGCGCCGCGATTTCCAGGCGCTGTGGAATACGCAGTTTTTCGAAGATGTGCAGTTGCGCGTCGAAGATTCCGCGGACCGCGCCAACGGCAAGATCATCATCTTCGACGTGAAAGAACGCCCGGTCATCCGCCGCATCCGTTACGACGGCATTCACTCCGTCTCCGAATCGGACATTCTCGACCGCTTCAAGGAAAAAAAGGTCGGGCTTACGGTAGAGAGCCAGTTCGATCCGACGAAAATCAAAAAGGCCGAAGTGGTGCTGCAGGAACTGCTTGGCGAACACGGCCACCAGTTCGCCAAAGTCACTCCGCAATACGAGCGCATCGCCGCCAGCAACGCGGTCATCCTGGTATTCAAGGTAGAGGAAGGCCCCAAGGTCAAAGTCGGAAAGATCAGCTTCACCGGCAATCACGCCTTCAGCGATCGCAAGCTGATCCGTGCCATGCACAACGACCGGCCCTACGCAATTCCCTTGTACATCACGGAAATCAATGTGATGCACAAGACCTACGACAAAGACAAGCTGCAGGAAGATCTGGAAGTCGGCATCCGCGGGCTGTACCAGGACAACGGGTATTTCAAGGTGCTGGTGAAAGATCCCATCATCGAGAACGTGGACACCGAGGGGTACAAGCTCGGCGTGCCCCTGCCCTTTGCCGGCAAATCGGCCGGCAAAGCCGTCAACATCACCATTCCCATCGAAGAGGGCGAGCAATACCGCATGGGCACGCTCAAGATTGTCAGCGCCGACCCCGACAAGGCCCTCTCGCTCAAGGTCGAAGCCCTCAAAGGTTTGTGGCCGCTCAAGAAGGGCGATGTTTTCTCCGCCGACAAGGTCCGCAAGGCGCTGAAAAATTACACCGCAGCTTACGGCGAATTCGGCTTTATCGACTTTACGCCGGAACCTGAAGAGGATGTTGACGACGCGACCAAGACCATCAACATGACGCTGAAGTTCGACGAGCAGAAACAATATTACGTGCGGCGCATTGATTTCGTCGGCAACACCACCACACGCGACAAGGTCATCCGCCGCGAGCTGCTCATCGATGAAGGCCAGCTCTTTAACAAGCGCTTGTGGGAAATCAGCGTCCTGCGTCTGAACCAGCTCAATTATTTCGAGCGCATTGAAGCCGACAAGGCTGCCGAGATCAAGCGCAACACCAAAGACGGCACCGTGGACATCACCCTCAAGCTCAAGGAAAAGGGCAAACAGTCCATCGGCTTGCAAGGCGGCGTCAGCGGTCTGGCAGGTACCTTCATTGGCCTCACCTACCAGACCAATAATTTCTTGGGCCTCGGCGAGACCCTCACGCTTTCCGCGCAATTCGGCGACCTGCAGCGCAGCTTCACGTTCGGTTTCACCGAGCCTTATCTCTTTGACAAGCCCATCCAGTCGGGCTTTACGATTTTCTCCAGCCGCTACAATTTCAACCAGGCCAAGCAGCTCGCGCAGGCTTACGGTCAGGCCGTCAGCATCAACCCCGAGTATATTCAGAACTACAGCCAGAACAGCACGGGGTTCACCACCTTTGCGAGCTATCCGCTGCGCAAGCTGTCATTCACGCGTCTGTCCCTGACCTACGGTCTGACGCACACCAACATCGAAGCTTTCAACAGCACCTCGAGCGTCCTGTTTGAAGATCTGCAGTTTCGCAGCGTGGCCGGGCCGAGCGCGCTGAACGGCATCATTTCAAGCGCCATCACGCCGTCCATCACCCACAACACCATCAACAACCCGCAAAACCCCACCAAGGGCAGGAGCTACTTCTATTCCGTGTCCCTCGCCGGCGGGCCGCTCGGCGGCAACGTGAACTCCATCACCAATGCGTTTGATTTCAAGATGTTTCGTCAGACCTACCACAAGCGCAATGTAATCGGCATGCATTTTGCCACCTCTTTCATCACCGGTTATGGCGGCAAAGACGTTCCCCCGTACAGCCGCTTTTATATGGGGGGCGAAAACGATCTCCGCGGCTACGACATTCGCTCCATTTCCCCGGTGATCTTTATTCCTACCGCGACGTCCCAGGCGTTTGAGTATTACTCGAACACCCATCTCGGCGCTGGTGGCGGTCCCACGCTGGTCAGCTTCAATGTTCCCATCCTGGCTTACAGCATTTCCTTTCCCGGCGGGGATTTTCAGACCGTCGGCAATTTTGAATACCGCGTGCCCATTGCTGGGCCTGTCGAGATGGACTTTTTTCTGGATGTGGGGACCGTCGGCATTGTCAACAGCAGCGGACTAAAACTGGATCCCACGGGCCTCGCGAATCTTGAGTCTATGTTTCCGCTGGCCACCGTGGCCGCCGACCCCAAGCTGACGCAGCATCTGACCATCGCGTCCGGCACCAACTTCCGGCCGCGGGCCTCGACGGGAGTGCAGTGGGTGGTGCAGCTGCCCATTATTCAGGCGCCCTTTCGTATCTACTACGCGTTCAACGTGAACCGCCTGTACGACCAGATTTTCTCGCCCGTGGACTATATCGATCCGGGCGAACGGGCGTCGCTCCTCGGCCTGCCTCCGTCGTACTTGAAATATGTTGTGAATCCGACGCTGCAGAACTATATCGCCAACCCGGGCAACTTGAACTATTTTGAGCCTTTGCGGACCTTCCGCTTCACCGTGAGCCGCACGTTCTAAATGCACAAGAGATTCTGGTGCCGCGGCTCACGGGGTTTTTTTTGATATTGCAGAATTTAGCGAGTCGCGCGGACCCCTCTGGGCCGCGTGGAGAGCAACAAGGCCGCAATCGGGGTGAGCCCCGGCCGTGGCCGGAAGTCTGAATCCGGCGATGGTGCCGCGATATGTGGGGGATAACGTGGGAACGAAGTGGACGGCGATTATGAAGTTCTTGGTCGGGAGCTTTCTGGTAGCCGCGGGCGTCTGGCTCGGCGGATGCGGCGGCGGGACTTCCAACATCATTACCGTCTCGGTGACGGATTCGCTGGGCGGAGTTGTGGTCGTCGGCCAGGCGGACACCCTTACCGCCACGGTCACCGGTCCCGTCGCCCCTACCGGCGGCACCGCCAATCTCAACGTGAACTGGGAGTGCACCTTCACCACAACAACCACCTCCAGTTCCGGCACGACTTCAACGACCCAGGCGAAAGACTGCTCGACGGCGGAGCCAGCGATTGGGACCTTCTCAAGCGTCACGGGCACAACCGAGATCTATACCGCGCCAACGCAGCTGCCGAGTCAGACCACTTATCCGGGCTTGATCATATCTATCGTAGCGGTGTCCCAGGCGGACACCAGCAAGAAGAGCACGGCGTTCACCATTACCTTGGACTCCGGCATTCTCGTCACCATAAATCCCACCAGCGCGACGCTGGCACTTAACGAAACCAAACTCTTCAGCGCTACCCTCACGACCGATCCGGTTCAGGGCGACGTTACCTGGGGCATTACCAATACGAACGTGAACACCGGCGGAACCCCATCGATTGCCGGCACCTACACGCTGACGACTCCGCAGTGCAGCCCCCTTTGCGGCTCCATCGTCACCGACCCGACCACCGGCAACGTGACCTATACGGCGCCCTCGGCGTTGCCGAGTTACACGACGAGTGGAACCACCGCGAACAATACCGTGGTGCAGATATATGCCATCGCAAAACTAGATACCGCGCGCGTGGGTCTCGCCACCATCAATCTGGTGACCGGGGGGCCGATCACCTTCAACAGCTTGTGGCCCTCGGTTCTCCCGCAGGGCGGCGCACTGGCGGATATTTTCCTCAACGCCACGAATCTTACGTCGCAGATCGGTGTCACTCTGAACGGGCAAGCGATCGACGCCGGCTCCAGTGCCCTCAAGGTATTCTTCACGCCTTCGACCTACGGCGCCACGGCCGGTCCCGTTTCTACCGGCGCCCGCCTGCGCCTCAATGCCACGCAGCTAGCCGCCCCGGGAACGTACACGGTCAGCATTACTCCGAGCGTTGCGGGAAATAATGGCGGCGGCCCGATCGCGACGCACACATTTACCATCGTTCCGGTCCGCCCCGGACTGGTGGCTTCAAACCCCGATGATATCGACGAGGGGCTGACGAATCAGCATGTGTCGGTAGACGGCGGGTACTACGGTCCATCGGCAACGCCCATTGTCGGGCTCAATTTCGACGGCAGCACACTCGGCGAATTCCAGCAGCCTGCCAACAGCGATCCGCGCCGCCTGATCGGGGTCGTGCAGTCCACCGGCTCGACCTCGGGACTTTTGCCCATCAGCGTTACGAACACCCTCGACCCCGCTAACCTATCGACGGTGTTCAGCAACATTTCTATACTGCCGAGCTACGCGAACGTTGCAGCCGGTAACCTGCCTTTCGATATCACCGGGGCTACTTTCCCTCCTTGCGCCCCGTTAGGAACATT
>JBEKSZ010000076.1:0-23925 GCA_049516615.1 Candidatus Acidiferrum sp. | reverse complement strand
GGATATTGACCAGTCAGAATAGTCCTCCCGCCCGGCGCGAATTTCAATTGAGGCCCCATACCTTTTGCCTATCTTTCATATATCTTCGTAAATGACTGAACCCTGGGGGATAATGCCTGCCGGGGAGCCTTATGCCGCGTGCCGTGCGGGCGATTGGTGAAATCGAGCTGGACCTCGGGCGCTACGAGCTGCGCCGCCATGGACGACGGGTGAGGCTAGAAAAGAAGCCCATGGAACTGCTGATTTTTCTCGTGGCCAGGAGAGAACAGCTCGTCTCGCGCAAGGACATTGTTGCAAAACTTTGGCGTTCGGATCTTTTTATCGATACCGAGCCAAACATAAACAACATTGTCCGAAAAATCCGCGCGGCCTTGGGGGATAACTCCGCCAAGCCGCGCTTTCTGGAGACGGTAGTTGGTAAAGGGTATCGCTTCATTGGGCCGGTGCGCGTGATCGACGCCCACTTCCCGCAATCCGCATTCGAACCAAGCCCAGCGCATCAGGCTGACTGGGAGCGCGATGCGCTGCGAAGCGAACACCCGTCGCTCGCCGTACGTCCACTCTCGCTCCTCGGGAACATTCCCGATGACCAGGGCGTGTGTCTCGGGTTTGCCGACGCACTTGCATCCCGCCTCGGAAATCTGCGAGGCGTGGACGTTTTGCCGACCTCGGCAATGCTCAACGTGCCGCCCGAGATGAGCGTTGCCGAGGTCGCCTCACGTCTCGGCGTGCGCTTTGTCGTCCACGGCGGCATCCAGAAAACCAAGGGCCAATGGCGTCTTTCCCTGGAGATGTTTGACACCCATTTGCGGGTCGCGGGTTTCCGACGGCAGTGCGATCTCGACGTTGCGCGTCTATCCGACCTTGAGGACGAGATCGCCAGACAAATCGCCAGCGCACTAAACAGGTCCCTGCATCGACCGGCGGTTGGGCAGCGCCCGCGCTATAGCAAAGATCCACTGGCTTACGCCGAATTCGTGCGCGGGTACCGGCTTAGCTCATCCGGCGATCCTGCGCAGCTTGAGGAAGCAACGCAACGTCTGGCGAATGCGGTCACCCGCGATCCGGGTTTCTCCCTGGCACATGCGACCCTTTCGCTTGTCTGCGCGACTCGCCATTTCGAGCTGGACCCCACGAGCATATGGCTCGAGAAAGCCGAGTTTCACTGCCGTCGCGCGCTTGAAGTCGATCCGGATTTGCCCGAAGGACACGTCGCCAACGCTTTTCTCCTTTGGGGGCCGTCGAAAAACTTCCAGCATCTTGAAGCCATTGCCGAACTGCGGCGCGCGCTCGCCCTGCAGAAGAATCTGCCGCATGCCTACAACCGTCTGGGCACCATTCTGGCGCACATCGGGCTGTTCGATCACGCTCGCGAAATGTATGAGAGGGGGCGGCCCTTCCAGCCAAGGAAGGTCGTCAGTCACAGCATCGTCCAGGTGTATATCTGGAACCGGGAGTATGACTTGGCTCGGGAAGAGATCCGCGCATGGCGCAGCGAGAGCCCCGGCAACAAGTATCCCGTCTATTTCGCTCCGCAGCCGGCCATGATGACGGGAGACTGGAACGAGGCCAAGGGCCTGCTGGATGAAGCGGTAAAACTCCTGCCCGAAGAACCGATGATCGCGAGTCTGCTCGGTGTCTATCACGCCCTGACGGGGAAAGCTGAACCGGCGCTGGAGTGTCTGACGCGGGCCTGCAGCAGCGCAAAAACCTTTGGACACGCGCACCATACTTACTATCAGGTGGCCTGTATTCTCGCCCTACTGGGGCGCACCAGCGAGTCCTTTGCATGGCTCGAACGGAGCGTAAGCACGGGGTTCGCGTGCTGGCCGTTCTTTATGAAGGACTCCTGTCTGCAAAATCTGCGCAGTCTCCCCGAATTCGAGGTCTTGGTGAGCTCTCTGCAGGCCAAGTATCCTGACCATCTCGGATTGCTTTAGCATGGTCTTCTCCTCGCCCGTTGCGGCCGGACGGGCAACCCGGCAGTTCTTTGAGGACCTTCGAATCGGGCCAATATTTCCGGATCAGCGACGGAGGACGCCCCGTGACGAGGCGATTCTGGCGCCGCTCGTGAAAACGAAATTTTTCGGCGGCTCACGTCGCGCTGAACTGATTGACTCTGCTACTGTGCATCCATGGCGTTGCGCAAATGAAAGTCGCCCTGGCCCTCATCCTCGCGGCCAGCACACTCGCTGTTGCTCAGACGCCTAGCTCGGAATGGAACGCGCCCAAGCCGGGAGTGCCGGAGGTTCAGGTTTCGTTTGCCTCCTTGAAGCCATCGGCGACGATCAAAATTGGCGGTACAGCGGATTGGGTTCTCGTCACCGCGGACGCTGTCTGGGTCGCGAGCACGAAACCCTACGCCGTGCTACGCATTGATCCCTCAAGCAACAAGATTCTCGTCACCATAAGAGTGCCCGGAGAGGCATGCTCCGGTCTGGCTTCGGGATTCGGCAGCATTTGGGTCCCGATCTGCGGGAAGAACTCTTCACTTGTTCGGATCGATGCCAGTACGAACTTGATCAGTGCCACACTCCCCATACCGCCAGCGGGCCCGGAGGGAGGGATCACCGCCAGCGAAGATAGCGTGTGGATCATTTCCGACAAGAACGGCACCCTCACGCGGATCGATCCGGCTGCGAATAGCGTGCGCCAGAAAATCTCCATACCTCCCGGTAGCTACAACCCGCTTTTCAGCGATGGCATTATCTGGATTACCGGAGTCGAGAGCAGTGTCCTCATTGCCGTCGAAGCCTCTACGGGCAAGGTGCTCGAGTCGATGGCTGTTGGGCCGAAGCCTCGCTTTCTTACTGTTGGTGGGGGTTCTGTTTGGACGCTCAACCAAGGAGATGGAACCCTCAGCCGGGTTGATGAAAAAAGCAGGAAAGTGATCGCCACAATTCAAGCCGGCATACCCGGTGCGGGTGGTGACATCGCCTATGGAGGCGAATCGGTGTGGCCGACAGTATTGGCCGTACCACTCACCCGAATCGATGGCAATACGAACAAGGTCGTGAGGCAGTGGGTCGGCAAGGGCGGGGACTCGCTTCGCTTCGGATTCGATTCCCTGTGGTTGACGGACTACAAGAAGGGCTTGCTCTCGCGAATCCCTATCCCGCAGCTGATGAATCGATGACTCTTGCTATTTCGTGATTGCCGGCGATCTCTGCGCAAGCCCCGGAAAACCCAAGCTGCACTGCCGCCAAGGGCCGACCCCGGGTTGGCGCGGCTGGGTGTGCTAGAATTTTGCTGATCGCACGCCGCAAATTCGTGAGGAAATCGTGAAAATCAGCCGGGAAGATGTGGTGCGGGTGGCCGAGCTGGCTTACCTCGAACTGACGGAGGCGGAGCTGGAGATGTATCGCAAGCAGGTGGACGATATTTTGGAATATATCGGCAAGCTGAACGAGCTCGATACCAGCAACGTCGAGCCCATGGCGCAGGTTTTGTCGGACGCTCAGAGCGCGGACGCTACCTTGCGGGAGGATGTGGTTGTGCCTTGCGATGTGGCGCCCGAGGTTCTGCGCGGGGCACCGGATCCCGAGGGAGTTTACTTTCGGGTCCCGAAAGTGATCGAGAGGTAGGAAAGAGGAACCAGGGGCGGCGGCTTGCCGCCCGGTCGGGTTAGAAGGTTGGTCGGTTTTGCGATAGCGGCGGCTTGCCGCACTGCCTGGGGCGAACGATGCACTGGACGATTGACGGGGTTCAAGAGGCTTTGGCTGCGCGGAAGATTTCTGCGCGGGAACTCACGGCGGACTTTTTTTCGCAGATCGCCAAGCGCAACGGGGAATTAAATGCCTATCTCGCGCTTGCGCCGGAGCGGGCGCTGGCCAAGGCCGATGAGATCGATGCGGCCATTGCCGACCGCGAGATGTTGCCGCCGCTTGCGGGCGTCCCGGTTGCAATTAAAGATGTGTTGAGTACCCGGGGGATCCCCACAACGTGTGGGTCAAAGATTTTAGAGAATTATGTGCCCCCTTTTGACGCGACGGCGGTCGAGAGGCTGGAAGCGGCCGGGGCCATCATTCTCGGCAAGACCAATTGCGACGAGTTTGCCATGGGCAGCTCGAACGAGAATTCGGCGTACGGACCGGTGCGCAACCCAGCTTCCCTAGACCGCGTGCCGGGGGGTTCAAGCGGGGGCTCGGCAGCGGTGGTGGCGGCAGGGCTGGCGGTGGCTTCCTTGGGAACGGATACCGGAGGTTCGATCCGCCAGCCGGCTTCGTTCTGCGGCGTGCCCGCTATGATGGGTAGTTATGGGCGGGTGTCGCGCTACGGGCTGATTGCCTTTGCCTCGTCGCTCGATCGCGTGGGGCCGTTTGCCAACACCGTCAAGGACGTGGCTGCGGTAATGGAGGTGATCGCCGGGCGCGACCCGCGGGACTCTACCTCGACGACCGCGCCCGTGCCGCGCTACAGCGAGGAGCTCACCAGGCCCGTAAAGGGCCTGAAGATCGGCATCCCACGCGAATATTTCGGGGCCGGGATGGATGCCGGAGTACGCGGAAAGATCGACGCGGGGATTGAAATCTTCCGCAGGCTGGGATGTGAGCTCGTGGACATCCACATGCCACACACCGATTATGCGATCGCCACGTATTACATCATTGCCACGGCGGAGGCCAGCTCGAACCTGGCGCGTTATGACGGGGTACGCTTTGGCTTGCGCGCCAAGGGCGATTCGCTGCTGGCGATGTATAAGAACACGCGGGGCCTCGGATTCGGGCCGGAGGTAAAGCGCCGCATCGTGCTCGGGACTTATGTGCTTTCCGCGGGTTACTATGACGCTTACTACCTGAAGGGGCAGAAGGTGCGGGCGCTGATTGCGCAGGATTTCCGCGATGCGTTTTTGAAGGTGGACGCGATTCTGACCCCCACTTCGCCCGTGCCGGCATTTCCTTTGGGGGAGCGGACGGCGGACCCGCTAGAGATGTATCTCGCTGATATATATACAGTTACTGGCTCGCTGGCGGGTGTGCCGGGGATGTCGGTGCCTTGCGGGAAGATTTGCGGGAAATTGCCCGTAGGCTTGCAGATCTTTGCCCCGGCCTTTGGCGAGGGGCGGGTCTTGCAGCTCGCGCACGCGTTTGAACAGGCCGGCGGGGCGGCACTTTAGCTCGGCACGCGGGCGCGCATAAATCCTTGGTGACCAAGACGCTAAAACCGATCATCGTCCGGCTCGGGCAGGCGCAAGCCGGCATGTTGCGTGCGGCCGATGCCGTGAGCTGCGAGCAATGGCAGACCCGGCCGGCACCGGCGAAATGGTCGGCGGCGGAGCTCGTCGGTCATGTGATGACCATCGAGCGCGCGGTGCTCGGGACGGCCGATCGCATGCTGCAGAGCCCGCCGCGGCACTTTCATCTGCTTAAACGCGTGCACTTGCCGCTGGCCCTCGCGCGGTCACGGCTGCTGCGCATCAAGACGCCGATTCCCCTCGACTCGAGCCTGGTCCAGGAAAAAGAGATTATGCTGGCGGAGTTGCGCGAGGTGCGGGAGCGGACGCTGGCGTTTATGGAGGAGACCAGTGCGCGGAACCTCAGCGCGTACCGCTGGAAACACCCATTTTTAGGGGTGCTTGACGGGTATGAATGGATGGAATTGATTGCCGGGCACGAGATCCGGCATACCAAGCAGATGCGGGAAATCGCTGCCAGCCTACCGAAAGTCGTAGTAAGTCCACAAAAGTAGAAATTCTTACCATTCGCCCGAAGGATCCGCGACGGGAAGTACCATGCGCGGAGCGCGAGGAGGGTGCGGGCAAAAGCCGCGGAAATGGCGGATTTTCATGCAAAAGTACTAGACCTGTGGTTTTGCTGTAACAGAACGGTACGACTATTGCTCTGGAGTAGTGCAGCTTTTAAGCTGTGGGCAGCATCGAACCGGAGAATTGGGAAACTTTACCCTGCAGTTGGGGTTTTTAACAACAGGAGCCCGGCCATGGTCACGGTTAAATCTAGCCAGAAGATCTTCACCGATTATGAGGTCGCCAGCTTGACGGGGATTTGCGTCGAGCACCTGCACAACTTTGCCAAGAAACGCCACTTGGGCTTCATCGCGCGCGCCGCGGAAGCCGCCGGACGACAGGCCGACCAGTGGCTGTTTACCCTTTCCGATTTGATGGTGCTGACCACACTGTTTGAAAAGTGCTCGCACTAGGGAAAAACCCCTGGAGATTCTGCGCCTTCCGCGCTTACGGGCCCTCGGAGTTTCGAGGGCCTTTTTTGTTTTTGCTCTCATTCCCGGTGGAGTTGCGGACCTTCAAGGCTCGGGAGTATCCTGCCCGCGTGGGACAAGCTAGACAAACTGTGGCACCCGGGACGCATCGCACCCGTGCGGATTCATTCATGAAAAGATTGCTGATCTTCGCTCTGCTGGGGTCAGGGGCGGCACTGGCGGCAGCCGGCGCCTGGCCTCCGGCGGGTGCGCAGGACCCCGCGACCGCGCCTGGCGATGCCCGGGCGGCGGTGCCGGCGGCCATTCGCGGGAAGAAACTGGTATTGAAGGATGGGAGTTTTCAGCTGGTGCGGAGTTATGAGCGGCACGGCGAGAAGGTGCGATACCTGAGCGCCGAACGCGGGGACTGGGAGGAGATTCCCGCGGCGATGGTTGATTGGGAAGGTACGGCGAAGGCCGAAGCGGCCGAAGAGGCTGCCGCGAAAAACCTGGTCGAGCATGTCCACCAGCAGCAGGTCGAGAGCGCTGCCGAGGTACCCATGGACGTGGACGCCAGCCTGCGTGTGGGGTCCGGGGTTTTTCTGCCGGCAGGCGAAGGAATGTTTGCGGTTGAAGGAAAATCGGCAAAGAAGCTCGAGCAGGTAAGTTCCGAGACCAAGCTCGACAAGAAACGCGTGATCGAACAGGTGCTTTCTCCCATTCCCATGGTGCCCAGCAAGCACAACATCGTCATTCCCGGCGCGCACGCCCCGCTTCGCTTCACTCCCGGGGCCGAACCGCTCGAGTTTTTCTTGCGCGAAGCGCCGCCAGATCCCGAGGGTCCGACGCCGGCGATGAACAACGCCAGCGGAACGGATTCAGGGCCGGAAGTCGTGCTGGTGCGCGCGACGGTGAAAGGCGGAAAGCGAGAGCTCGAATCGATCCACTCGCTGTTCGGGCAGCAGATTGGCACGGCCGTGAACATCATTGCGATACAGCGCTGGGACGTGGCGCCGCTGGTATATCGCTACACGCTCAGCGAGGTGCTGCCGCCTGGCGAATACGCCCTGGCCGAGGTCCTGCCCGGCGGCTTGAATGTTTACGTGTGGGATTTTGGCGTGGACGCCAGGGCCGCCGCGGGACCCTAGCCGGAAGAATCCCGCTCTGTTTTTCGTTCGCGATTCCCCTACCGAATCTCCCTGCGCAGCGAGCGCCCAAGACCCGGCGCTCGCATTCGGCTACCGCTCCCCTAGAAGAATGCCCGCGCTATCCGGGGCGGACCAGGGTTTCCGCTGGAGTTTCCTGGGCCAGCGAGCGCAGTAGGGCGAGAACCTCGGAGATGCGAAAGGGCTTTTGCAGACGGCGAATCTCTCCCGGGGCGCCGTCGCCGCTCGATGGTTCGACGAGTTCACCGGTCATGAACACGACCCACGGCTTGCGAGCGCCGGAGGCGGCCAGCACCAGATCGGCAGCCTGCGTACCGCTGATGACCGTGCCGCCGGAGCTCAGATTCAAGTCGCAGAGCAGGACGTCGTAGCTGGTGCGACGGGCGAGTGCGATGGCGGCTTCGGGCGTAGCCGCGGTGTCCACCTGAAAACCCTGCACCGACAAGCCTTCTTCGAGCAGCATGCGGATACTCTCTTCGTCATCGAGGACCAGGATGGCGCGGTCCTTCAGAGCTTCGCTGGCAGCGACCGCGGCGCTCAGCGGGACGGGGCCGGAATCGAGCAGCGGCATTCCCGGAGCAATGCCGGCGCTCGGTAGATAAACGGTGAAGGCCGAGCCGCCCGCCGGGAGGGCTTCGGCCTCGATAGTGCCGCCGTGTTCCTTGACGATCGAGAGACAGATGCTCAGGCCGAGGCCGGTACCGCCGCCGGGACGTTTGGTGGTGTAAAAGGGATCGAAGAGCCGCGGCAGAGCTTCGGGACGGATGCCGACGCCGTCGTCCTGCACGGTGATGAGTATTTTCCCGGCGGATTGCGAGAGGCGAATCTGGATGCGTCCGGTTTCGCGGACTTCGCGAATGGCTTGTTCCGCGTTGGTAATGAGATTGAGGAAAATCTGGATCAGCTGGTTGCCGTCGCCGATGACCCCGGGGAGATCGGGCTGCGGCGTGAAATCGACCAGCACGCTATTGCGCCGCAGCGAATGTTCGTGGAGCTGCAGGGTGCGCTCGACCAGGCTGTTGACGTCCAGCGGTTTTTTCTGCGGGGAGGCGGGACGCGCAAATTCCAGAAGGTTCTGCACAATGCGCGCCGCGCGGCGGGCCTGGCGATGGGTGAGTTCGAGCTGGCGTTTGACGGGCTCGTCAAAGCCCGGGCGTTCGCGGAGCAGTTCGGTCACGCCGAGAATGGCGGTAAGCGGATTATTGAGCTCGTGGGCGACACCTGCGAGCATTTGTCCCATGGCCGCGAGTTTTTCCGCTTGAATCAGCTGCTCTTCGAGACGTTTAAGTTCGGTGACGTCGCGGCAGGACAGGACCACGCCTTCGATGTTGCCGCGTTCGTCCGAGAGTGGGCTGAAATGGCAGCGCAAACGGCGCCATTCGCCGTCCTTGTGACGGACGCGCACTTCAAGGGAGGCAAAGACTTGCTGGCCGGAAAGTACGCCGGCGTAGACGGTTTTCAGCGCCAGGCGGTCTTCGGAGTGGGTGCGGCCACCGAGTTCGAGGTCGCCGGTTTCCGATTGTTCGTAGCCGAGAACCTCACGCACGCGGGGGCTGACGAAGGTGTACTTGCCGAGGCGATCGACGACCAGGATGAGGTCCGGAAAGCTGTCCACCAGGCGGCTCGCGAACTCCTGTTGGCGGTGCAGGCGGCGTTCGATATTGCGGCGCTCGGTGATGTCGGTGAGCGAGCCCTGGTAGCGCACCACCTCGCCCGCAGCGTCGCGGATGGCCGAAGCGGTGTTCAAGCAGATGATGGTGGTGCCGTCCTTGCGCGCCAGGGTGATTTCGCGGCCCTCGGGCATGGGCGACTGTTCAACGGACTTCTTCAGCGTCTTGCGCTCGGCGCGGTCGATGAAGATTTCCGGCACGGAGCGGGTCAGCAGCTCGACCTTCGAGTCGTAGCCGAGCATGCGGACGAGGGCCGGGTTGACATCGAGAATGGCGCCCGCCGGGGTGGCGACGTAGATGCCCTCCTGCAGGGTTTCAAAGAGCTCGGTGAAGCGGGCTTCATTTTTGCGGTGGGCGGTGACGTCGCGGGCGAGAACCGTCACGCCGTGAACCTGGTCACCGCGGATCATGGCGTGCGCGGTGCAATCGAAATAGAAAATATGGCCCTGATTCCGGAAGCGGACCTCGACGACGCCGCTCCAATTGCGACGCTCAAGGAAACGCGGCATCCCGAGACGGACGGTCTCCCGGCCCTCGCCGCCGGCTTCCTGGACAAAGTCGCCGAGGGGCTTGCCGATAATCTGCTCAAAGGGAAGGCCCACGAGGTCGGCGAAGCTGCGATTTACGGCGCGGACTTGGCCATCAAGAGAGAGGGCCACGAGAACATCGTCGAAAGAGTCGATCAGGTCGCGGTAGCCTTGCTGGGAACGGGCGATAACCTCGAAAAGCTGGTCCATCTGCTTTTCGCTCGGGGGAGCGGCATCGCGCTGCTCAATCCCGCGCATCATACCGCGCAGCTCGGAGATTTTCTGGGTGCGGCTCCAAGCGTAAAGCCCGAAGCAGGCCACCAGAAGCACTAACAAGACGGGGAGCGCCTGATAGTGAACGGCGAGGGAACGGATGCGGTCCCAGGAGACGATGGCGAAGGCCACGGCCAGCAGCAGCAGGAGCAGAAACGTGATGCGCCAGAGCTCCCCCTGACGCTGCTCGAGCTCGTCAAGGCGCGTTGAAAGCTTCGGACGGCTCTCAGGTGGGCGAGAGCGGAGCGGCGGCGGGGAAACGTTACGATCGTTTTCGGGCATGGCTAGAATACGCCCCGTTCAGAGCTGCGAAACGGGACCACGGATGAAACGTATACTTCTATTGTAGAAACGATAATTCGGGCGGGCAACCGAGAGAAGCGCCAAGCGTGCCTCAAAGATACCGGCACACGGAGCTTCCGGATCGGCATAGGGGGAGTGGTCGCCCACTCGCCCCTGCCACACCACCGGACATGCGGGTGCGCATCCGGCGGTTCGGTGGGTTAAGCTAGCCGTGAACCGTGAACTCGGGAAGTCCGAGCAAGGCGAAGTAGGCGTTCGACAGCGCGATTTTCAACCCGGGGGTGTTCGCGAGGTGCCACGGTCCATCGGAGCTACCCGCCGTGCGCGCGGCTTCCTGCGCAGCGATGCCGCGCTGGCGCAACTCTCGATATCTCGTGGTTCCCCGTTTCCACTGTTTCCAGACCATCGACCGAAGTCGACGTCGGAACCATTGCTCCAGCTTGTGGAGCACCTCCGGGGTTTCGCATCGTCCAAAATAGCCGATCCATCCGCGAAGATACTCCGCTAAATCATGGACCATGCGGACGAGGCTTATACCGCGTGTCCGACTCGTAAGTTCCCGAACGCGCTCCTTGAATCGCACGACCGCTTTCGGCGCCACGCGCCTCTTCGGTTGCTTGTGATTCGTGAAGCTGAACCCCAGGAACTTGCGCTCCCATGGTCGTGCCACCGCACTCTTCTCGCTGTTCACTCGCAGCTTGAGCTTCAGACCTACCCTCGCGGCTCGGCCCTGGCGCTTCGCTATCACTTCACCTCCATCTGGTCGTGAAGAGGACTCGCACCTCCAAGCTGTCGAACATGCTCGGCACACCAAAGCAAAACGGCGTCCGGGCCTAAGCCGGGACGCCGTTTTGCTTGATTCGCCGGTGGATTCTGCCGCGCTCGCCGCGAGAGAAGCCTCAGCCCTCGGAGATCGAGTCTCCTTCGCTGTCCTTGTTGAGGAAGTCGAGAGCCGCGGCCTCTTCGGCGGTGAGCTCGGCGATTTCCGGGATCTCCTCTTGCGGCGCGGGGGCGGGCATTTCCGTCAGCAACTGAATGCTGCGGTAGTGCTCCAGTCCCGTGCCGGCGGGGATGAGGCGGCCCATGATGACGTTTTCCTTGAGGCCACGGAGGTAGTCGACCTTCCCAGCCACGGCCGCTTCGGTGAGCACCCGGGTGGTCTCCTGGAAGCTGGCTGCGGAGATGAAGGAGTCTGTCGAGAGCGACGCCTTGGTGATACCGAGGAGCAGGGGACGTCCGGTTGCGGGGCGGCCACCTTCGGCGATGACGCGATCGTTTTCCTCGCGGAAGCGGAACTTGTCCACTTGCTCCTCAAGGAGGAACGGCGTGTCGCCAACGTCTTCGACTTTGACCCAGCGCATCATCTGACGGGAAATCGTCTCGATGTGCTTGTCGTTGATGTTCACACCCTGCAGGCGGTAAACCTCCTGAATGGCGTTCACAAGGTAAGCCTGGGTGAACTTCTCGCCGAGCACGGCCAGCAAATCGTGGAGGTTGAGCGGACCGTCGATCAAAGCTTCGCCAGCCTTGACGTGGTCGCCTTCCTGCACGTTGATGTGCACGCCGCGGGGGATGGAGTATTCCTTGGTGGTCTTGCCGTCTTCGCTCTCGACATACACCTTGCGCATGCCTTTGGCGATATCGCCGTAGCGCACGCTGCCGTCGATCTCGCTGATGACCGCGGGATCCTTGGGCTTGCGGGTTTCAAAGAGTTCGACCACGCGCGGCAGACCGCCCGTGATGTCCTTGGTCTTGGTGGTTTCGCGCGGGATTTTGGCCAGCACGTCACCGGCTTGGACTTCATCGCCATCCTTGACCATCAAGTGGGCCCGCGAGGGCATGAGGTACTTCTTGCGAACCTTGCCGCTTGAATCGCGGACCAGGATGGCCGGCTGATGTTTTTCATCGCCCGGCGGCAGGGTTACCACATCCTGCGACAGGCCGGTAACCTCGTCGACTTGCTCTTCGATCGTCAGTCCGGGGCGCAGATCGTCGAACTTGATCGAGCCTGCGGTCTCGGTGAGGATCGAGAAGGTGAAGGGATCCCACTCGGCCAGGATCTGGCCGTGCGTGACGTGTTCGCCGTCGACGACGCGAAGCCGCGCGCCGTATACCACGTGGTAGCGTTCCTTTTCGCGAGCCTTTTCGTCCACGATGGCAATCAGGCCCGAACGATTCATGGCGATGGAAGTTCCCCCACGGCCCTCGACGAACTTGAGGTCCACGAACTTGACCACCCCGTTGTTGCGCGCTTCAAGCGTGGAGCGCTCGGAGACGCGCGTGGCGGTTCCACCGATGTGGAAGGTGCGCATGGTGAGCTGCGTGCCGGGTTCGCCGATGGACTGCGCGGCGATGACCCCCACGGCTTCGCCAAGTTCGACCATGCGGCCCGAGGCCAGGTTGCGACCGTAACAGAGGGCGCAAACTCCGCGGCGGGATTCGCAGGTCAGAACCGAACGAATGCGGACTCGTTCAATGCCCGCGCCCTGCACCTGGTTGGCCAGCTCTTCGGTGATCTCCTGGTTGACGTCGACAATGACCGTGCCTTCAAAGTCCTTGATCTTGTCGAGCGAGACGCGGCCGACGATGCGGTCGCGCAGGGGTTCGACTTCGACGCCGGCTTCGACGATGGGTTCGACGAAGATGCCGTCCGAGGTGCCGCAATCGCGCTCGTTGATGATCACGTCCTGCGCGACGTCCACGAGGCGGCGCGTGAGGTAGCCGGAATCGGCGGTCTTTAGAGCCGTGTCCGCCAGACCCTTGCGCGCGCCGTGCGTGGAGATAAAGTACTGCAGCACGGTAAGGCCTTCGCGGAAGTTGGAAGTGATGGGCGTCTCGATGACCTCGCCAGAGGGCTTGGCCATCAGTCCGCGCATGCCGGAAAGCTGACGAATCTGCTGTTTGGAACCGCGGGCTCCGGAGTCGGCCATCACGTAAACCGGGTTGATGACGCCTTCCTTGTCCTGGTTCTCGAGAGCTTTGAACATCTCGTCGGCCACGCGCTCGGTGATGTCTCCCCAGATGGCGATGACCTTGTTGTAGCGTTCGCCGTTGGTGATGGCGCCGTCGAGGTATTGCTGCTGGACCTTGACGACTTCCTTTTCCGCGTTTTCCACCAGCTTGTATTTATCGCTGGGGATGAGCATATCGTCGATGCCGATGGAGATGCCGGACTTGGTCGAATAGGTAAAGCCCAACTCCTTCAACTGATCGAGCAGCACCACGGTTTTTTCCAAGCCGAAGCGCAGGTAGGCGTAATAGACAAGCTGCTGCACGCCCTTTTTCTTGAGCAGGCCGTTGATGAAGGGAAAATCCTCCGGCAAGGCGGCGTTCATGATCACCCGGCCGACGGTGGTCTGAATGAACTGGCGTTCCATCTTCACCGGTTCGGTGTGGGGCACGTCCTGGTTGTCGTAGGCGGTGGTCAGGTCGATCACTTCGCCGGTGTAACGCAGGCGGATCGGCGTGAGCAGTTCGAGTTCGCCGGCCTCCAGCGCGAGGACCACGTCTTCGGGACTGCCGAACACGCGGCCTTCTCCCTTGGCTCCGGGACGGGACTTGGTCAGGTAATAGATCCCGAGGACCATGTCCTGCGACGGAACGGCCAGAGGCAAGCCGTGGGCCGGGGACAAAATATTGCGCGAGCTGAGCATCAGCACCGAGGCTTCCACCTGCGATTCCGGAGAGAGCGGAATGTGCACGGCCATCTGGTCGCCGTCAAAGTCCGCGTTGAACGCGGTACAGACGAGGGGGTGGATGCGGATGGCTTTGCCTTCTACGAGTACGGGCTCAAAGGCCTGAATGCCCAAGCGGTGCAGCGTCGGGGCGCGGTTGAGCAGCACGGGATGTTCGCGGATGACGTCTTCGAGAATATCCCATACCACGGCTTCCTGCTGTTCCACCATCTCCTTGGCTTGCTTGATGGTGGTGCAATGCCCCTGCGCTTCGAGCTTGTGATAGATGAAGGGCTTGAAGAGTTCGAGCGCCATCTTCTTCGGCAAGCCGCACTGGTTCAGTTTGAGTTCCGGGCCAACTACGATTACCGAGCGCCCGGAGTAGTCCACGCGCTTGCCGAGCAGGTTCTGCCGGAAGCGGCCCTGCTTGCCCTTGAGGGTGTCGCTCAAAGACTTCAGCGGGCGGTTGTTGGTACCGCGCAGCACACGACCGCGCCGGCCGTTGTCAAAGAGGGCGTCCACGGCCTCCTGGAGCATGCGCTTTTCGTTGCGCACGATGACGTCCGGGGCGCGCAATTCCATGAGCTTCTTGAGGCGGTTGTTGCGGTTGATCACGCGGCGATAGAGATCGTTGAGGTCCGACGTCGCAAAGCGGCCGCCATCGAGGGGCACCAGCGGGCGCAACTCGGGGGGCAGGACCGGGATTACGTCAAGGATCATCCATTCGGGCTTGTTGCCGCTCTTGCGAAAGGCTTCGAGCACCTTGAGGCGCTTGGCGAACTTGATGCGCTTCTGCAGAGAAGCGTCGGTCTTCATCTTTTCGCGCAGCTCTTCGGAAAGCTTGTCGACTTCGACGCGGCGCAGCAATTCCTTGATGGCTTCGGCGCCCATCTTGGCCACGAACTGGCCGGGGTATTCCTTCTGCAGTTCGCGATACTTGTCTTCGAGGAGAACTTCGCGCTCCTTGAGGATGGCCACTTCGCCGACGTCGACGACCACGAAGGCTTCAAAGTAGAGAATGCGCTCAAGGTCGCGCATGGAGATATCCAAGAGGTAGCCGATGCGGCTTGGCAGACCCTTGAAGAACCACACGTGCGAACACGGCGAGGCCAGCTCGATGTGCCCGAGGCGTTCGCGGCGAACTTTGCTGAGCGTGACTTCCACGCCGCACTTGTCGCAGATAACGCCGCGATGCTTCATGCGCTTGTACTTGCCGCACAGGCATTCCCAGTCGGTGACCGGCCCGAAAATCTTGGCGCAGAAAAGGCCGTCGCGTTCGGGCTTGAAGGTGCGGTAGTTGATGGTCTCCGGCTTGGTGACTTCGCCGTGGGACCACGACCGGATTTTTTCCGGGCTGGCCAGAGAGATGCGAATCGAATCGAAATCAGCAATCAGACTTGCGCGATCATAGGGGCTGCTGCGATACAAGGTTGTTTCCTCCCTCCCGCCGCCTTGCGGCTGCGGGATACGGTGCGATGTGTTGGCATCGCGCCGGCTGAGAACCCAACTACGGAAGACTACTTAATGCCTGAGACCTGCCTTCCTCCCGGGGGGCGCAGCAAGCTGCGCCCCGGAGGAAAAGGCTTGCCCGGTTTTTAATCCGCGGCTTCGGCTACCGTGGGCTTTTGACGCTTCATGAGTTCCACGTCCAGGCACAGCGACTGCAGTTCGCGGACGAGAACGTTGAACGACTCCGGTACGCCGGGCTCGATGCCGGGCTCGCCCTTGACGATGGCCTCGTAGATTTTCGCGCGGCCGTAAACGTCGTCGGACTTCGCCGTGAGCAGCTCTTGCAGGATGTGCGCGGCGCCGTAGGCTTCAAGCGCCCACACTTCCATTTCTCCGAAGCGCTGTCCGCCGAACTGCGCTTTACCACCGAGCGGCTGCTGGGTGATGAGCGAGTAGGGCCCGATGGAGCGCGCGTGAATCTTGTCGTCGACAAGATGCGAGAGCTTGAGCATGTAGATGTAGCCGACGGTGACCGGTTGATCGAACTGTTCGCCGGTCATGCCATCGAACAGGTTGATTTTTCCGGCGTGCGGCAATCCCGCGACTTCGAGCAGGTGGCGAATTTCCGCCTCGCGCGCGCCGTCAAAAACCGGGGTAGCGAAGGGGATGCCTTCCTTGAAGCCTTCGGCGTATTCAAGCAACTCGTCGTCGCTCAGGTTGACCAGGGTCTTCCACACCGAGGTCTCGGTGAACACTTCACGGAACCAGCGGCGCAAGGCTTCGGCCTTTACTTCCTTGCTCAGCAAACGCTTGAGGCTGTTGCCCAGTTCCTTGGCGGCCCAGCCCAAGTGGGTTTCAAGAATCTGCCCGACGTTCATACGCGAAGGAACGCCGAGAGGATTGAGCACGATTTCGACGGGCGTGCCGTCGGGAAGCGCAGGCATATCCTCCTGCGGCACGATGCGGGCGATAACGCCCTTGTTGCCGTGGCGTCCGGCCATCTTGTCGCCGATGGAGAGCTTGCGCTTCATGGCGATGTAGACTTTGGCCAGCTTGATGACCCCGGGCGGCAGTTCGTCGCCCTTTTTGAGCTTTTCCTTGCGCTCTTCGGTGATCTTGCGCAGGACGTCGATCTGCCGCGAAGTCATTTCCTCGACTTCTTCGATTTTCTCGATGAGCAGAGGATCCTTCTCGTTAAGCTTCAGGCGCTTGAGGTTGCGCGTGGAGATCTTTTCGATCAGCTCGCGGGTCAGCTCCGCACCCTTGGTCAACAGGCGCTTGTTGGTCTTTTCATCGTGCAGGTCGGCCTGCAGAATCTTGCCGCCGAGAAGGTCGCCGAGACGCTTGAGGCGCTCGTCGGTGAGGATGCGGATTTCGTCGGCCAGGTTCTTCTCGAGCTTGAAGATCTGGGAAGCCTCGATGGCCTTGTGGCGCTCGTCCTTTTCTCCCCCCTTGCGGGTGAAGATCTTGACGTCCACGATGGTGCCCTCGATGCCTGGCGGGCAGTAGAGAGAAGCGTCGCGCACGTCGCCGGCCTTTTCGCCGAAGATGGCGCGCAGCAGTTTCTCTTCCGGGGTCAGCGTGGTCTCGCCCTTGGGGGTCACTTTGCCGACCAGGATGTCGCCTGGTTTGATGACCGCGCCGATGCGGATGACGCCGCTTTCGTCGAGGTTGCGCAGGAACGACTCGCTGATGTTGGGGATGTCGCGGGTGACTTCCTCGGGCCCGAGCTTGGTATCGCGGGCTTCGATTTCGTACTCCTCGATGTGGATGGAGGTGTAGTAGTCGTCCTTGACCAGCTTTTCGCTGACCAGGATGGCGTCTTCAAAGTTGTAGCCGCGCCAGGGCACGAAGGCCACCAGCACGTTGCGGCCCAGAGCCAGTTCGCCGCGCTCGGTGCAGGGACCGTCGGCCAAAACCTGGCCCTTCTTGACGCGGTCGCCCACGCGCACGAGGGGCTTCTGGCTGATACAGGTGTTCTGGTTCGAGCGCTTGAATTTGATGAGCTGGTAGATATCGGCGCCCACTTCGCGGCTGAGAACGCCGGAGTGATCGGACTCGACGCGCACGATGATGCGCTCGGAGTCGACCTGGTCGACGATGCCTTCGCGTTTGCACAGCACCACGGCGCCGGAATCGCGCGCGGTCACGCGTTCCATGCCGGTGCCGACCAGCGGAGCATCGCCACGAATCAAAGGTACGGCCTGGCGCTGCATGTTCGAACCCATGAGCGCGCGGTTGGCGTCGTCGTTTTCAAGGAACGGAATCAAGCTGGCGGCCACGGAGACCAGCTGCTTCGGCGAAACGTCGACGTAGTCCACTTCATCGCGGCTCTTCAGCACGAAGTTGCCGGCCTGCCGGCAATTGACGAGCTCGGTGGTGATCTTCAGCTTCTCATCGAGGGCCACGTTGGCCTGCGCGACCACGTACTTGTCTTCTTCCCAGGCGGAAAGATAGAAGCAGTATGGTTCGTAGGTGACTTTGCGGCGCTTCAGTTCCTCGTTGAGCTCTTCGACGCGGTCTTGTTCGACAATGTCACCGGCCTTGAATTCGCTGTCGCCGGCGTTGACGATCTGCACGTAATCGATGATGCGCCCGCCTTTTACCTTGCGGTAGGGGGACTCGATGAAACCGTAGTCGTTGATGCGCGCAAAGCAGCTGAGCGAGCTGATCAGGCCGATGTTGGGGCCTTCCGGCGTTTCAATGGGGCAGATACGGCCGTAGTGCGTGGGATGCACGTCGCGCACTTCGAAACCGGCGCGCTCGCGCGAGAGACCTCCGGGTCCGAGAGCGGAAAGGCGGCGCTTGTGAGTGATTTCGCTCAAGGGGTTGGTCTGGTCCATGAACTGGCTGAGCTGCGAGGATCCGAAGAATTCGCGGATCGCCGCCATGACCGGCTTGGCGTTGACCAGATCGTGGGGCATGGCCGTGGACATTTCCTGGTACACGCTCATCTTTTCCTTGATGGCGCGTTCCATGCGGACCAGGCCGATGCGGAACTGGTTTTCCAGCAGTTCACCGACCGCGCGCACGCGGCGGTTGCCGAGGTGATCGATGTCGTCGACCACGCCGATGCTCTTGCGCAGCTTGAAGAGATACTTGATGGCCGAAACGAAATCCGGCGCTTCAAGCGTGCGGTTGTTGAGCGGGGTGTCGAGACCCATCTTGATGTTGAACTTCAAGCGCCCCACGCGGCTGAAATCGTATTTGCGCGGGTCAAAGAACATGCCGCGGAAAAGGTTGGTGGCGGTTTCAAGCGTCGGAGGATCTCCGGGACGCAGCTTGCGATAGATTTCGATGAGCGCTTCTTTGGACGAGCGGATGGCGTCCTTTTCAAGGGTCCGGGAAAGGACCATGCCGATGTCATCGCGCTCCGGGAAGAACACGTCCACTTCGGTGATGCCCGATTCCGCAAAAGCCTGCCACAGCTCGCCGGTCAGCGGCTTGTTGGCTTCAAGGAGCACTTCGCCGGTCTGGCGATTGACCACGTCGGCCACGCTGGAGGCCCCTTCAAGGTCCTGCAAAGCCGCGCGCACCTGCGAGATGCGGGCCTTGATCAGCTCCTTGAAGAGATTCTCGGTGATGCGCTTGTGGGCGCCCACGATGACTTCTTCCGACTTGGGATTGCGGATTTCGTGGGTCAGCTTGCGGTCCACGATGCCGGGAGAAATGTTCCAGTAAAGATCCTTTTCGCGCAGGGAAATGCGCTCCACCTGGTAAAAGGTGCGCAGGATATCTTCATTGGACTTCATGCCCAGGGCGCGCAGAAAAATCGAGCCCAGGAACTTGCGCTTGCGGTCAATGCGGACGTAGAGAATGTTCTTGGTGTCGTACTCAAACTCTACCCACGAGCCGCGGTAGGGAATAATTTTCCCGAGGAAATAGCTGCGGTTGTTGGCGCTTTCAAAGAACACCCCGGGCGAACGGTGCAATTGGCTGACGATGACGCGCTCGGTGCCGTTGATGATGAAGGTGCCGTTCTCGGTCATCAGCGGAATGTCGCCGTAGAAAACTTCCTGTTCCTTGATGTCGCGAATGGTCTTGGCGCCGGTATCGGGATCTTTGTCGTAAATGGTCAGACGGATGGTGACCTTCAGCGGCGCGGAGTAGGTCATGCCCCGCTCCTGGCACTCATTCACGTCATACTTCAGCTGCATGGCCACCGGGTCACCGCACTTGTTGCAGAACGTGGGCGTATTTTTATTGAAGGTGCCGCACTTGTGGCAGATCACGTCACCGGTCTGATAGGGATTGGTGACCACGCTCGCGCCGCAATTGCGGCAGGTGGCGCGCAGGTGGTGCAGCCCTTTGAGGTTGCCGCACTTACACTCCCAGTTGCCGATGGCGTAATCGACGAACTCGAGCTGGGACATTTCGCGGAAATCCTTGATGGGAAACACCGAGGTGAAGACGGACTGCAAGCCAGCGTCGTCACGCTCACTCGGCAGTAAGTCCATCTGCAGAAAGCGCTGATAGGACTTCATCTGCACTTCGATCAGGTTCGGAATCTGAATGGAACCGTGAATCTTGGCGAAGTCCAGGCGCTGACGTTCACGAACATGGTGGTTGCTAGTCGGCATGCTTGATCCTCATTCTGAGTCCACGGTCAGACCGTGAAGCTCGTTTGGGCAGCCTGCGGAAATACAATGCGCCAGCCGCGTTACGGCTGGCCTTCTTAGGAACAGACACTCTCAAGGGTTGCCACCAGCTAAAAAAAGGTGCGGTGGACCAGTCCGTGTGTTGCGCCGCCCGCCCAAGATCAGCGCGCACACGGCTGCCGGCGGCTCCGTAGGAGCCCATCGAGTTACAGTGATGACCGGCCTCGACTTGCGTACGTGAATTCCTTTGCCCCTGCTCGTCCGCGAATCACGCGGCCGCGGCTAGCGACCGCTTGCTTCAGGTGCGCCGCGAAGCGCACCGAAGAGCTGGGGCCCAATCCGAAAACGTGAAGCTAAAGACCGCCGGAACGACGGGCCCGTCGAACTACTTGATTTCGACTTTGGCGCCCGCGTCCTCAAACTTCTTCTTGATGGTCGCGGCTTCTTCCTTGTTGACGCCATCCTTGACGGTCTTTGGAGCGCCATCGACGAGGTCCTTGGCTTCCTTGAGACCGAGGCTGGTGACTTCGCGGACCGCTTTGATGACGTTGATCTTGTTGCCGCCAACGTCGGTGAGCACGACGGTGAATTCCGTCTTCTCTTCGGCAGGCGCCGCAGCCGCCGCGCCACCACCGCCGCCGGCTACCACCGTGGCTGCCGCCGCGGAGACGCCGAAGGCCTCTTCCATTTTCTTTACGAGGTCCGACGCTTCCAGCAACGTCAGCCCCTTGATTTCTTCCAGAATCGTATCCACTTTCGCCATGACCGCGTTTCTCCTCTCGAAACGTAAAATTGAAATTTAAAATCCTAAAAGCAAATTTACTGGGCCGCTTCCGGTGCTGCTTCGGGCTTGCCTTCCCCTTCTGCTGCAGGCGTTGCTGCGGGAGCCGCGGCGGGAACTGCCGCCACGGGTGCGGGGTTCTTTTCCGCGGTCCCGGACCCAAACTTGTTGACCTTGATGGCCTCGCTGACGGTCACCGCCAGGTTGCGCGGCAAAGCGTTCAGTGCCACGGCAATGCGCTGCGCCGGAGCGTTCAAAAGGAACATCACCTTGCTGATGAGCTCTTCTTTCGAGGGCAGGTTGGCCAGGCTTTGAATCTCGGCAATGGAGATCACCCGGCCTTCTACGACGCCGGCCTTGAACTGAAACGCCGGAACGTCCTTGGCGATCTTGGTAAGGGCCTTGGCCAGGGCCACAGGATCGTTGTAGGTGAAGGCGATCGAGTTCGTGCCTTTCAGGTCCCGCAGCACCCCTTCGGCCGGCGTTCCTGCGCCGGCGCGCTCTGCCAAAGTATTCTTGACCACCTTGTACCTGCCGCCCGCCGCCTGCACCGCGCGGCGCAGCTTGGTGTCATGGTCCACGGTGATGCCTTGAAAGGTCGTCAAAATCAAGGTCGAGACCTTGGCCAGCTCGGTCTTGAGGGTGTCCAAATCCGCTTGTTTTTCGCTGCGTTTCTTCATCTCATTGGCTCCGCTCGATTTTCCTTACGCTGCCAGCACTTCTGCTTCAGCGAGGTCGACGGTAATCGCCGGACCCATCGTGGAAGTCAGCGTGATTTTCTTCACATACGTGCCCTTGGCGGCCGCGGGCTTGGCCTTCACGACCGCGTTGATGACCACATGGGCGTTCTCTGCGATCTTGGGCGCGGCAAACTCGATTTTGCCGATGGCGCAGTGCACGATCCCGGCTTTGTCCACGCGGAACTCGACCTTGCCGGCTTTGGTTTCCTTGATGGCTTTGGCCACATCCATGGTGACCGTGCCGGTTTTCGGGTTGGGCATGAGGCCCCGCGGTCCGAGCACCTTACCGAGTTTTCCCGCCGAGCGCATCATGTCCGGCGTGGCGATGACCGCGTCGTAATCCGTCCAGCCTTCCATGATTTTCTGCACCATGTCGTCGCCACCGGCGTAATCGGCGCCCGCTTCCGTGGCTTCGCGAATCTTGTCGCCACCGGCAATCACCAGCACGCGAACCGCCTTGCCGAGACCGTTCGGCAGCACCACGGTGCCGCGTACCACCTGGTCGGAGTGCTTGGGGTCGACCCCCAGATTGATCGCCAGTTCCACGGTTTCGTTGAACTTGGTGTGATGCGTCTTCTTGATCAGCTCGGAAGCTTCCGCGAGCTTGTACGGGCGCGCTTCGACCTTCTTGCGCGCGTTCACCACATTTTTTCCAGACTTCTTAGCCATTCGCCTACCTGCTTCCTCGGATCTCTTAGCGCCTGAACAACTAGGCTTCCACGACTTCCAGACCCATGTTTTTCGCGGTGCCGGCTATGGTGCGCATCGCGGCGTCCAGATTGGTGGTGTTGAGATCGACAAGCTTGAGCTGCGCAATTTCCTGAACCTGCTTTTTGGTGACCTTGCCGACCTTGTTGCGGTTCGGCTCGGCGGAACCCTTGACGATGCCCGCGGCGCGCAACAGCAAAATCGAAGCGGGCGGGGTCTTCAAAATAAAGGTGAAGGTGCGGTCGGTGTACACCGTGACCAGCACGGGGAAAATCATGCCGTCCGGTTCCTTGGCGGTCTTGGCGTTGAACTGTTTGCAGAAATCCATAATGTTCAAACCATGGGGACCGAGGGCCGTTCCCACCGGAGGCGCGGGCGTGGCTTTACCCGCGGGCAACTGCAATTTGATGGTCGTTTGTATTTTCTTTGGCGGCATCTTCTCGTCTTTCTAAACTTTTCTCGAACTACCCGAGCTTTTCGACGCTGGCAAAATCCAGCTCAACCGGCGTCGAACGCCCGAAAATGGTGACCGAAACCTTCAGCCGGCTGTGATCGTTGTCAATCTCCTCGACCGAACCGTTGAAATTCGCGAACGGTCCATCCACGATGCGCACCTGCTCGTTGCGCTCAAAGACCACTTTGGGCTTCGGGCGGTCCTGCGGGGTGTGCACGCGGTTGATGATGCCGTCCACTTCGGCTTCCGTCAGCGGCGAGGGCGCCGTCGCCGAACCCACAAAACCCGTGACGCGCGGCGTGGAGCGCACGATGTGCCAGGTGTTCTCGTCAAGGTCCATCTCGACCAGCACGTAGCCTGGATAGGACATGCGCTGCGAAACTACTTTCTTGCCGCTGCGCACCTCCACCACTTCTTCCATGGGGATCAGTACGCGCCCGATCTTGTCCTGAAGCGAGAACGCTTCGACACGGCTCTCCAGGCTTTCTTTCACCTTCTTCTCAAAGCCCGAGTAGGTGTGGATGATGTACCACTGCATGCTCATGAATTCAGAGTCCCCTTACACGCCAAACTTTTTGAAAATCACCTGCACGCCGCGCTGCACGCCCAGATCGACCAGCCACAGAAAAAATCCGAAAAACGCCACCGTGGCAATCACCACCCAGGTGGTTGAAACCACGTCGTCCTTTGACGGCCAGGTCACCTGCTTCATCTCGACGCGCACATCGTGCAAGAACTCCCGCGTGTCGGTGACCGTCCCCGAGACGCGCGTGCCTACGCCCGCTGCCGTTTCCGCCAGTGCATTCTTGGCCGGTTCTTCGTTCTTCACTTTGGCCTGCGTTGCCATACATCCTCGTTGTCTTCCCGGCCCCGGCCATCCGGTCGCCGTTTCGAAACTCTGGCAGGGGAGGAGGGACTCGAACCCCCATACCCGGTTTTGGAGACCGGAGTCCTAGCCGTTGGACGACTCCCCTAAAACCAAGACCCCTTGCTCCGCAGGAAGCGTCCGCGGAGCGAACCGACGTGCTGGCCTACTTCACTTCCTTGTGCGCCGTCTGCTTCCGGCAGGTGTTGCAGAACTTCTTGGTCTCCATCCGTTCGGAATGCTTCTTCTTGTTCTTGGTCGTGGTGTAGTTGCGGTTCTTACAGTCCCCGCACTGCAATGTAATGATCTCGCGCATGATTTTCTAAGACCCTTTCCGGCAAACCGGGAGACTCCCGGGCTAAAACCGCCAGGCTACTCAATGATTTCGGTTACCGCCCCGGCGCCCACGGTGTGGCCGCCTTCGCGAATCGCAAAGCGCAGTCCCTTTTCAAGCGCCACCGGAGTGATCAGCGTAACTTCGCAGCTCACGTTGTCGCCCGGCATGACCATCTCAACGCCCGCGGGCAGCTTCATGTCCCCGGTGACGTCCGTGGTGCGGAAGTA
>JBEKSZ010000075.1:0-24020 GCA_049516615.1 Candidatus Acidiferrum sp. | reverse complement strand
GTACCCGACAATTTCGCAGCCACGTATCCGGTATTTCAGGACGTCGAAATTTCCGGCAACACGATCCAGGCCATATCGGGTCCGGATATTTTCATGACCGACGTGCTCAATAAGGCCGGCGGTACCTTAGGCATCGTAAGGAACCGCTTTACGGGATGCGGAAAGGTCCCGCAGGCCAACCGTATGCGTCCCTATTTTGGATCTGAATCCCCTGCCGCCGTCGTCCTCATCTTCTCCCGAGGAATCTCGCTTAGTGGAAATGAGACCTCTGCGCATCCCCTCTGTCCCGCCCGAGTGGACAACTCGTCCGTCGCGGGAACGCGAATTAGCAATTGAGTGAAACAGTGGGCCCATGAGTGAGGTGTTCGGCGAAAGCGGTTTATCGCGCGGAGCGGGCCGTGGGTAAACTCCCTGGTCGAGACGCGTACCTAGAAAACTTCGCGAACGCAGAAGCCGTAGTGAAAACACATAAGTTGCTCAATTTATTTGAGTCTCGTCCCCTAATTTCCGGAAGCCGCCCCTCGGTCCCGAGACGTCGCAATGCTACTCTAACGCGCGCAAGCAACTCGCCCGTCGCAAAAGGCTTTACGATGTAATCATCCGCCCTAGTATCCAGCGCAGCAATCTTACCCCGCTGCGATTTGCGGCTGTTCAACGCGATGATCGGGCCGCTGAACAGAGAGCGGACCTACTGCAGACGTCAATATCCCGCGATATATCCAGGTCCAAGAGGATCAGGTCCAGCCGCTCGCGGCGCAGCGTGGCGATGGCTTGCTGGATATTTTTCTCATCTAGAACTTCAAAACCGGAATTCGAAAGCGCGTTTCGCAGCATGTGGCGTATCGGCTGATCATCTTCGACGACAAGGATCGTTGGATGATTCATCGCAAATAGCGCGCCGGGAATCGATAAATGACTGTTCGTATGGAACAAAGATGTTGTCTATGGTGACTCATCATCGCTGAGTATGGCGTGAAGAAAGCCTAAGAAATTGGTAAGGACGAACGGAGTTGAGGCTTGCCGTCATGGCGAATCCGAGGCATTCCGCGTGAGGCAAACCTGTTGAAGAATTGCAGCAAAAATTTAGATAAGGCGAATAAAATCTTTACGATTCGCAAAACAACCTTCATCGTGACATAACACCTCTACCGTGACATCCGCGTTGGTCAGAGGCAACGCGGTAACAAAGCCGATCAGGTCTGCCAGCCAGAAGTGCGGAAGTACTGGCCCAATTCGCCAGCATGGGGCTGCTGTACGACACGAATGCGCGTCTGCCTTAAAGAGCCGAATCCCAAGTTGGCCGCCGAGGCTGCTGACCTTTCAGCCTGCGACGCGGGGATTACTGTCTCACGGGGATACGCAGTCGGATTGCTGCTGATACTCGCCATTACATTCGTCTATTCATGGGTTATGGCGGCAAATGCCACCACGGTTGGCTTCACGTTTCTGTTGGCGATTCTGGGTACTTCAGCGGTCTGGGGTTTGGGTGTTTCGTGTTTCATGTCGGTTGCCGCGACGCTGGCATACGATTACTTTTTTCTGCCGCCGACGCACTCACTGGATATTGCCGATCCGCAGGACTGGGTAGCGCTATCGGCGTTTCTAGTGACGGCGGTGGTAGGCAGCAGTCTCTCCGCGCGAGCCCACAATCGCGCTGCGGATGCCGAACGGCGGCGGCGCGAAGTGGAAAGGCTATACGCGCTCAGCCAAAAACTGTTAGGAATGGCGAGTCTGACGGAGCTGTCGCGCGCCATTCCCAAGCACGTTCTCGAATGTTTCAATGCCGACAGTGCGGCATTTTTTTTGCTGGAGACGCAAGAGATATTCGCCGCGGGTGCAGACGGTTGCGACCTCAGCGGACTGCGCCTACGTGCTGCGGCGACAGCGCCAAACCCGCGCGAAGAGGCCAGCAACCTGTGGTTTGTTCCCTTGCGTCAGGGGCAGAAGATTCTCGGTAGTGTAGGTATCGGCGGTCTCGTGGTTTCGCGGGAGACGATGGCCGCGCTGGGCTCCTTAATTGCGGTAACCATCGAGCGCGTCGCGGCCGGGGAGCAAGTGGCCAAGATGGAGGCGGCGCGGGAAGGCGAACAATTCAAATCGGTGATGCTAGACGCCATTACCCACGACTTTCGGACTCCGTTGACGTGCATCAAATCTTCGGTAACGGCTTTGCTCGGTGATCTGGAGTTCGACCGCGAACAACAGAGAGATTTATTGTCCGTGGTCGATGAGGAGTGCGACCACATCGATACGTTGCTGGACCGAGCTTCGGAGCTCGCGCGTTTGGAATCGGGGGAGGTCAGGCTCGACCCGCGGCCCCACTCGATTGGCGAATTAGTCTCCGACACTCTGGCGGACTGCAAAAGTGTGCTGCGAGCACGGCCGGTTCCCTGCGAATTGCCCCACGCGGACGTGCGCGTGTTGGCGGATTTGCCCTGGGCGCGTAGTGTGCTGGCGCACTTGGTTTCGAATGCCCATCTATATTCATTGCCCGGGCTGCCCATCACTATTCGCAGCGCCAAAGACGGTGATTTCGCTTTCCTCAGCGTTATGGACCAAGGTCCAGGGATTGCAGAAGAGGAGACAGGACGGATCTTTGAAAAGTTTTATCGTGGTAAAGATCAGGAGCTGCGCACCCATGGGACGGGCATGGGTTTGCCCATCGCGCGGGCCATCGTCGAGGCTCATGGCGGGAGGATTCAAGTGGTTAGCCGGCCTGGTCGCGGGTCTACATTCACCATCAGCCTGCCACTCGAGCGCGCCGATCGGGTATCCGCCAAGGCATCATAACGAGCTGCAGGCCGGAGTTTGTGTGGGTAAACACCGCGTTGCTTCTTACGCGTTTCTCAGATTTGTCTAACGACTTTTTAACAGGCGCACCTATAACATTGCGCGCATTATTTCCGGAGAAAGATGGGCTCTTCTATTTCCGTGTCTGGGACGGACAGCATTGCGTCGGCGACGCGACACAGATTGCGAGGCTCCGCGCAGATGATGAACGAGGTTATCGACTGGGGACAGTCCATCTCGACCGGCGCTAGACCGAGCAATGGCCGAATCCTGGTGGTGGATGACCACCCGCAAATCCGCCGCGTGTTGCGCACTGCGCTGGTCGCCAACAGCTACGAAGTTGATGATGCCCGGGACGGCGACGAAGCGCTTAACAAAGTTTACGAAGAGCGATACGACGTCATTTTGCTGGACTGCAATATGCCGGGAATGCTTGGCATGGAAGTTTGCCGGGCCGTTCGCGCGTTCAGTGATGCCGGGATTATCATGCTGACAGTGCGGAACAGCGAGCTCGATAAGGTACGTGCCCTGGATTCCGGTGCCAACGACTACGTTACGAAGCCGTTCAGCACTCCGGAATTGCTTGCGCGTATTCGTGCCTTATTGCGCAGAAATGCGTCGGAGCGGAGTGTCGAGCGATTAAAGCTCGGTCACGTGGAAGTGGACTTCGAAACGCGTCACGTGGCGGTGCGGGGGACGCGCGTGCACCTCACCCCCAAAGAATTCAAATTCTTGCAATACCTGGCTGACCGCCCGAATAGAATCGTCTCGCATCGTGAACTGCTAAGAGCAGTTTGGGGCCCAGAATATGGCGAAGAACTCGACTACGTGCGCACGCTGGTGAAACAACTTCGGAAAAAGATCGAAGCCCAGCCGGCGCAGCCGCAGCATGTCTTGACGCACCCCTGGGTGGGATACGAACTACGCGTATTGTGACGCCCCGCCTTAGGGCGCAGCGGCACTTATCTCACCGGAGCGCTGCCGGACCTGTGTAAGGGCGAAGCGCGCCGCTTCTCGCCGACGTCTTCTTTCCGTGAATACCAATTGCGTTAATCCTTATTGTTCCATTTAAGAACTTCATCTGCGCCACGCAAACTTTGCTGCATGCACTATGTCCTTCTGACGAAATCTTCACGGCTTCCTCATGCCCCTGGCTCTATCTTCAACAACACGCAAGCTGCGCGCTGCCGGCTAGAGAGCAGTGCGTCTTTGGGCCGCGCGGAAGCATTAGCTGTTAACCCTAACTAGCGAGCAGCGGAGTGTCCAGCAGCGGTGATGCGGAATGCATCGCGACGATTGGAGAGTTCGATGAAGATCGGGTACCCAGCATTAAACGGATGTGCGCGTGTTCTCTTGGCATTGATGTTGTCGGCAGTAATCGCAATTCCCCGTACGGTGTTCGCCGACGACACAGCGGACAGCAGGAGCGCCAACGTTCCACCGTCAAAAGACACCGCCAATAAAAGCGATGCCCCGGCACCGGGATTGACCGAGCGCGAACGATGGCTGCTCGACGAGGTGGAAGAGCTCAAGAGACGTGTCGCGGAGCTGGAGTCCAAGGCCAGCGCAGCACCAACACCGAAGCCGGCGGCCAGCGCAGCCCCAGCGGCCGCGAATTCCGCGACGCTGGCGAACGCGAGCCCAACGAGCCCCACGGCAGCTGCGCCGACGGCCACCCTGGCTGCCAGCGGTACCGCGCTGGTCTCGCCGGTCGATGCCAGCCCGGTGACAACCACGCCAACGGTTCCGTTCGCGTATGCGGATTGGACCTGGCTCAACGGCAACCCGCGCAATAAGGACACTGTCTGGGATTCCAAGTATTTCACGCCGGAATTTCGCGTGGATACCAACTTCATTGAGGATTACAACCAGCCCAAAGATCACACGATGGGCGGCTCGACGGAAAGCTTCCGCAATAGCGAGGTGCAACTTGAACAGTTGAGTTTCGGCGGCGATCTGCACGTGGGTAATGTTAGAGCGCGAATCTTGACGATGGATGGACTCTTTGCCACCACCACGCCACGGAACGACGGTAGTTTCGGAGTTGGACAGTGGGATTTGCGAGGAGCCTACAAATACTTCTCGGAAGCGTACGGTGGCTATCATTTCAATGTGAATCACGGCCTAAATATCGATGCCGGGATTTTCGTTTCGTATATCGGATTGTTCAGCTACTACAACTTTGACAATTGGACCTACCAGCCTTCGTATGTTTCTTCCAACACTCCTTGGTTCTTCAACGGTGTACGCGTCCAGTGGTTCCCTACGGATAAACTCAAAATCGAGCCGTGGTTCATCAACGGGTGGCAGTCTTACGCGAGAACCAACGGTCACCCAGGTCTGGGCGGACAGATATTGTGGCGTCCCAAGCCTTGGGTCTCCATGGTCTTCAATAATTACGGCATGGGCACAGACACCTTGGGTGTTCCCGGGCGGTCGCGCATCCACACCGACGACAGCATTGAGATTAAATATTTCGACCGTCCCGGCGAAATGGGGTTGGACAAAATGGCGCTCTCGCTCACGGGCGATCTTGGTTGCGAATACGGCGGGGGCGTCAGTTGCCACAACGACAGTCACGGTAACCCCAAGCAGAGTTTCGCGGGATGGATGTTATACAACCGCTGGTGGTTTCACCAAGATCTGTTCGGAATAACGCTTGGTGGCGGAGTACTGGATAATCCCGGTCGCTATCTGACGCTCCTCCCGCCGATCAATGGCGCTGATGCAGTCTCCGGCTCGCCGTATTTCGTGGCGAGTCCCGGGAGCAAATACAAGGCTTATGATGGCACGGTCACTTTCGACTGGATGCCCTCTCAGTACATCACTTTCCGGTTTGAAACTGGGTATCGCCATGCCAACGTTCCGTATTGGACGGGCCGCGGCGGCATAACGCCTCCCAACAACAATCCCAGTTTCCCGACTAATCCCGCGGACTTCGTGTGCAGTAGTGGTGTCTCTTCTGGTGCGACGGATCTCCCAACCGCGGAAGCGAACTGCGGCACTCCCGGCAGCACGAGTGGGGTTTGGTTCCCGGATCTCCGCAAAGGACAGGCCGAAAACACGATAGCCATCATGGTCAAGTTTTAGATCTTCACCATTCTGCAGGGGCGAGGCAGAGCCTTACGGTCATGAGAGTTCTCTTCAACTTGTTGTTCGCGATGGCGCTGACGGTATCCCTGAGCGTCCGCGCGCACGGGCAGAACTGTCACCCGTCAGTTTGGTCGAATCCGGCAACGGGACCCGCGCAATCGGCAGCCGGCAACGATGCTCAACTCATGCGGTACGCCACCGAACTTGACGGCGACCACAGTCTCGACGCAGCCACCGTCGCGGAGCAGTCTGTGGGTAACCGCGCCCGTTATACCGTCCGGTTAGAATTCGCGTCCGGGCATGAGCAGTCCTTTACCATCACCGCACCGCCAGGGGGGCTGCAACCCCAGTTGCTCGACATGAGCGGGGACAACATTCCCAACGATCTGGTGCTCACTTCGAGGTTGCTGCGTTGGCCTCTGGCGGTCCTGCTGAATGACGGCCATGACAGTTTGACCGTTGCCGTTTGGCCTGGCCAGCTTGCTACCGATGACGACCGGGCGTCAGGCGAGCGCGGCGCATACCGAGCGTCGGCGCTAGTGTCTCGACGCTTGAGGCTTCTGCGCGTAGCCGCAGCGCGAAGAACGCTGAGCGCCGAAACGCACCCGAGGCTCCCACCGTCATTTCAGCCCCTTCCGGTTCAGTGCACTGTCCACGCGTCGGATTTCGGAAGAGCCCCACCTGCCCGCCTCGTCCAGAGTTAACCACACAACCAAAGTTCGGTCTTTAGGATTGCCTGCGCGGGGGCTGCAGCCCGCTCGGGCCAGGGTGTATCCCGCCCCTGTATCGGATTGGACGGCACTGACATGAACAGCAAGGCTCGCACAATTTCTCTCCTGTTACTTAGTATGCCTGCGCTCTGGCCCTGCGCCGGCTGTGGCGGGGCCCAGGCCGACAGCACCGCTGAGGCGCCGCCGCCGCCGAGAGTAATACCAGGCGTGAACGTCAATTTTTTCGCGGTGGAGCACCCGGAGCAGTACCCACTCGTTGCCGCCACCCGATACGAAGCGCCCTCGGAATTGCTGGCTACCGGGTTGGTGATGCCGGACATCGCGCGCAGTGTGCCGGTCATTACCCTGGCTTCTGGACGGGTCGTCGATATCCGCGCCCGCCTCGGCGACGCGGTAAAGAAAGGCCAGCTTCTGTTGCGCGTACGCAGCGATGATGTTGCAGGAGGGTTCGACGCCTATCGCAAGGCCGTGGCCGACGAACTTCTGGCGCGCAAACAGTTGAATCGCGCGATTGATTTGCAGGCGCACGGCGCCCTTGCTGTACAAGACCTCGAAGTCGCACAAGACACCGAAGAGGATGCCAAGGTCACACTGGAGACGGCGACCGAGCATCTGCGGCTGCTGGGCAACGATCCCGACAAACCCAACGGCATTGTGGACATCGTGGCTCCGATTTCTGGAGTGATTACCGATCAAGAGGTGACGAATGCGGCGAGCGTGCAGGCCTACTCGTCGCCGAACCCCTTCACCATTTCGGATTTGAGCACGGTGTGGATTGTGTGTGACGTATACGAAAACGCTATGGCCAACGTGCGGATGGGTGAGCCCGCGGATATCAAGCTGACCGCGTATCCGGACAAAGTCATCAAAGGCCGGGTCAGCAACGTTGGCTCGATCCTTGATCCGAATATTCGCTCCGCGAAAGTGCGCGTGGAAGTACCCAACCCTGGCGGAATTATGCGGCCCGGCATGTTCGCGACGGCAACCTTCTATAGCGCCGAGAACTTTACCTACACCTCCGTGCCGTCGTCGGCTATTTTGCATCTGCACGACCGCGACTGGGTGTTCCTGCCATCGCAGGGAAAATTCCGGCGAGTGCAGGTCAGCAGCGGGACCGAGCTGGCGAACCACATGCAGGAAATTATCAGCGGCCTCCAGCCCGGTCAGCAAGTGGTATCCAACGCGGGCACGCTGCAAAACGCCATCGACAATGAGTGACGCGAGACGCACGAGGTCCAAGGTCACACCGTGATTCGCAAACTCGTCGATTTCGCGCTGAACAACCGCTTCGTCGTGATGGTCACGGCGCTGCTGATAACTCTTGCCGGAATGCTGGCGTTTCACGATATGCCCGTAGAGGCCTATCCGGACATTGCCGACAATTACGTAACCATTATCAGCCAGTGGCCCGGTCGCTCCGCGGAAGAAGTGGAGCAGCAGGTCACCATTCCCATCGAGATTCAGGTGAACGGGATTCCGCACCTCACGGCGTTGCGATCCGAGTCCCTCTTTGGTCTGTCGTTCATGACCTTAATCTTTGACGATTCCTCGGTCAACGACTGGAATCGTCAGAAAGTCCTCGAAAGGCTCACGCTGGTTACCGCTCCGCAAGGCGTGCAGCCGCAGATTGGGACGGATTGGAGCCTGACCGGCCAAATCTACTGGTACACCATTCGCAGCACCAATCCCAGTTACGACCTGATGGACCAAAGGTCCATCGAAGACTGGGTCCTGCTCAAAGAGTTCAAGTCGGTTAAGGACGTGGTGGACGTTTCCGACTTTGGCGGCACGGCCCGCGAGTACCAGGTGCGCGTGGACCCCAACAAGCTGGTGTCCTACGGGCTAAGCATTGGGCAGGTAGAGCAGCAACTACAAAACAACAACATCAACGCCGGTGGCAGCTTCGTGGAGACCGGCTTGCAGCAGATGAATGTGCGCGCGCTGGGACTGTACCGCAGCTTGCAGGATATCGAGCGAACGGTCTTGACCACCAAAAATGGCACGCCGCTGCGCGTCAAGGACATCGCTACGGTTGAGATGGGCCCGCGCATTCGTCTGGGGCATATGGCCCGTGCCACGCATCGCGCGGATGGCTTGATCGTCGATGAAGACGACGTGATCCAGGGCAGCGTGCTCATGCTGAAGGGAGCGCAGGAAGAACCTACGCTGGAAGCCATTCACAAAAAGGTGAAAGACCTCAATGAACACATTCTGCCCGAGGGCGTGAAGATCATTCCGATGCTGGACCGCGCAGACCTGCTGCATTTCACTCTGAAGACGGTGGAGCACAACCTGGTCGAAGGCATGATCTTGGTGACCATCATCCTGCTGCTGTTTTTGGGCAATGTACGCGCGGCCTTGATCGTGGCCATCACCATCCCGTTTTCGCTGATGTTTGCTTCCATTTGGCTGGACTTGAGCAAGATTCCCGCGAATCTCCTGTCTCTCGGGGCTTTGGACTTCGGAATGATCGTGGATGGCGCCGTGGTCATGGTGGAAAACATCGTGCGGCACATGGCCCGCCCGCAGAATGGTTCCGGCAACGGCGCGGCCGGCCAGCCGGTCATTTCCGTTGCCGGCGCGATTCGCGAAGCGTGCCACGAGGTACAACGCCCGGTATTCTACGCCATCGCCATCATCATCACTGCCTATCTGCCAATCTTCACCCTGCAACGCGTGGAAGGTCGATTGTTCAAGCCCATGGCTTGGACCGTAGCCTTTGCGCTTCTCGGCGCGATGACCTACGCGATCCTCATTGCGCCAGTGCTGAGCAGCTGGTTATTCCGCAAGGGTGTGAAGGAATGGCACAACCCGGTAATGACCGCGCTGACGAAATGGTATCGCGGCGCGGTTCGGAGAGCCATCGAGCATCGCTGGATCACCATCGGAGTGGGGATGGTCAGCTTCGTAGTGGCCATGTTTCTGACCTTCAGCGGCGTAATCGGCGCGGAATTCCTTCCCCATCTCGATGAAGGCGCCATTTGGGCGCGCGGCGCCATGGCCAACAGCACGAGCCTTAGCGAAGGGGAGCGCTTCGCCACGCAATCTCGATACGTTTTTGCGTCTTTTCCTGAGGTCACGACGGTTGTATCGCAGGCCGGAGCGCCGGACGACGGAACCGACACCGGAGGGTTCGGCAACACGGAATATTTTGTAGATCTGAAGCCCAAGGATCAGTGGCGCCCAGGGTTTCACCGCGATAAAGACAAACTGATCGCGGCGATGAATCGCGAATTAGCGAAGTATCCGGGGGCTTTCTGGAACTTCTCTCAACCGATCGAAGATAACGTGGGCGAAACGCTAACTGGCACGAAGGGCGGACTGGCCGCCAAGCTCTTTGGGCCAGATTTAGACGTGCTCGAGGAAAAAGGCGAGGAAATTAAAGACGTCATGGCCCAGGTGAAGGGCATTAAGGATCTGGGCCTGCAGCGCGATACCGGCCAGCCGAATCTCGATCTCACCGTGGACCGCGACGCGGCCGCACGTTTCGGCATCAATGTCGCTGATATCCAGGACGCAGTGCAGACCGCCGTGGGCGGTTTTCCGGTCAGCCAAGTCCTGCAGGGGGAAGCAGCCTACAACTTGACCGTGCGGTATCAGAAACCCTATCGCGAAACCAAGGAGGCTATTCAGGATATTCGCCTGTTGTCTCCCTCCGGTGAACGCGTATCACTCGCGCAGTTGACGAACGTGCAGGTGAAAGACGGCGCCTACGACATTTATCGCGAACAAAATTCCCGCTATCTAGCCATTCGATTTTCCGTCCGCGACCGGGATCTGGGTTCTACGGTGCAGGAAGCGATCGCTAAGATCAACCAGAGCGTGCAGTTGCCGCGCGGTTATCACCTGGAGTGGGCGGGGGAATACGAAAGCGAGAAGCGTGCAGAGGCAAGGTTGCTGGTGATTGTGCCGATTACGATTCTGATCATCTTTATCATCCTCTACACCATGTTTCGCTCCGCCAAGTGGGCGTTGCTCATTCTCCTTACCGTGGCTATGGCTCGCGTCGGCGGGGTGCTGGCTCTCCTGCTTACCCACACTTTCTTCAGCGTGTCTTCCGGTGTCGGTTTTTTGGCGTTGTTCGGCGTCTCGGTGCAGACCGGGGTCATCATGCTCGAATATATAAATCAGCTCCGCGGGCGCGGGCACGCAATCGTCGATGCGGCGGTCGAAGGTGCGGTCATGCGCCTCCGACCCATCATGATGACCATGCTGGTGGCCACGTTTGGTCTCTTGCCGGCAGCCTTCTCGCATGCCATTGGCTCCGATTCGCAGCGGCCTTTTGCGATTGTGATTGTGGGAGGTTTAATCGCTGATTTAGTGATGAGCATTTTTATTCTGCCCACATTGTACGTGTGGTTCGCGGGCGACCGCGACGCGCTGCCTGTACCGGAGGCCACTTTTGAAAGCCACTCGTGAAGTTTGTCGTGTTAGGCATCTGCGGATGATTCTGCTGGCTGGCGTAATGCTGGCTTGCAGCGCCGCGCCAAATTCCGTGTTCGCTCAGAGTTCCACAGGGCCGGTTAGGATCAGCTTGGATGAAGCCGTTCAGATGGCCCTCCAGCACAATCACAGCATCATCGCCGCCCGGACCGCCATCGACCAGAGCCTGGCGCAGGAAGTGACCGCCAACCTTCGCCCCAATCCCTCGCTGTTCGCCGATTGGGAGTACTTGCCGTTCTTTACGCCTAGTTCGTGGACCGGCCAGTACCTCCACGATTCCACCGAGGCCGACCTGGGCCTTAGCTACCTCATTGAGCGCGGCAAGAAACGCCAGCGCCGCTATCAGAACGCAAAGGATGTGACGGCACAGACGCGCTCGCAGGTTGCGGACAACGAGCGCGGTCTTACGTTTCAGGTTGCCACTCTGTTCGTGAATGTGCAGCTTGCGGAATCGACCCTAGATCTTGCGCAGCAAGACTTGAAAAGCTTTCAGAAAACCCTGGATATCGGCGAATTTCAATTCAAATCTGGGGCGATTAGCGAGAGCAATTACTTGATGATCGAGGTCCAGTTCCTGCAATTCGAGACCGATTTGGAGTCCGCGCAACTCGCCCGGGCCCAGGGCCTGTCCGACCTGCGGCAACTGCTGGGTTACGAATCCGTGTCCGCGGATTACGACCTGGTCGACGCTTTCGATTACGTCCCGATGAAGGCCAACCTGGATGACTTGAAAATGCAAGCTCTGCACAACAGGCCCGACTTGCGCGCTGCCGTGCAGGGCGTGACGGCGGCCAATAGTGGTTATCTGCTGGCCAAAGCCGACGGGGTGCAGGATCTCACCGTACAGGGGAACTACTCCCACACCAACGGCATTAATGCCTTAAGCCTCTATGCCAGCATCCCCCTGGCGATTTTTAACCGCAACCAGGGCGAAATCGCCCGCACCAAGTCCGTCATTACCCAAATGCAAGAGCAGCAAAACTTTACTAACGGTCAGGTCTTAACCGACGTAAACGACGCCTACGAGGGACTGAGTTCCAACGACCGAATCGTGATGATGTACATGAACAAGTATCGGGCCATCGCCAAGAAGTCCCGCGACATCGCTGAGTACGCCTACCACGCCGGTGGCCTCGCCTTACTCGATTTTCTGGACGCCGAGAGAAGCTATCGCGCTGCCGAACTCGGGTACCGCCAAGCCCTCGCTGCCTACCTGCTGGCTCTCGAGCAGCTGCGCGAAGCGGTTGGTACAAGAACCTTACCGTAATCCACGCGGCCCAACCGCACTTCCGCTTTGCACTTTGCAAACCATCGACCGCGCCAACACTAGCCGTTTTTGCCTGGTTTGTTCTGATGCCGATCTTCCGCCCTGTTTGCGTGTTACCGAAAAGAAAATTATCGAGCGTTTTCCCTCATGGTCTTATGCAATAGCAGTACCCTGTCAGGGAGAGCCAGATACGTGAACAAATTCGACGTGCGCAGGCGTATCGAAGAAGTCGGGGTTATTCCCTCTGTCCGCGTCTCTTCGTCCGACGACGCCATGTTTGCCGCCGAAGCGGTTTTCCGCGGCGGCATCCCTATCGTGGAGGTCACTTTGACCGTCCCCGGCGCCGTCGAAGTAATTTCTCACTTGGTCGAAAACGCTCCAGAAATGATCGTAGGCGCTGGAAGCGTACAGGATGTCGCTACCGCGCGTCTCTGCCTTGCCGCTGGAGCCAAATTCCTGACCGGCGATGGCATCGATCTTGAGGTAGTCGCCTTCGCAGTACAGCAGAACGTGGTTGTTTTTCCGGGCGCGCTGACCCCCACGGAGGTCATCACCGCGCGCAAGGCCGGCTCCGATCTTGTCAAGATCGTTCCCTGCGGTCACGTCGGCGGCGACAGTTACATCAGCGCCCTCAAAGCCATGTTTCCAGGTGTCTCCTTAATTGCCGCCGGGGGCGTCAACCAGAAGACCGCCTACGGTTTTATCCTCGCAGGAGCTTCCGCCCTCGGCGTCGGAAGAGAATTGATCTCAAGAGAAGCCATCCGCTTACGCCAGGACCAGCGCATCCGCACCTTGGCGGATCGCTTCCTGAATTTTGTAAAGGACGCCCGCCGCCAAACCGCCGCACATTGATCCTTTGGATCTGCATGCAGTCCTCGGCCGTTCACTGGTTCGGAATGGCTTTGGTGGCCACTGCCATAAAGCAACTCTTGTCCTCCGGGGGATGCACCTTCGCGGGCCCAAGCGGAAATGGCATGGACACTCCAAATGGCACCGACAATCCCGGGAGGGAGATCATTTTCCCGCCGTTTTCGCAGCACATTCGCTTTCGCGGGTTGCCCTTGTGCCGGTACCAGGTTGGACTTTCTCTTCAACCTGAGGGCAGAGCTCCAGCAAGTAGAATCTGTCAGATAGAGTTCGCGAGTTCGCGTCTCGTCATTCTTTTCAAAGAGCACGAATTTCACTGAAACCATCGAGGACACAAAGGCAAGTCCCGTGCCCTTTGGCGCCCCTACCCGCCCTTTCCTCGGCCCAGAGGCCGGGAATTGTTACCCGTAAATGTATATACGTTGCTGTATATATATATATTGTAGAGGCAAATCATGGCCATCGCCCGCGTATTTAAGTCCGGGAACAGCCAAGCCGTGAGGCTGCCAAAAGAGTTTCGCGTCAAAAGCTCGGAAGTCGAGATTTTCCGGCGCGGCGACGAAATCGTATTGCGAGAGAAAGTCGGCGGAATGGTCCGCGTGCTGGATTTGCTAGCCGAGCTGCCAGCGGACATGTTCCCAAGGAAGCGCAAAGACCCTCGTCTACAGCGCCGCAAAGGTCTCTGATGAGCGCCCGCTACATGCTCGACACCAATATTTGCATCTATTTGCGGCAGAACCGGCCGCCGGAAGTGACCACGCGATTCCGCCAAATGCAGCATGGCGACGCCGTTATATCGGTGATTACCTATGGCGAGCTACTTTATGGTGCAGAGCGAAGCCAGCAACGCACACGTGCTCTAGAATCTCTCGGGCGCCTTGTATCTCTTTTGCCTGTGGTTGCCTTGCCGGGGGAAGCGGCGACAGCCTACAGCGGGATTCGACCGGCGTTGGAGGCCCGCGGTGATATGATCGGTGGCATCGATCTGTGGATTGCGGCTCACGCCAAATCCGCGGAGCTCACTCTGGTCACCAAAAATGAACGCGAATTCAAGCGCGTCCCCGCGGACTTAAGCTCCAGAACTGGACCAGCCGCCGTCCTTGATAGTGCCGGCCTGAATGCCTTCACTCAAATTATTAGGCTGCGAAGCCTTGATCACAGTCCTCATTTCATTTTCACCGCGACCCGCACGGCTGCCAGGCAGGTGTGCTGTTCTCAGTGGCCTTGCGACGATTCTGGAAATTCACGTCAGCGAACTCTGTTTATCTCTGTGAGAGACTCGCGACGGGGCATCTCATCGAACTATCGGGGTTGAGTTTGCAACTTGGCCATGGTCCCCTTCGCGCTGCGCGACCTTCTTGGTGATACGGTAGGTGATTCTGTCTCCCCGGACTGATCCGACAGGGCGAAGATTCTCTTTGCTGCGGACGACCGGCAACCAGGAGATCCCGTGCTCCATCATGGTAGCGGTGGCCACCAGAGTGGAGTCGTCGAGGGTCACGTGCAGGCGGCTCATGGATATGAGTTCGGCTAGCTTGTGCTGAATTGGCAGGCCAGATTCGGCCGTCGAAGTTACAGCGATACGAGCAATAATCCGATAAAGGTCATCGCGGTCGAGGGTTCCCCACAAATACTGGTTTTCATCCACGATGATAAGGTCGCTGGTAGGTCCTTCATTCAGTGCCCTGATGGCCTCTCCCAACGTGTTCTCCTTGTGCAGCAATTGAGCAGGAAGCGGTTCGAGTAGCGATGAGAGCGGCTCGTCTTCGAGAATGGTCTTGGCCAGAGGGAGTCGACGCCAAAGATCGCCCGCCTGGTTAACGACCGCCTTGCTCAGTAGATCCCGAATGGGTGTGAAAGCTCCGGTGATCTGAGAGAACAACTCGCTGCCGACTTGCGCCAACCGAACCACGGAACGGGCGCGTATGCTCGTCTCGTACGGGCGATTTTCCATGAGGGCGGCCTCGCCAAAGAAATCGCCCTTCGCCAGGACGGCAACAAGCTTCGGTTCCGAGTTCTGCTCCGTAGCCTGCAAAATTTCTACTTCGCCTTCCTCAATCACACTGAAGACGCGAGCCAATTCACCTTGCCGGTGAATGAAGTCTCCCGGGCGATAGTATGCGTGAGTCATTTGCTGCGCGGTGTTGGTATTCAGGAAACTGAGATCGCGCGGAAATAGCAGGTCCCAGCCCCAGTCCAGCGCGACTTTGATTCGGCGGGACCAGGTCGGGAGCTTGAACAGGTAGACGCCGCGCCACAGAAACCAGGCGAGAAATCCGGAAATGCGCATGCCCAATATTTCGGCGACCGCGCTATAACCGCCGATCGAGCAGAGCTGCCCAAGAGCTTTGAAGCGAAACGGTCGCGTGGGCTGGCCCTTCAAAACGCGGACAAGGTTCAGCGCGGCCTGCCGGCCTTGGCGCTGTGCGAATTGGGCGGTAGTAGGTGACGCCTTGTTATCGAAAGCGTTGGTAATCAACGCACAGTCACCGAGGGCCCAGGCGTTGGCTTGTCCCTCGATTCGCATTTCGGGCGCAGTGCGAATGCGCCCCTTCTCTTTCGGGACGTTGAGCGTCTGGATCAGAGGAGAGATTGTGGTTCCAATGGTGCAAACGATGGTGCCTCCGGGCAGCATCCGGCCATCTTTCAGCTCGACGCCCTCGGGTGTGGCGGCGACGACCCGACTGTTCAGCAATATCGTGACGCCGGCCTTCTCCATTTTCTTGCGTGCGAATCCGCGCAGTGCCGGAGCCACCTCGGGCAAGATCTGATCCTGCGAATGGACCATCGTAACGACCACGTCTTCTTTGCGGAAGTTCCGGTAGAAGCGCGTACTGCTGCGAACCAACTCGTTTATTTCACCGGCGACCTCCACGCCGCTGAACCCTGCTCCCACCACGATAAAGCTCAGATGCCAGCGCCGTCGCTCGGGATCGGTCGCAGCCTCGGCCTGTTCCATCTGACGCACAATGTGTTGCCGAAGGTCGATGGCGTCGCGCATGACCTTGAAAGCAAAGGCATGCTCGATCATTCCGGGAATAATGCCCAAGTTGCTCTCCGCACCGCAGGCAATGACTACGTGATCGTAGTGCAGGTGTGTGAGCGCACCGTTCTCATCCTCAAACACGATTTCTGAAACGGGAACATCGATTCTCACTACGCGCTGAGTGCGGCACTCGACTCCCGGAAGCATCTGCCGTAGGGGCGCAACAGCTGCGTCCAGATTGATTGAGGCTCCAGCGACATCAGCCAGGAGAGGGTGAAAGACCATGTGGTTTTCGCGGTTAAAGAGAAGAATGTCACCCTCGGGAGGCGACAACTTGCTGCGTAGCGTCTCTGCAAACTGCACTGCGGCAAATCCTCCACCGACAATTACTATTAACTGCCGATTGGGCGCCCCTTTTTGGTTCTGAGATGCCGGTCCCGTCGCTTGCTGTAGCATGGTTTATCCCTCCCCCAATTTGCAGCGTCCGCGCTATCGACAGCTCCGATTGAGTCAGAATTCTGCAAGGAGAACAATTGTACGAAGGTATCGGGCGCCAGATTCAACTTACCGGCGCCCGGAAACGCCTGAAACGGCTCGTCGCATGCGGGTCAGAGCGTCACGCATGGTCGCTTGCATGTCCCGAATCAGTCTTTGGACGTCCTATGGGCGGCGGTACATCCAGAGGTAACGCTAATTGGCGCAATCGCAGTGGCATGTCGCTCTCGCCAGAACTTTCGAGAACTTCGAGAACTTCGCACCTCGCTTGATTGGATTGCCGCTCTGATAATAGAATCGTGTGGATAGAGAAACCAAGAATGTCCGAGCTTCGCACGAACTGCTTGATATCCAGATTTTCGCAGCGACAGTTCTTGCAGGACCATCCGAATCCCTTGACCACCTGCGGGAGCAAGGTGTTTTCCCAGAACGATGAAGATGGCATCACCCTGGAGTTGCTCCGGCGCATCGGACTCTCAGACGGGGTCTTCGCTGAACTGGGCGTTGGAAACGGCCTCGAGAACAATACTCTGGTTCTCGCAGCTGCGGGATGGAGCGGTTTTTGGGTTGGTGGAGAAGATCTTTCATTCGACTTTAATCCCCACAAGACTTTGCAGTTGAACTTTACCTACCAGAAGCAATGGATAAAATTATCGAACATCGTTGAGCTCTGCAAAGAGAGTCTCAAAACCATTCGGCGGTCCGCGTGCGACCTTATTTCCCTGGATCTTGATGGTAACGATTACTATCTTGTCGAAGAATTGCTCACCAGCGGATTTCTACCCAAGGTCTTCATCGTCGAGTACAACGCCAAATTCCCGCCACCGATTAAGTTCAAGATCGCGTACGATGACAACCATCGATGGGCAGAAGACGATTATTTTGGCGCCAGCATCGCGGAGTTCTATCAATTATTTCAAGCGCACGATTATTTTCTCGCTTGCTGTAACATCACTGGTGTCAACGCTTTTTTCATAAGAAATGAGTTCAAGAGCGTTTTCCCGGACATTCCCAGCAGCCTTGAAGCAATCTACGCTTCGCCAAAGTACTACCTGTACGGCTTGGACGTTTCCGGACATAAAACTTCAATGAAAACGATCGCCAAAATATTCAGCAGCCTAAATCCTGCCCCATGACGCACAGGTCTGGCTCTCATGCCGCCAGGGTGCGCAATCTCAATCGCAGGGGCGCCAACCCCAGACTACGGTACGCTTGAAATGAAGCGTCTGTCGCCCCGTGCCCGCGCCGAGAATTTCGCCGATCACTTGGGCATTCACTTACCGGTTTTGCTAGCCCCTATGGCAGGCGCTTGTCCTCCGTCACTTTCCATTGCCGTCGCCAATGCGGGCGGGCTGGGAGCGTGTGGCGCGCTAATGATGGAGCCGAATGAGATCAAGGCGTGGAGCGCCAATTTTCGCGAAGGGAGCCGAGGAGAATTTCAGATCAATCTGTGGATTCCCGAGTCTCCTCCAGTGCGCGACTTTGCTCTAGAAAAACGGCAACGCGAATTCCTCGCAAAGTGGGGGCCACCTGTTCCATCGGAGGCTGGCGACGCCGTCCTGCCGGACTTTGCGGCACAATGTTCGGCAATGCTCGCTGTGGCCCCAAAGGTCATTTCTTCCATCATGGGACTCTACCCGTCGGCCGTTGTATCACAACTAAAGGCGCACGGAATCTTGTGGTTTGCGAATGTCACCACGGTCGCAGAGGCAAAAGCCGCTGAAGACGCAGGCGCCGACGTCATCGTCGCGCAAGGCATGGAGGCGGGGGGACATCGCGGCGCGTTCAATGCGGATGAGGCTGAACGACAAATGGTGGGGCTGATGGCCCTGCTGCCGCAGATTGTGGATTCCGTCGCCGTTCCGGTCGCCGCAGCGGGAGGAATCGCGGATGCTCGTGGGATTGCGGCGGCTTTGATATTGGGTGCGAGCGCAGTACAAATCGGAACCGGGTTCCTACGGTGTCCGGAGGCGGGACTGCCGCCCGCCTATGCCGACAGACTGGCGCTGACCGAGGCCCATGAGACCATGATTACCCGCGCATTCAGCGGTCGGCCTGGACGGAGCGCTGCAACGGCATATGTGCGAGAGGCAACCACGCCTGCGGCTCCCCGTCCAGCACCGTATCCCGTTCAACGCGGACTCACTCGGGGTATGAGAGAAGCGGCACAGAAAGCTGGCGATGCTGAGCGCATGCAGCTGTGGGCAGGGCAATCGGCGAAACTGGCGCAGGCTGAACCGGCGGGCACGCTTTGTCAACAGTTATGGGAAGACGCTACCCGGCTGCTGCGATAGTCTGAGTCCTGACTGTTGAGTGATAACCCGGAAACAAATCCAACAAACTGAGAAGCCTTGTACGACTTGCAGGCGTTTTGGCACTCTCCGCGTTGTTGTAGGCCATCGCAAGCCATAACCGGCGGCGCTGTTACGGCAGAGATCGCGAGCTTCAGTCTTCGTCGTCCGCGCCATTCTCTTCCGGGACAGAGGGCGCTGCGTTGCTCCATGTTTGCGCCATTCCTCACGGTGCGTCCAGATTGAACGTATCCGCGCGTTGGCACCACGAACAAGCTGAAGGCCCTGCCGCTTCTCTCCCCCGCGATATTGCCAGTTTCATAATCGGCCAGTTCTTTGGCTTTTGACGTAATTTAGACCGTGCCCTGGTCGGGATAGCAAGGCAGATTAGGAAGCGTTTCTGGCGGCTAAGGCTGCCGCGGCTATCTGCGATCGCGTCTCCCTTACGATTACCAGAAATTTCCGCGCCAGCTCGACTATGATTTGCCGCTTATCGACAATTAGAGCGCCAGGCTGCACCAATTCTCCACCGATGCCCAACGCCGCGGAGCCCGCTTCGATGAACTCGGCGGCGGTACTGAGATTGACGCCGCCGGTCGGGACCATGGCAATCTGCGGGAGCGGGCCCTTGAGGGCCTTGATGTACTTCGCGCCACCCACTTGCCCACACGGGAAAACTTTGACGAAGTCCGCGCCCGCGTCCCAGGCTGCGATGACTTCTGTCGGCGTCAAGGCCCCAGCCATGATCAACATCCCTTCCCGAACCGCAAGCTCAACGGTTTGAAGGTTCAATCCTGGGCTGACCAGGAATTGCGCTCCGGCATCCATACAGCGGAGCGCTGCCTCGGCGTTGAGCACCGTCCCGGCACCCACCAGGACATCGCGAGCATTGTTTTTCGCCAGGTCGCGGATGACGTCCAGGGCCCCGGGCACGGTCATGGTTATTTCCACGATGGGAATCCCGCCCTCACAAATCGCTTCGGCGGCGATCCGCGCCTCCCCGGGCGACGCCGCGCGAACCACAGGCACAATTCCAATTTCCAGGATGCGGTCGCGAATTTCTTTCTTGGTCATTCATGGTCACCTTTTTTTTGTCGCACCGCATTAGCGCGCGATCCGCGCCCCGACCCCTTTCATGACCTGCAGCACTTCCTCCAGCATTGCCATCGAAGTGTCTCCCGGTGTGGTCATGGCCAGCGCCCCGTGCGCAGCGCCACATTCCACCGACCATTGAGGATCTTGCCCCGTCAAGAAGCCATAGATCAGACCAGAGGCAAACGAATCGCCACCTCCCACGCGGTCGAAAATCTCAAGATTCTCGCGGTTCTTCGCCTGAAAAAACTCTCCGTCGCAATAACAGACGGCCCCCCAATCGTTTTGCGTGGCGGTCTTGGCCTTGCGTAGAGTAGTTGCAACGACTTGAAAGGGATAATCCTTCAAAACCGCGGCGATCATTTGCTTGAATCCCGCAACCTCAAACGTAGAGTGATGCTCATCCATTCCCGGGACTTCGTAGCCGAGCGCTGCCGAAAAATCCTCCTCGTTGCCGAGCATAACGTCCACGAAAGGGGCGATGCGGCGGTTGACATCCTGCGCTTGTTTTTTTCCGCCATGGGCCTTCCATAACGAGGCGCGGTAGTTCAGGTCGTAGGAAACCACCGTGCCATGGCGCCTGGCGGCCTGCATGGCTTCCAGTGTAACTTCTGGCGTGGTCCGGGAGAGCGCACAGAAGATCCCGCCGGTATGAAACCAGCGCGTGCCTTGCTCTCTGAATATTGTGTCCCAATCGATTTCGCCGGGCCTCAGCTGTGAGATTGCCGTGTGTCCGCGATCGTAACTTCCCAGGGCGGCACGCACACCGAAGCCGCGTTCGGTAAAATTGAGTCCGTTGCGCGCCGCGCGCCCAACGCCGTCGTGTTCCACCCAGCGCACCAGCGATTGATCGACACCGCCCTGATAGATGAGGTCTTGCAGGAGTTTCCCCACGGGGTCGGCGGCGAACGCCGTGACAACCGCAGTGTCCAAGCCAAAGCAACGCTTCAGTCCACGTGCAACGTTATATTCGCCGCCGCCCTCGTTTACAGCAAAAGATCGTGTCGTGGCAATCCGCCCATCACCCGGATCGAATCGCACCATGACCTCGCCGAGGCTAACAAGGTCCCAGCGGCATTCTTTCTTGGACTTGATCATCAGACCCATGCGCTTACCCGACCTTCCACACCGGGAGGAAAGACCTCCCAGTCATCGCCCCTATTTGCTTAAAGTTTGCCTACCCGTGCGTCTGTGAGTCTAAAGCCGGAGCGAATGATAGCATCGCGCCATTTTCTTGTGCTAGCAGCTTCCTCATGTCTCTGGCGAGTTATCGCCGGCAATGCTGGCGCTACTTTCTTTCGCGGAACACGGCACAGGGCCGCTGCCCAGTCTGTTTAGATCATCGGCCGGGGCGGTTTCCCACCAGGTCGAGACGGCAATTTCAAAATTCCGATAGTGCCAAGCGGAAAAATAATAGATCGAAATAGAAGGTAATAAAACGAAAGTGCTTGATTTTTCGTTCCTGTTCGTGCAATGTACCGCCAACTTCGGGAGGAACCGATGCGAAATGCACTGCGCTCTTGGCTGTCCGGACTTGCACTCATGCTCGCAATAATTTTTAGTTCAACCGTTTTGCGCGCCGACGTAACCGGTTCGATTCAAGGAGTGGTTCGCGATAAAACCCAAGCAGCGATCGCCGGTGCGCACGTCACGGCGATTAACGTGCAGACCAATTTCAAACAGGAAGTCGTTTCCGGCGCGGACGGGTCGTACCGGATCCTTGCCCTCCCGGTTGGCAATTACCGACTGTCGGTTACCGCCGCTGGATTCCGAAATTTCGTTGAGACCGACATCATCGTCAAGGTCAATGACGAACTGGAAGTCGACGCCACTCTCGAGGTCGGCTCCGTGCAGCAGGAAGTGGTCGAGGTGGAAGCCAATGCGGTGCAAGTACAGACAGAGAGCACGCAACTCGGCGACGTAATCGACTCCAAGAAGATGCTGGCCCTGCCCCTGAACGGCCGCAGCTACATCGACCTTTTAGGCCTGCAAGCGGGCGTGGCCCCTAGCACCGCCAGCACAATTGGTGGCGACCGGCCGGTTTCCGGCAATTTGAATGCGGGCAACATCTCCGTCAACGGGCAACGGGAAACCGCCAACGCCTTCCTCGTTAACGGCGGCGACGTGAGCGAGGGGCGTAACCTCGGTGCCGGCTTGGTCCCTAATCTCGACTCCGTCGAAGAATTCCGCCTCATCACCAACAGCTTCGATGCCGAATATGGAAAATTCAGCGGCGCGGTGATGAATGCCATCACCAAGTCCGGCACCAACTCCATTCACGGCGATGTCTTCGAGTTCCTGCGCAACGACAAGCTGGACGCCAGGAACTACTTCGCTCCTTCCAAATCCGAATTGCGGCAAAATCAATTTGGCTACACCTTGGGAGGCCCCGTCTGGAAGGATCATCTGTTCTTCTTCTCCGATTACCAGGGCACTCGTCAGGTGGCAGGCGCCGAAACCGGGTTGGTTACCGTTCCAACCGCAGCTGAGAGGGCAGGCAACCTTGATCCGTCAACCTTGACCGGTGCTGTCGACGGGCCTTACTGGGCGCAGGTGCTTTCCCAGCGCTTGGGTTATACCGTGTCGCAAAACGAACCGTACAGTTTCCCGGCAACCGTAAACGCTCAAGGCGTCGTAACCAGCCCGGCCTGTAGTTCTACAGCTCAATGCGTTTTTCCGGTGGACCCCACGACCGGCCTTGCGAACATCCCGCAATCAGCCTGGGACACGCCGGTCTCCCACATTCTTAGTTACATTCCCACGCCCACTTTGCCTGGCGTCGTGAACAACTATTCAAACAACAGCCAGAGGAACAGCCTCGTCGACAACAAGATCGGGGAGCGTGTGGATTTCAACAACGAAATGACGGGAAACTGGTCATGGTATTATCATTTTGATAATACTAACGTTGATAGCGCCAACGTTAATCAGGCCACCGGTGCCTTTGCCACTGTGCCTGGATTTCCCACCACCACACCGTCGCGAGCGCAGGAGTTCGTCATGAGCAACACCAAAACCTTCGGAACGGCAGCCGTGAACGAAGCACGGATCAGCTTCTTCCGGACAGCGGTGCATAAGGACAATCCCGCCGGGAGTTTTGCCAATATTTCTGATTTGGGTTTCGTGACCGGCGTCGGCACCCTCGGCATAGTCCCGCTGCCCGGCTACACGCAATATGTGCCACAGGTGAGCTTGACCCAGATTGGCCTGAACCTCGGCGTGCCCACGCTGAACACGAACCAACCCGATACCACCTACATGGCCAGTGACGTATTTTCGAAGGGCTCGGGCAAACACACATGGAAGTTTGGAGGGGAATTCCGTTACCTGCAGGTGAACGAACGTAACTATGCCAGCCCCAACGGTCAATTCACATTTGACGGTTCCGTGACCGGCTCTGATGTGGCCGATTTCCTCCTCGGCGCAACATGCAATACTTGCGGGGCTGCTTACGTCCAGGCTGCAAAACAGATCCTCGATTCCCGAACGCGTTATGGTGGGGCATTCGCCCAGGATTCCTGGAAGTTGAAACCCAATCTCACCCTGAATCTTGGCCTCCGCTGGGAAGTCAGTATGCCTTGGTACGACTGGCAAGGAAAAATCCAGACCTGGGTTCCAGGAGAACAGTCGGTAGAGTTTCCGCTTGCTCCCACTGGCTTGGTATTTCCGGGTGACCCTGGAATTCCCAAGACGCTTGCCCCCACAAGATACGACAACTTCGGCCCACGGCTAGGAATGGCCTACTCGCCTGGGTTTTCTGACGGAATACTGGGCAAGATCTTCGGCGGGCCGGGAAAGAGCAGCATCCGGGCGGCTTACGGAATCTACTACACCTCGGTGGAGGACCTTAACCTCTTCTACGAGGTGGCCGACGCGCCCTTCGGTCTGTATTGGCAATCTCCGTCATCGGTGCTGTTTAGCGAACCGTTCCTGATTCGGCAGAGTGGGCAATCGCAGGGGCAACG
>JBEKSZ010000074.1:0-24190 GCA_049516615.1 Candidatus Acidiferrum sp. | reverse complement strand
TAAGCCAGGGAATCTCTTCCCGGCAAGGCGCGCACCAGGTGGCCCAGAAATTCACCAGCACGATTTTGCCCCTGTAATCGGCCAGGGCAACCTCGTGGCCAGCAAGGTCCTGCAGCTTCAAGACCGGCGCGGGAGCGTCCACGGCCACGCTGCCAACGGTTTCGCTGGGGCGATTCTTGCCGGAAACCCGCGTGGCCCGGTCCAGATAGACGGTCCCCACGATGATGGCCACCACGCCCAGCAAGAGCAAGGCCAGCTTCTGTACTGGCAGCGACCCGGGGCGCGCCGCCAGACTCTTGAAGTTCCGCAGAAGCACCCGAACGAGGTAAATCATCGCGAGCAGGCCGAGTATCGATAAAAATATCGGTCCGCCGATCCCGGTCGTGAGCCCGTGCTCGAGCGAGCGCACCAGTTTGTCGAGGAAACCGAGCTTGCCCGTAAGCCAGGTCAACTTGTTCAGGAAAACCAAAACGCCGACAAAGAGCAAAAGCGCGCCGCTAAAAATCTCAACGGCATGCAGGTATTTGCGGAAACCCTGATAGAAGCGCAGGAAACGGCTGAGGAGCAGGGTGGTAAGCAGGAAAGGCACGGCCAGTCCGGCAGAGTAGACCGCCAGCAGCAGGACGCCACGCGTAACCGTGCCGCTCGCGGCTGCCAGTGTCAACACCGCGGTGAGAATCGGGCCGATGCACGGCGTCCAGCCAAACGCGAACGCGAAACCCAGCAGAAAACCGCTCCAGGGACCGGGCTGCGCGGCAGCACTGCGCAAGTGCACGTCGCGATTCAACCAGCGGGCCAGCGCCGGGCCGAAAAAACCGATGATGGAGAGCGAGAAGAAATGAATCGCGCCCAATCCGAGAAATAGCGGCGCGTGGCGCACCAGGCAGCCGATTCCGAGGGCTACAAACAGCGCTCCAAGAATCGCTCCCGCGCGATAGGTCAACTTGATCAGCACGCCGAGCAGGTGCAAACCAAAGAGCAAAATGAGCGCGCCGGCAATCGGCGTGAGCGCGGCGCGATGCTGGTCGAGGAAGCCGCCAATCACGCTGGCCGAAGCCCCAAAGGAAACAAACACGGCCGAAAATCCGACCACGAAAGCGATCGAAGAACCAAAAAGCCGCGAGCTCGGGACATCGCCTTTGCGCAACTGCTCGACACCAATCCCGGACAGCATGGAGATGTAACCAGGGACCAGCGGCAGGACGCACGGAGAGAGAAAGGACACCAGCCCAGCGAGAAAAACGAAGGGCAGCGAGAGTTCGGTCATGACCCGATTCCTCGGCCGCATGGCCTCGTGGACCCAGGGGCCGGTGGCGCCTGGCAAAAACCGCGGATCGCGAAAGTTATGCTCATACCTTAATAGACTTATTCTCCCACAAAAGGTTACCTAACCCGAAGCGCCAGAAGGGGCAGCCCCGCCGTTTTACGATGACGGACGCCGGTGCGTCCGCCGAGCCTCACTTTATTTGTTCAGGAGCCGGATTTCGCTGTCGCTTGAGACGATGGCCAGGTCGGCCATGTTCAGGAACAGGCCGTGTTCGACGACCCCGACAATCGCCCGGATGGCCGCGGCCAGGGCGGGCGGGTCCTCGATCTCACCGCAGTTGCAGTCGAGAATCAGGTTGCCTTCATCGGTGATGTAATCGCCGCCCGTCGCAGCTTGCCGGACGTGCGGGGCAATGCCCAGCGCGGCCAGCCTGGCGGCCACGAGGGGCGCCGCCATGGGGATGACCTCGACGGGCAACGGGAATTTGCCGAGGTGCTTCACGATTTTGCTGGAGTCAGCAACGACAACAAATTTCTTCGAGGCACTGGCCACGATTTTTTCGCGCAGCAGCGCGCCGCCGCCGCCTTTAATCAGCGCCAGGCCCGGCGCGACCTCGTCAGCTCCGTCGATGGTCACATCGATTTCGCTGGTGTCGTGAAAGTCGATAATCGGAATAAAAAGGGATTTGGCCAGCGCTTCGCTGCTTTTTGACGAAGGGATGCCGCGCACCTTGAGGCCCTGCTGCACGCGCTCACCCAGCAGTTTGATGAAATGCGTCGCAGTCGAACCGGAGCCGAGTCCCACAATCATGCCGTTCTCGATGAATTCGAGAGCTTTTTGCGCGGCGAGTTCTTTGGCGTGGTCGCGGGCGTCCATGGCACACAGAGCTTAGACGTTCTCTGAATCCTGCGCGATATTTATTTTGTCCCGCGGCCTTGGTAGGTGCCGGGCTTTGCCCCGGCCTCGCCGCGCGAGGAGCTGGGGATCGATTTTTGTCGACCCGCCTTTTTAATCCGTAAACACCACGCCAACCGAGCTGTGCCCCTTCTCGCCCGCGGCGTCGATGCGCACCACATACCCGCGCAGTTTCATGGATTGCGCCCCGTTTGAGCCGGGCGCCTCCATGGTGACCTGCAACTCCGACTGCAGCCGCGGCGCGTGCACCAGGGAGATCAGCGCTCCCTGCAGCGAAAGGTCCCGCACCAGGGTGTCTTCTTCAAACGGTTTTCCGCCCTCGGAAATACCGCTGACCTTGGCGCGAAATTGCGCTTCTCGGCGCAGCGAGGTGCGCGCGCCCGGCAGGTGAGCCTGCACGCGTTCGCCCGGGGATCCGAGGGTAATGACCATGCCTTCGCTCGCGGCAAACACGGAGTCGAACTCTTCCCGGGCATGGTGCAAAATCTGATCCACGGCGCGGTCCGTCGAATCCGGATCGTGATGAAAGAGCACCAGGGTCTTTGAATCCGCCTCGCGCGCCACCCGCACGCCATCTTTCCAGGAAGAATGTCCCCAGCCGCGCCGGGAGGTCGCCAGTTGTTCCGGTGTGTACTGCGCGTCGTTGATAAAAATATCCGCTCCGGCCGCGAGGTTGCGCAGGCTTTGCTCCAGCACGGGATCGCCGGGTTCATTGTCCGTGGCGTAGGCCACAATCCCCGCGGGCGTTTCAATGCGATATCCGAGGCAGCCCTGCGGATGGTTCAGCCATTGCGCGGTGATCTTATTTTCGCGGACGTAGAATGATTCTCCGCCGTCCACTTCCTTGAACTTGCGCGTTGCCGCCATGGCCGAGAGGTCCACGGGGAAATACGGCGTGGCCATCTGCGTTTCAAAGACCTGCTTCAAACTATCGCGACCCAGATATTTCGAGCGAAAACTGTAAAAATTGAATTCGTTTTCCGGAGCGTAGAGGGGGGCGAAAAAAGGCACGCCCTGGATGTGATCCCAGTGATAGTGCGTCACGAGAATATGCGTCTCGACCGGACGCGTGCCGTCTGGATCCGCCCAGCGGCTGCCCAGCATGCGCAGGCCCGTACCGCAGTCCAGAATGAATTGCGTGCCATCGGGAGCGGTCAGTTCAAGGCAAGGCGTGTTTCCCCCATACCGCCAGGTTGCGGGGTCCACCGTAGGCGTGGAACCGCGCACGCCCCAGAAGCTCAATTTGGCTATGGGAACCTTCATTGAACCTGTTCGAATTCCCCGCGGGACCCTATCGCGCGACAAAATGGCGCGCGAAACGCAGCGTATGGCATGTTCGCAGCAGCCGACAGCACCGTCAATGGATTCGCAGCCACGGCGTGTCAAACTGCCCAACAACACCTTGACCAGGCCGCTTCATGCGGGCCCCTCCGCCAGCTGCGTTCCCGGCCCCACTCGCGTAACATGGAAGACGATGGGTGCACACATTCACGGTCCCGGCGAATCCCACGCGCACAGTCACGACGGCCACTCCCATTCCCACGCGCATGGCCACGCCGGACATTCCCATCCCCAGCTGCGGCCGGCAGTCCTCGGTTGGGCCATGGCCGCGACCCTCGGCCTGGTCATCGCCGAGGTTTTTGGCGGCCTGCTCGGACGTAGCGTAGCCCTGTTGAACGATGCCGTCCACAATCTTTCTGACGTGCCCGCGCTGGGCATCTCCTACCTGGCCATGCGCTGGGCGGAGCGGCCGGCGGATGCGGAAAAGACTTACGGCTACCACCGCGCCGGAACGCTGGCGGCTTTCACCAACTCACTGGTTTTGCTTTTCCTTTCGGCTTGGCTCGGCTGGGAAGCGATTGCGCGCTTCCGGGCGCCCGTCCCGGTGGTCGAGAGCTGGATGATCTGGACTTCGCTGGCCGCACTCGCCGTCAATGGCGGCATAACCCTGGCTCTGGTTCGCGGCCGCGGCGATCTAAATCTGCGCAGCATCCTGGTGCACAACTTCGGTGACGCCCTGTCCAACATCGCCATCATCGGCGGCGCGCTGCTCATTCAATTCACCGGCTTGCTGTGGATCGACCCGCTGCTCGGACTGGCCATCGGTATCCTCGTGCTGTGGTCCAGCATCGGCATTCTCCGCGATTCCGCGCACATCCTGCTTGAAGGGCGTCCGCGCGAAATGCGCGTCGAAGAAGTCGCCCGCGCCATCCTCACCGTCGAGGGCGTCTACGAGGTCCACGATCTGCATATCTGGTGCCTCGGCGGCGATCACAACGCCCTCAGCCTGCACGCCCGCGTTCCAGACATGCATCTGGAAGAATGCGAGCGCGTCCTCGCGGCGATCCAGGGCAAAGCGGCCTCGGAATTCGGGATCAAGCACACCACGGTGCAGTTTGAAAGGGCTGGCCTGCCGGCCACCTCGGGTTACGTGATGCCGGAGCCCACCAAACCGCAAGTCTGACGGCGGGTATTGGTATTCGCTCTCGTTTAAATAAGGGCCGACCTGGCCGCGCGGTTCGGTTAAGAGGTCACGGGAATGCGGAAGCTCAGCCCGCGCTGCTCGTTAAATTGCTGCGTTGCGTTGAGGTCCAAGGCGTCGCGCGCTTCGCTGCGCCGGAAGCCTTCCTGGGTCACGTAGTAGAGATTGCCGGACTCAAACGAGTAGGCCACGGCGAAAAATACCGTTCCGTCCCGGCGCACAAAAACGTAAGCCTGGCTTGGGGCTTGCGGCGATACCACCACGTCGTAGGAAGAAACGGTTCGCGGACCATAACCGCGATCCCCGCCGGTGTAGGCCTCGCCCGAGGCGTCGGAGCTGTCGCCTCCCTGACCCTGATAGACCGGAGCGTCGTCAGAAGACGCCACATAGCTTTGCGCGTAAGGCAGCAGGAAGCCGCTGTCGAAAAACGGGTAGTAGCCGAGGTACGGCCCGGTGCGCCCGCGCCGCCCGTTCCAGCCAGGATGAACCGCGGCGTAGTGCACGAAGTCAAATCCGAGGCCCGGCACGCCGGTAAAGTCGGGCAAAAAGCCATTCGACCTGGTGGCGGGCTGCACTGCGGCGGCCCGACTGACAGGCCTGCCATTCACGGTGCGTGTTCCGGTGTAGTAGGTCGCCCCGGTGTGCCCCTGCGTCACGCGGCCCGCAGCAGCTCCGCTGCCTGCCGGTCGGCTATAGACGGGCGCAGCATGGGCGGCGGGTCTCGGCGCCATGATCACGTGTCCGCCACCTCCGACCCGTGCCCCGCCTCCGCGAATTTGAGCATGGGCCAGCAGGGGAACCGTAAGCAAAACCAGGGCCAGGGTGAAACGGCGCATGACAGACTCCTTAGCACCGAACGAGCGGCCGGAAACACCGCCCACACCTATAAGGATGCGCGCGATGCACGCCGGGTTTCAAGCCCTATCCGCGCATTTCGCCAACGAGAACCCTGCGCCGCGGGCGGCCCCGGCGGCGCCTCGGCTTGCGCCACGCTTTTACCTCGCAGTCCGGATATGCTATAAACGTCGAGCCATGAACAGCCTTGCGAAGCCTCGGGCGGAGGGCATCGAAGCAGCGGCCGGAGCGCCGGGCGCGCCCGAGTCGGTTCTGGGAGGCGCCAGAACCCCGCCGCAGTCCCTGGCCGCGGGCGACGATATTTCGCGGTATTGTCCGGTGTGCTCGCAGCGGCTCGAGTCCCGGCACTGCAAATTGTTGTGCACCGTCTGCGGCTACTACATGTCTTGCGCGGACTTTTATTGATTCCTGGTCCCTGACGCCTGGGGCAAGCGCAGCTTTTTGCCTTGCTCGGGAATCTCTAACCGCCGTAATGCAGGCGGCGCGAAATCTGATAAGCTCTGGTGCTCTCGGTCCGGTGGCCCTAGACCTGCTTTTCCGATGAGTGATTGATTGAGTGTTTCCGACGAGGAGGAAATAAACGTGGCATTGAAGATGACGAATCGCGAAGTGGACGGGGTTGCGGTGGTGGCACTCGACGGGCGCATCGTACTCGGCGAAGAAAGCAACGCCCTGCGCGAGAAGATTAAATCCCTGATCGCCGAGGGGAAGAAAAAAATTGTGCTGAACATGGACAACATCACGTTCATCGACAGCGCCGGCCTGGGCACGCTGGTCGCCGCGCACCACAGCGCCAAGAGCCAGGGCGCCGGTCTGCGGCTGTGCCATTTGGGCAGCAAGTTCCAAGAAGTGCTGCAGATCACCAAACTGCTGACGGTGTTTGAGGTGTACAACACCGAAGCCGAAGCCGTCGCCAGTTTCGCTAAAGCCTGATTCAGCCGCCGCGCGGCCAGCGCGTAAATCTACCCCGGGTACGCGGCGGCGTACCCGGTTCTTTTTTCGTTATGCTTTTCTGCCACCCGGCAAAAAAAGCGGATCTCGCTCAACTCCAAACAACAATCTTCGCGCGGGGCCGGAGAGGTTTGCTAAACCGAGCCGTCGACGCGGTACATCGTGATGCCGCTCAGCAGCTTCGGAAAGAAATCGGTGGACTTCTGGGGCATGACCTCGCCGCTGGTGGCGATCTTCACCACCTGCTCCACGTCGCAAGCGTTCAAGAGAAATGCAATTTGCGCCTCTCCCTGGTCCACGGCATCCAGCGCGACGCCGGCTTCTCTCTCGTAGGTCAGGTTCGCTTCGGCGACCAGGGACTGCGCAGTGATGCCCAGGGCCGGTTCAAGAATCCCTTCATGCAGCAGCACCACATCGAGTTCCCGCTGCAGCTGCGAGACGCCGGGCAACAAGCGCGCCAGGTCCGCGCCTTCGCGCAAGAACAAAACATAAAATGCGCGGTGGCCACTTTCTGCCGCGGGGTACGCACCTATCGCGCGCCGGCCGCGCCCTTCGGTCAGGCGCGCGAGAAATTTTTGCCGTGCAGCGAGCTTGCTGTGTTCGTCGTGGAAAAGGAACTCCTCGGCGGTAAACCAGGGCTCGAGATGGCGGCGCACTTCCGGCCAGTGGAAATCGTGCAGGTGCGCGGCCACCCGGTGCGTGGGCAGGATGGTCAGACCTTCGCTGCGGGTATTGACGAAGGTCATCATGGCGCGCTCGTAAGGCGCATCGGGAATTATTTTCCCTGCACGCATGCGGCATTCGTTGCGGTAGTTCAGGGCCGTCTCGTAGCGGTGGTGCCCGTCGGCGATCACCAGTTTCTGACTGGCCATGGCCTCGGCAATGGCTTTCACGATTTCCTGTTGCGCAAACATCCACAGCCGGTGAATCACCCCGTATTCATCTTGCATTTGCGTGACCGGCGAAGCGCTGCCCTCCGCGCTCTGCAAAATCTTGTCCACGCTCCGCTCGGCGTCCGAATAAAGCATAAAGAGCTGGCCGACGTGCGTGCGCGTGTGCCGCAACGTTTGCAAGCGGTCGACCTTGGGTCCAGAGAGAGTGTTCTCGTGGCGAAAGATGACGCCGGCCGAGTACTCCTCGAGCTTTCCCGCACCGATAAATCCCCGCCGCGTCTTGCGCTCCTTGGTGCCGGGAACGGTATATTCCTGCGTGTATCCGTAAAAGGCCGCCGCGGCATCCTGCGCCACGATGCTCTCGGCGATCCAGGCCTGCAACGCCGCCGCGGCCCGGGTGTAGACATTGTTCTCGGGCGCATCGCCTGGGAAGGCCCGGCCTTTTTCCACCTGAATCAGATTGTGGGGGTCCGCTGCGTAATACTGGTCCTGCATCGCCGGGGAGATTTTGTCGTAGGGCTGGGTGAGCAAGCGCTCAAAGGGTGCATGCGCCGCGTCGGGATTGTAGCGAAAGGCACGAAATGGGTAGACCTGGGCCATGAATTCTCCACCGCCATGTTTTGTGTTTCCGAGGGTCTTATTTTACGTGAAGCGCGGGTCATTGCGAAGCGAGGCGCGCCGGGAAGAAAAATTACCGGGCCGCTCACAGGACTGTCATCTTGGGTTTACAGAGAGTTTTGCGGGCCAACCGCTTCCGACGATAGCGGCGACGAAGCCTTGCGGATCTGCTTTTCATAGGGCGCTTGCTCCAAATAAGAGACGCCCACGAGAATAACGGCGATGGCCGCCATTCCGACATACAAGGCCCCGCGCGTCGATAAATATCCGATCAGCACCGCGGTGCCGCCGCCAAACGCGCCAAGCACGTAGAGCATGAGAACCGCGCCGCGCTGGCCAAGGCCCAGATTGGCGAGGCGGTGCGCGGCGTGATCCTTGCCCGGGGTGGTGAAGGGCAGGAAGCCGCGGCGCGAACGCGAGACGGTTACCAGTGTGGTGTCGAAGATGGTGACACCCAGGATGAGCAGCGGCGCCAGCCAGCCGGACAGGTGGCTGGCATTTTCAACGCGCAGTTTCAGGCCCAGCGTGGCCATCAGGAAACCGAGAAACATGGCGCCGCCGTCGCCCATGAAGATCTTGGCGGGCTTAAAATTCCAACGCAAAAATCCGGTGGCGGCCCCGAGGACCGCGGCAGCAAGAGTGGTAACCAGCGTCTGACCGTTCAGATACGCGATCATGGCGAAAAAAATCGAGGCCATGGCTGCGATGCCGGCGCACAAACCATCCATGTGGTCCAGGATGCTGAACGAAGCGGTGATGCCGACAACCCACACAACGGTCAGCGCGGCATCCAGTACGTCACCGGAGCGGCCACCGAGGATCATGCTGAAGACCTGCGCGTGGATTCCGCTGAGCAACAGAATGCCGGCAGCGATGGGCATGGCCAAAAACAGTTTTATCTGGTGATGCAGGAGCCCGCGGTCATCCATGATGCCGACGGCGGCAACCAGCGTGGCCCCGGCCAGGATGCCGGCAATCTGAGCGCGCGCCGGGCCGTTAAAGGCAAACAAAATCGCCAGCACCACCGCGCCGTACATGGCCAGGCCACCGAGCAACGGAATGGGCTGGAGATGTACTTTGCGTGGTCCGGGACGGTCCACCATGCCGACCCGCAGCGCCAGCGCACGAACAGGGACGGTCAGAGTCAGCGACGCTACCAGAGCGATGAAGAAGGCCAACAAACCCGCATCCATTTTTCACCAAGTCAAATCAGAATTAGGTCTCGTGGCCGAGCCACGCGAGCGGCGTGGTTGCCCAGTCAACGGCCACGTCACCCGGGCCGGTTCCCCCGGGGCAAAGCAAGCAAGTATACGGTGTCCGACACGGGGCTGCACGGCTCAAACACCATACTGCGGTTAGAGTTGCAGGACAATTGGCAAAATCATGTAGTTTTCCAAAAATTGCGTTCCGGTTCGCGGGGTACTGAAGCGTCATGTTGTATCAGCGGTAACCGAGGCATGGCCGCCGGCTCCCCGGTCTTGAGTTAACAGCAATTGCCTGAATATTTTACATGCCCACCGGGCGGCAAACGCGAGAGACGATCGTGAGAAATTTCGCGCTTTCGCGCGCGCGGTCAAAGTCCGCGGCGCACCCGCGCGCTGCCTCGCCCATGGCCTGCACGCGTGGCGCATCAGCCACCAGGGCGCGAAGCGCCGTCACCATTTCTCCCGGTTGATCGGGGTTGCAGCAGACGGCAAAGCCTTGGCGCGCGCCGAAGGCCGCCACATCCGTTTCTGACGGCGCCAGCGCCACAACGGGCTTGCCGGCGGCGAGGATGCCGTAGAGTTTGCTGGGGACCACCACACCTTCCAGGCCGCGCTTGATGGTGATTACGTGGGCGTCTGCCGAGGCCAGCACCGAGGGAATTTTCTCGGCCGGGAAAAAAGGCAGAAAGGCCACGTTTGAGAGTCCCGCTGCAGCGGTCTCTAATTGCTGGCGTTGCGCTCCGTCTCCAACAAAAACCAGACGCACGCCGTCCGCGGCCAGTTCCTTGGCGGCGGCGATGAGCGTGTCCCATGCGCCGTAGAAGCCGAGGTTGCCGGCGTGCACCAGCACGAACCGGGCATTGCCGCGAATGGCTTGGATAACCTCGCGGTCAAGGACCGCGGCAGGAGCTCCGGCAGGAGGGAGATCGATGCCATCACGGACCACCAGGACGCGAGCCGGGTCGACGCCCTTGGCAATGATGAGGGTGCGCGTGTCTTCGCCGAGGACGATGACGCGCGTCGAGCGCCGCAAGGCCCAGCGATGCATTTTCTCCCAGAAGCGCGCGAGGAATCCCGGCGCGAGCAGAGTGCCTCTTACGGCCATGTCCGGGTACAGGTCGCGGATGTTGTAGATATAGGGTTTACCTTTAAGCAGGGCCACGAAAGCGCCAAGGATGCCCTCGAAGGGCGGGTCGGTCATGGCCAGCACCGCGTCCGCCGGTACGAGCAGCGCGCGCGGCACGGCGAGCGCCGCGTAGCTCAGATAGTTCAAGACCCGGCGCTTCATCTGGAAACGCGGGTAGTCCGTCGAGCCGACGCGGATGACGCGCAGTTTGCCCACTGGTTCGCTTTGCGAAATGCGCCAAGGGAGGCGCCCGGTGGGGTCGTAGGAAGGGCGGCCGCAGAGCACCGTCACCTCGTGCTCCTCGGACAGCGCCCCTGCGATGGCCAGCGCCATTTTTGCCGTGGCGGAGGTATCCGGCGGAAAGTAGAGATTGAGGAGCAAAATGCGCATCGCGAGATTGTAACCGGAAGCTCGACCGTCTGGCGGGGTGTGCAACGCGAGCCGCCTTCCCTAGAGTCTACTTGATGGAAATCCTAACAGGCTCCGGCACCTACGCCGTCGGTACGAAATCTTCCCGTTTGGCCAGCCGTTGCAGGTCTGGATTCCCGAAGAAAAAGGGCGCAAGAAGGCGCGCATGGCCGTGGGCACACGCACAGCCATGGCCTCGGCTCCCGAGTCATCCTTTCTATCCGCGCCAGAACGAGCTGCTGTAAAGGGAAAGAGGCGGTGCGCGAAGTTCGATCCCCCAAGCAGAATCCCATGAAAACCGTAGCGAAAAAAGTTGCCTGGAGACCTGCGCGAGAGAAGGGGGATCAAACGGACCCCCGAACCAACTGGCGGGCACTGGTCAAACTGTACCAGTGCCAACTGGCGGCGCGCATTGCTAGTTGGGCCCTGCTCACGCTACAATAAGTGCTTCTGGAGGAGCGATTTAGTGTTAACGATTCGTCTGGCTCGTATTGGCAAGAAGAAGAAGCCGTTTTACCGCGTGGTGGTGATCGAGCGCACGCGCCCGCGCGATGGCCGCGTCCGGGAACTGGTGGGTACCTACGACCCGCTGAAGAAGCCCGCAGAGATCAAGCTCGACGGCGAGCGCATCAAGTACTGGCTGGGCCAGGGCGCGCAGCCGAGCGACACCGTGCGCAGCTTTCTGAAGCGCGAAAAAATCGCCTGATTGCGGCAGTACGCGATCTTCGGCGGCCCGTTTTTGTGCGGGCCGCTTTTTTCAGGTCTGAAGGTTGCCGGCGGTTTCTCGGGCGCGATACCGCGACACTATCTCTCTCTGCGTTACTCGGAGGCTTACGATGAAGGAACTGGTTAACGTCATCGCGCAAGCCCTGGTGGACCGGCCGGAGGAGGTGCGCGTGGAGGCCAAGACCGGCGCGCCGGTTACGGTGCTCGAATTGCGCGTGAACCCGGCCGACCTCGGCAAAATCATCGGGCGGCAAGGACGCACGGCCAAGTCCATTCGTACGCTGCTGGCCGCGGCCGGCGCCAAACAGCACAAGCGATTTACCCTCGAAATCGTTGAAGATTAGCCGTGCCCGAGAATCCCCGTTTCTTCACCGTCGCGCGCTTGCTCCGTCCCCGCGGCAATAAAGGCGAACTCGCCGCCGAGCTGCTGACGGATTTTCCGGAACGCCTCACGAAACTTCCGCAGGTATTTTTGTCCGACCCTAAACATTCTGCCGGGCTTCCTCAGGCCGCGCCGAGGGCCGTGGCGGTGAAGAATTGCTGGCTCAGCCAGAATCATCGCGGGCAGGCGGTCTTCCATTTTGAAGGCATAAATTCCATCAATGAGGCGGAGAAACTGCGCGGGCTGGACGTGGTTCTGCCTATCGAACAGCGCGTTGCGCTCCCGGCGGGCCATTACTTTGTCAACGATCTGGTGGGCTGCTCGGTTTTTGAGCTGGCTTCTTCGCCATCGGCGCTCGCCTCGCCGGCGTGTTCTGTCGATCAGGTTCCCTCGCTGTTCGGTGTCGTTGCGGGCGTCGAGTTTCCGGGGGAAGATCTTCGCGGCACTCCGCTGCTCGCCGTCGCAACAGAGGAGGGCGAACTCCTGGTGCCCCTCGCTGAAGACATCTGCACGCGCATCGATGTAGCGGCGCGGCGCATTGAGGTGCGGCTTCCCGAGGGTCTGCGTGAACTCTACCGGCCGGAGTGATGTATGCGGCGCGGCACAATTTTCTGGGTGCTGATCAAGACGGCGATCTTCACCGCGCTTGTTCCTTACACGGCCGGCTTTTGGTTGCCGGCAGAAATCAGCCAAAGGCGGGGCGCCGCTTTAAGTCCGCCAGGAGCTGGCGCTTTCTGGGAAGGGCTGCTCAGTGATTTTCTATTGTGCGCCGGGGTCGCGATTTATCTCTGGTGTGCCTGGGATTTCTCGGTGCAAGGATTGGGAACGCCCGCGCCGCTCGACCCACCGAAAAAGCTGGTGGTCAAGGGGCTCTACCGCTTCGCGAGAAACCCGATGTACATCGGCGTTTTCTGCGTCATCGTTTCACGCGCGATCCTTTTTAGATCCTTGCCGGTTCTGCTCTATCTCGTCCTGTTTATGGCCGGTGCGCATCTCTTCGTGCGGTTTTACGAAGAACCGCGTCTGCGCAGCGTGTTTGGCGCGCAATACGGCGACTACTCCCGCCGGGTTCCTCGCTGGCTCCCGCGCTTTCGCGCGGCGCAAGTAAAAAGCTGATCCGCGCTCATCGCTGGCGCGCTAATGCACGTCGATCGTGGTGACACTCAGCGCCGGCAGGGTGATGGTGAAGGACGAAGCGCTTACAGACATGCTTCCTGCGGCAACCGGCTGCACCGATCCGCCGGCCGAAACCTGTGTTTGCGCCGAAGCCGCCGTCATTTGATAAATGTGGGCTGTTCCGGAAACCGGCAGTCCGCTGATTTCCGTGACCTGGCTCTCGGTCGAGCGATTGATGGCCACCAATACTGCGCGCCCGGGCGCGGTGCTGTCGAGGCTGGCGTAGACCATGACGCTTGCGACGTCGCTGGAAGTGGCTGGCAACGAGGTGTCGCCGAAGCATGCGGTCGCGCCGTCAAATCCCCGGTACGCGCTGAAGCCCGCCAGCACGTAGGCGAACGTTCCGCTCGTGGGCCACAGGTTCGCCGCGAAAACCCCCTGTGCCCCGAAAATTCCGAGGTTGTCGGCTTGCGCAATCGTTCCCGCGATGTGATTCCAGCCGCCGTTGGCATACTCTGTAAGGGAAATCTTCATGCCGGGATTTTCTGCATCAATCTTTGCTTGCAATCTGGGTAGCAACTGGATCGGGGTGTTTCCGAGTTCCTGGTAGATCCATGGATTGCTGTTGTAAGAGTCCGTGTAAGTGGGATCCCAGAGGTTGCGCGGGCTCTCAACCAGGATTTGCACCTGCGCATCGCTCAACGTCGTAGCGGTGAAATCAATGCTGCGCGTTCCGCTCGAATCGTATTCTTCCGCGTACCAGTGGAAATCGTAGACATCCACAAGCGGCCGGCCGTAGGTGGCCGAAGCGCTGGCGATCGCGGGAAGATATTTATCCGGGAACCAGTTCGCGCCGCCGGGCGTGGCGTTTAATTCTCCTTGCCAGTTGTAAATGCCCTGAAATCCGTAGTGCACCGGGCCAAAAATAATCATGCCCGGAAACTGGTCTTTGAGGGCTTCGCTGAGCGCGATGGTCTTGGCGATGTAAGCGTCGCTGCTGACGGGATTCGGTCCCTGAACTTCAAGGTGCGTGGAGTTCCAAAGCTCCGGCTCGTTGTCGAGTTGCACGAAGGTCGGGTGTGCCGCATGGCTGCCATAAATTCCCTGGCCGCTGAATTTCTGGTCCAGGGCCCAGACGAATTCATCCATGTAGACATTACCATCCGTGCTAACCGGAGTGCTCGTGAAGGGAAGCGCAGAAACGGTGCTCTTTTTGTCCACCACGGTTTTGAACCGCGAGAGATCCGGAGGATTGGCCACGCTTACAGGGCCGTCTTCATCAGCCGATACCAGGCCTTGCAGTTGCACGGTCATGAGACTGGCCAGGCCGTTGCCCTGGTCTGCGGCGATAAAGGCGCGCACCGCTTCGCCGGCAATCGTGCTACTGCTCAGGTAGTCGTCGTTTTCATATAGATAGTCGCTGCCCGCGTTGGAGGCGTTCGTCTCCCAGTTGTAGGCCGTCCAGCGGTTCCCGCCCGCGCGGTCCAAGGTCAGCAGCGGCGGTCCGGCAGAAACGCCGGATGAAAAGTTTGTCCCGTAAATGTAGGGCGAGATCGCGCGGCTGAGCGCGGGATTGACGGTGATTATGACATTCGGCGCAGGGCCCGCAGGAGTGGCGCTGACCTGGCCGGAGTTGGCGCTTTCGCCCGCGCTGTTCACCGCGGAAACCACGTAGTAGTAGGTGGTTCCGTTGGTCAATCCGGTGTCGCTAAAGCGGGGCAAAGCGGGCGCGGCAAGTTGCGCATAGGGACCCCCGTTAACTGTGGCGCGCTTGACGTTATAGCTCGTCGCTCCGGGACTCGAATTCCACCTGAGAGTCACCAGCGTATTTCCCGCACTGGCCTCTAAGCCCGCGGGCGGCGCAGGAATGGTGAGGGGTGCCAACGGCGTGGCGTTCGCCTCGGCGGAATTCGCGCTCTCGCCGGCAGCGTCCAGCGCTGATACGACATAGAAATATTTTGTTCCGTTCGTTAGCCCGCTGTCCGTGTAACTCGCGGAAGTTGGCGCGGCGATTTGCGTGTATGGCCCGCCGCTCACCGTCGCGCGTTTTAGGTGATAGCTCGTGGCGCCGCTGCTGGCGCTCCACAGCAGCCCGACTTGCGCATTTCCCGCGGTTGCCGTCAGGTTCAGGGGCACCGAAGGTACGGCCGCGGGTGCACCCGGCGTGGCGTTCGCTTCGGCCGAATTCGGACTCTCTCCGGCGGAATTCAGCGCGGATACGACATAAAAATATTTTGTTCCGTTGGTCAGTCCGCTGTCCGTATAACTCGGCGAACTTGGCGCGGCGATCTGGCCATACGGGCCACCGCTGACGGTGGCGCGTTTTACGTGATAGCCGGTGGCGCCGTTGCTGGCACTCCAGGCCAAGCTCACCTGGGCGTTTCCCGCGGTCACCGCGAGTCCTGTCGGCGCGGGCGGAATGGTGACAGGTGCGCCCGGGGTCGCGTTGACTTCTGCGGAATTGCTGCTTTCGCCAGCGGAGTTTAGCGCCGACACCACGTAGAAATATTCCGTCGCGTTCGTCAGCCCGGTGTCCGTGTAGCCCAGAGAAGTCGGAGCCGCGATCTGGCGGTACGGGCCGCCACTCACGGCGGCGCGCTTCACGTGATAGCTGGTGGCGCCGTTGCTCACATTCCAGGTCAAGCTTGCCTGCGCGTTGCCCGGAGTTGCGGCAACTCCCTGTGGCGCTGAAGGAATGGTCGGGTTCGCGCCCCCGCCACCTGCCGGATTGCCGCCGCCCGTCGCCGCGCATCCCGCGAGGACCATCGCCAGCGCGATAAAAACGATCGACGACCGGACAGCATTCCGGCTGTCCTCAGGAGACATCCGCAGACGGTTTCGCAAAGCTCGCAAAACACCCATGGCAGGTTAAAGGATGCGGGGATGAATGCGGGCACGCAAGCTGTCCATTGGAACAGATTCGGCTACCGGCCCTCTCGTACTCCCGACTCCTGCGCACTCCAAGCGGCGCCCGTGGCCGGCGCGCGCGGCTTTGGCTACACTGGCAAAGCATGCGCTTTGACCTCATCACCATCTTTCCGGAATTTTTCGCCGGGCCGCTCGAGCACGGTATTGTTCGCCGCGCGCGGGAAACCGGCCTGGCTCGCGTGAATATTCAGGATCTGCGGGAGTTCACCAAAGACCGGCATCGCACCGTCGATGACCGTCCCTTTGGCGGCGGGGAGGGCATGGTGCTCAAGCCCGCGCCGCTTTTCGAGGCTGTCGAAGCGCTCCTCGGCCGCGGCGTCGGCGATGCCGCGCAGCCGGTTGCGCCGGACCGGGGAAGCGCCATCGTCTTGCTGTCAGCCGCAGGAAAACTTTTTAGCCAGGAAACCGCGCGCCGCCTTGCCAAACTCGATCGCATTCTGCTTATCTGCGGGCGCTATGAAGGCGTGGATGAACGGGTAGCCGCGCACTTGGCCACCGACGAGCTTTCGATTGGCGACTACGTGCTCAGCGGCGGCGAGCTTGCCGCCATGCTGATTGTGGATTCCGTCACGCGGCTTTTGCCGGGAGCGCTCGGCAACGAGGCCTCCTCGCAAAACGAATCGTTCGCCGCGCCAACGGATAACGAAGAATCCGCGCGCGGGGAGCAATCCTCGAGTGCACCTTCCGCGCAGCCCCCGGGTGCGGCGCGTCTCTTGCTGGATTTTCCGCACTACACCCGGCCTGCCGAGTATCGCGGCTGGAGCGTTCCCGAAGTCTTGATTGGCGGCCATCACGCGGAAGTCGCGAAATGGCGCGCGGCGGCAGCGCTCGAGAAGACTCTGCGCAATCGCCCCGACCTGGCCCGGTAGGGTTCGAGCCGTAACCCTTGCCGCCAGCGGACATCTCACGAGATGATCGAAGTTGCGACCACAGGGAAGGCCTGGTGCAATGACCACTCTATCGAGCGGGACACCGCACGGAACGACACACGGCGATCCGCAGCACCCTAAAAAACCCATCGCCATTTATTACGAGCATCCGGACTGGTTCCGGCCGCTGTTTGAGCAACTCGACGAACGCGGCGTGCCCTGGCGCAGGATTTACGCCGGCGATCATCAATACGAGGTGTCTTCGCCGGAGAGCGAATATTCGCTGCTCTTCAATCGCATGAGCCCCTCGGCCTGGCAGCGCGGCCTCGGCCACAGCATCTTTTACACTCTGAATTATCTGGCGCACCTTGAAGCCCGAGGCCTGCGCGTCGTGAATGGCCACCGCTGTTTTGCCCATGAAATTTCCAAGGCCCAGCAGCTCAGCAATCTTGACCAATTGGGGCTGCCGTATCCGAAGGCCATCGTCATCAACCATCCATCGCAGGCGCTTTCTGCGGCGGCGGCGATCGGCTATCCCGTGGTGATCAAGCCCAACATCGGCGGGAGCGGAGCCGGCATCGAGCGCTTCAGTTCCCCCGAAGCCCTGGGCCATGCCGCACAGGAGAATCGTCTCTACTTCGGCATCGATGCAACGGCCCTCGTTCAGGAAGCGTTTACGGCCCGCGACGGCATCGTCACGCGCGTCGAGGTGCTCGGCGGGAAATACCTGTACGGCATCCAGATACACATCACCGGGGAAAGTTTTAATTTGTGCCCGGCGGATATCTGCCAGAGCACGAGAGGCGAAGAACTCACCCGCATCGCCTGCCCGGTCGACGCTCCCAAAACGGGAATGACTGTCGAAAGCTACGAGCCGCCGCGAAAAATTATTGAGGAGGTCGAACGCATCATGGCTCTCGGCCATGTGGAGGTTGGAGGGCTCGAGTACGTCATCGACGAGCGGACCGGCCGCCAGCTCTATTACGATGTCAATGCGCTGTCCAATTTCGTGGCCGATCCGGTGCGCATTGTGGGCTTCAATCCCTATGCGCGGTTGGCAGATTTTCTTATTGCCGAAGCGGTCAGGCACGAATCAGACAGTTCGCCTGAGGTTCCCGCACCTGTCCCGGCAATCCACACCGTGAAAGTGCCGGCATGAGATACGGCTACTGGCTCCCGGTATTTGGCGGCTGGCTGCGCAACGTGACCGACGAAAACATGGCGGCGACCTGGCCCTATGTGAAGCGTGTGGCGCAGCGCAGCGAGCAGATCGGATTCGATGTAACGCTGGTCGCTGAACTAAACCTGAACGACATCAAAGGGCCGGAGGCACCTTCGCTCGATGCCTTTTCAACGGCTGCGGCGCTCGCAGCTGTCACGGAACGGATCGAGCTGATGGTTGCGGTGCGGCCCACGTTCCATCTGCCGGCGCTGCTGGCCAAGCAAGCCGCCAACATCGATCACATCAGCAATGGGCGCCTGACGCTCAATGTGGTGTCGTCCTGGTGGGCCGACGAAGCCCGCAAGTACGGGGTGATGTTTGAGCAGCACGATGACCGCTACGCGCGCACCAGCGAATGGCTCGATGTGCTCGACGGAGTGTGGAAGGGAAGCCGCTTTTCCTATTCCGGAAAATACTATCGCGTGGACGACAACATTCTCGAGCCCAAGCCCATCTCCAAACCCCGCCCGGTGCTTTATGCCGGAGGGGAATCGCCGGCCGCCAAAGAGCTCATCGCCGAGAAATGCGACGCTTACCTGATGCACGGCGATCCCCCGGAGCGGGTGGCGGAAAAAATCGCCGATCTCAGAGCCCGCCGCGCCAAGCATCATCTCCGGCCCTTGAAATTTGGCGTGGCCGGTTACGCCATCGTGCGCGAGACGGAACACGAAGCGCAGGAGGAGCTGAAGCGCATCACCGACGTGCACCAATCCGCCGCAGGTTATGCCAACTACCAGCAATGGCTTGGCGGCACGCAACTCGAGCAAAAGGTTTCTCTCGAAGATTATTCGGTAAGCAACCGCGGTCTGCGCTCCGGCCTGGTCGGCACCGCGGAACAAGTCGGTGAGCGCCTGGCGGCCTTCGAGTCCGCGGGAGTCGACCTCGTACTGCTGCAATTCAGCCCGCAACTGGAAGAGATGGAGCGCTTTTCGGAGACCGTCATTCGGCCGAGGATGGTGCCGTCCGGGTCCGAGTGACGCGCGGGGAGGGGAGAATTTACGGCGTGCGTTCGAGCGGCGTAAGCGCGAGAATGGTTTTTGCGGGCCCGCTTTTGGCGCTGCTGCTGCTGGGTGTTTGCGGACGATTCACGATGGGCGCCCGCCAGGCGAACGGCACGCCACAAGGTCCCGTGCAACTGAAAACAGAGCTCGAAGCCCTGGCAGGTTTTGCAGGTCGCTGGTCCTGCCAAGGCGTGTTTCCTTCGAGCGGCAAAGCGATCGAGTCCCAGTTGGTATTCGCGCCGGATCTTGAAGGGGCGTGGCTCGCCGTCCGGCACGATGACTTGCCGCCCAATCGCTATCATGCTCTCGAGATGTGGGGCTTTGACGCGGAATCGAAGCAGTTTGTCGCGTTCATCTACGACAATTTCGGGGGAACGCGCAAGTTCACCTCAGCAGGCTGGGTGGGTAAGCAACTGGTGTGGCTGGGGGAGAGTGCCAAAACTGCTCCGCCCGTGACAGAGCGCTTTAGATTCGCCAGCCCAGGCCCGAACCAGTTGCTCATGAATTACGAGGTGAAAAAAGGTTCTGGGGACTGGGCAGTCGGCGACACGCTAACCTGCAGGAAGTGAAAGACCCGGGGTGGGGTTGCGGGCCACGGCGCGTTCCTGCCGGCGTGGCGGGCGCTCCGCGGTTTCCGCAGGCGGCCAGGCGGCTCCCCAGGGCGAGTCGGCTTGCTAAAAAGGTAGGGCTCGGGCGGAGAAAACCGCTAGGAAAATTGCTGTAAATTCTCTATAATCAGTGATTGTCTATAGAGCGCATGCCCCGCCTGAGTGGGTCTGCAAGGAATCACGAACATGAATCCGGTAATCCAGAAACTGCACGACGCGCAACTGCGCACCGATCTCCCTGACTTTCGCCCCGGCGACACCGTGCGCGTGAATGTGCGTCTCAAGGAAGGCGAAGGCGAGAAGGAAAAGGAGCGCCTGCAGGCTTTTGAAGGCGTGGTCATTTCAAAGAAGGGCCGGGCGTCCGGCGCCACGTTTACCGTGCGCCGGGTAAGCTTCGGCGTAGGCATCGAGCGCATTTTCCCGCTGCATTCCCCTTCCATCAGCTCCGTGGAAATCGTGGGCAAGGGCAAAGTTCGCCGCGCCCGCCTGTACTACCTGCGCGATCTTAGGGGTAAGGCCGCGCGCATCAAGCGCGCCGACCGCGAAGTGGCTGTTGCGGAGACCGCGGCGGAACCCGCGGCTGCCAAGGCCTAAGAACCGCGCTGCCATATTCGCGTTAACATTTAGAGGCAAGGGACGGGCCGGGCGCCCGTCCCTTTTTTTTCGCAAAACCATCCAGGCGTTTTAAGGGCGCTGGCCGGGCGCGCGAGGCCGCGGGCGGCTAAAGTTGGCGCTGGCGCCGTGCTACTATCCCTTCGATGGCCCGTCAGTGTTGTTCCCGATTTGAACGCGCCGCCCGCCAGCAGGGCTGGATGCGCATTGCCGGCCTCGATGAAGCGGGACGCGGCGCACTGTTTGGACCCGTGGTGGCCGCTGCGGTAATTCTCAATCCCAAGCGCCGTATTGTCGGCCTCGACGACTCAAAGAAGCTCACCCCCGACCGCCGCGCCGAGCTCGCGCCGCGCATCCGCGAACACGCCATCGCCTGGGCAGTGGCGGAAATCGACGCGCAGCGCATTGACGCCTGGAACATCTACCAAGCCAGCCGCCAGGCCATGACTGCGGCGCTCGACCAGCTGTCCATCGTCCCCGATTATCTCTTGCTCGACGCCATGCGCCTCGATGTGCTCATCGAGCAGAAATCGCTGATTCACGGTGACGGGCGCAGCGTTTCGATCGCCGCCGCCTCGATCCTGGCCAAGACACATCGCGACGCGCGCATGCAAGAGTGGCACGCGGTCTATCCGCAATACGGACTCGCTCAGCACAAAGGCTACGCCACGGCCGAGCATCTGGCGGCGCTGCGCCAGCACGGCCCGTCGCCACTGCATCGCCAGTCGTTCGCGCCGGTCCGCGAATCACGCTGCTGGGCCGCGGGCGCGGAGCAAACTGCGTTTCCGCTCTGAATGGCCAGGGAAATCGACGGAAAACCTTTTCTTCGCCGCTTCGCCTCGTCTTCGCCGGGGAGTTTCCTGTCCGCCATGGGGATAACTGCCTGCTCACACCTTCGTCCGCGTTCGTTGACTTGCCTTTTTCCCGCCTGCTAGCGTACGAGCATGGCGTTTCGGCGCCTCTAGATTCCGCAGCGTTGCTCAGGAGAACGTCTCGGACGCTTCACCACGGAGAGCCCGGCCGGAACGCGGCCGCATCTTTCCACGTCCCGGTTTTCGCATGGCCTATAACAAAAGCAAATTCGTTGAATCCGCGCAGAAGCTCTTGAATCAGGGGAAAGTTCCCCAGGCGATCAGCGAATACCAGCAAATCCTGAAGTTCGAGCCCCGCGACCAGGTCACCTTGATGACCGTCGGCGAGCTGTATATCCGCCAGGGCGAGACCTTCCAGGCCATCGACTACTTCGAGAGGCTGGCGCAGATCTTCGTTGGGGACGGCTTTCTCACTAAGGCCATCGCGGTTTATAAACGCATCGCCAAACTGGCTCCTGAAGAAATTCGCCCCCTTGAAAAACTCGCCGATCTCTATGTACAGCAAGGGGTGATGAGCGAGGCTCGTCCCCTCTTCCTGCAGCTGGCCGAGATTCACCTGAAGAATAATCGCCAGCCCGAGGCTGTGGGCCTCCTGAAAAAGCTCCTTTTGGCGGAGCCCGACAATCTGCGCATCCAGGTGCGCCTCGCCGACCTGTATCAGGCCATGGGGCAGTCGCGCGAAGCCATCGACACCTATGTCTCGGCCGCGCAGCGAGCCATTGCGCGCGGCGATCACGCGGAATGCGAACGCCTTGCCGACAAGGCTCTGAAGCTTGAACCGCACAACCTCGCGGCATTAACCGTCAAAGCCCGCTCCGCGTCGGCGCAGGGCAATGTGGCCGCTGCCATGGCCCTGCTCGAACAGGTTCCCGACCTTGAAAAGGGTGGCGAACAAACGGAGTTGCTGCTCGATCTCTATTTGAAAAACGCGAAGTGGGAGCCGGCTACGGCCCTCTCCATGCGGGTGTTCGAAGCCGATGAAAAGAACTTCGGTCCCACGCAGAAATTGATCGAGGCGCTGCTTGAATCCGGCCAGGGCGAAAAAGCCATGGCCGTCCTTGAGAAGTCGCGCATTCCGATGATCGACGCCGGCGAGCACGAAGTCGTGGGCCGCCTGCTGAACGAGCTGGCCGCGCGGCTTCCCGGACGCATTGAGCCGCTCGAATGGCTGGTCGATACCTACGGCCGCACCAGCGATTCTTTCCGTCTGCCGGACGCCCTGGCGCAGCTTGGCGACGCGCTGGTGGCTGCCAAACAGTTCGACCGCGCCAAGCAGGTTTTCGAGCAGCTCGTCGACCGCGAACCGGAAAGCGATTCCGCCAAACGCAAGCTGAACGATTTGTTGCGCAAGATGGGACTGCTCGGGGCGGAGACGGTTTCGACTGCGCCGCCGGAAACTCACGAGGTCGAACTTCCCAAAGCCCCGGCGCCCAAGGTGCGGCCCGATCTTCCTTCGCCGGCACCGGTCGCAGCCCTCAAGTCCAGAGCGGCTTCAGAAGCGCCGCTCGATGAAGAAACCGAAAAATTCATCGCCCAGTCGCTCACCGACGTGGATCTTTTTGCCAGCTATGGCCTGACGCAGAAAGCCATCGGACTGCTCGAAGCCATACTGCGGCGCGCGCCGCGCCATACCCCCACGCTTGAGAAGCTCTTGGATTTTGTGCTGGGCGCCGGCGACGATCGCCGGACGGCCGAACTCGCCGCCCATCTCGAGCAAATTCACCAGGAACGCGGCGACACGCGCAGCGCCGAGCGATTCGGCGAGCTGCGCCGCCGTTTCCAGCGCGCTGCCGGCCTCACGGACGAAGAGTTGACGGCCGCTCCTGCGGCGGTTGCCGCTTCGCCTGCCGCCCGGGAATCCGCGGAACCCGCTTCGCCTCCGGCGCGCGAGCCCGCGCCACAGGTTCGCGCTGCCGAACGTCCGCCGGAAGAAGTCAGTGCTTCCCAAGTCTCTGCCGGAAAGGAACTTCGCGAGGTCGATCTTTCCGATGAATGGGCTTCGCTTCTCGGCAATTCGCTGGAATCAGAGCCGGCGCAAGCTCCCGCGCCTTCCCTTCCCCAAGACGCCGCCGCCGAGCCGGCCACCGAGGAATTTTCCGTGCCGGGCCCGGAAGAAATCGAAGAGTTTTCTCTCGGCGAAGAATTGCCGGCTGCTGCCGCTAACGCGCCGCAAGCCCCGGCCTGGTCGGTCGATGCGGCCGAGCCTTCTGAATTCGAGATTCCCGAAGCTACGCCCGAAGTATCGAGTCCGCACAGCGAATTCGCCGATATTTCCGCGGAACTGCCGGCATCCTCAGAAACGGAATTCGTCCAGCCCGAAGCGCCACCAGAATCCGCAGCAGCACCGGAAATTCAGGAAGAACTTCCCCTTGCCGTGGAGGAAATATCGCTCGCCGAGTTCGCAACCAAAGAGCCCGCTGCCTCTGAAGCCGATCTTGGCGCGCCGCCTCCCGCGATTGTCGAAGAACTCACCCTGCCCGAAGAGCCGGCTGCTGCTGCAGGGCAGGAATCGCTGGCGCAGGCCGAGACCGAGCCTGGCGATGCGCCGCTTGAACTGGAGCTCGATCAGGACTACGAACTGATCCTCGACCACGAAGCCCTGGTGCCGGCCTACGACCAGAAACCCCCGGAGCACCCGATTGTCCCCATCGCGCCGGCCGAGCCCGAACCCGCGCACGCCGCGGCCGCGAACTTTACGACCGACCAGTTCCTGGCCGATCTTGCCAGTGAAATGGGTGAGCTGGGCATCGGCGATCTCAGCCAGCAAGCCGCCGAGACGCGCGCCGCTGCCTCGCTCGAGGCCAGCTTCAACGGACAAACTCCGGCGGCCTCGGGCGAATCCGCCCCCTTGCAGGAAGTTTTCGATGAATTCCGCGCCGAACTTGGCGAAATGGGTTCTGAAGGCGAGGACCTCGAAACCCACTACAACCTGGGTGTCGCCTATCGCGAGATGGGTCTGGTCGAGGAAGCCATCAGCGAATTTCAGAAAGTGGCGCAGGCCTGCGACCGCGGCCGGCCATTTCGCTACATCATGCAATGCTGCACGCTGCTCGGCTTGGCGTTCATTGAAAGAGGCCAGCCGGGAATGGCCGCTATCTGGTACGAGCGTGCGTTGCAGACTCCCGGCCTCGGAC
>JBEKSZ010000073.1:0-35752 GCA_049516615.1 Candidatus Acidiferrum sp. | reverse complement strand
ACCGGCAACTGCACCACGCCGCCGTCCTGCAGATAGTTCGCGTAGTTCGGGAGGTTGCCGTTGATGGAAACCGCGTCGCCGGCATTATAGGCCCCGCTGCCCTCTGACGCAGGGGCCGTAGGAGACCCCGCCGCTCCAGGCAGCAAAATATTGAAATTGGCCCAGTCATTGCCGGTGATCCCCGCGCCGATCTGAGGCAATTCGCTAATGGTCTTGGCCTCAAAAATGGTGCCCTGCTCGGCGGTTTCAGTTTCAAGCAACGGCGCGCCATTCGCCTCGATGTGCACTACCTCGCTGACCTGACCGACCTGCAGGGTGGCGTCCTCGGTGATGATGGACACCTGCAGCACAATGGGGCCACGCGTGACTTCCTTGAAGCCGTCCTTCTTGAAGGTAAGATTGTAGTTCCCGGGCCGGGTCGAAACCGTGTCGTAGATACCGTCGGCGTTGGTCGTGAAGTCTTTGGACTCGCCCGTATCGATATTTGTGAGCGTAACCGTTGCGCCGGCCACGGGGCTCCCGGAGGGGTCCATCACCGTTCCGCGAATGTCGCCCGAGTTGGTGCTCTGCGCCAGCCCACCCCTGGTTACCGAAAGTAGAACAAGCAACAGGAAAACCACGCGAATTGCGCTTCTCATTTTGATCCACCCTTCCCACCGCGAGATAAAAGCCTCACCCCGACACACCACACCACAGGAACGGGACGACGGAGACCAGCCGTCCGCCAGGCACCACCAAGAGCCGCCTGCCCGAGTTGCTATAGACTTAGGCAAACGGTTGTCTTAGTCAGTTCCTAATGGTTACGCACTATCGCTGGAGCATTTAAAACGTGGCACGGCGTGCTTGTCAAGAAAAAAATGCAATGCGTTCCATTTAGATAAACGTTTGTCTTATGAACTAACGCAAGGACTGGTCTTCTGTGCCGAGCCCTTCTTTAACTGTTGCCAAAAAAGAGAAATGATGGTTTAACCTTATAACAATCGTTTGTCTGGACGAGTTAATCGTTTTATCTAAAGGACGGGCGATCCGCCACCAGTACCAGGAGCAGGCAATGAACGGAAGTACACGCAGAGAGTTTCTTAGGTTGGCCACCGCGGCTTCCCTTGCCGCGACGAGTCCCTCGCTGCTCTGGTCGCGCGAGGCCGGCAAGGTTCGTGCCTGGTCTACCAGCTCCGACCGTAAGTATCAGGCGATTGGGGAGCTGCAGTGGCGTGCCCCGGGCGGCGAGTCTTTGCCTGCTGTTCAGGTTGATCCTGCCAAGCAGTATCAGGAATTTCTCGGCTTTGGCGCGGCGTTCACGGACGCTTCCTGTTTTCTGTTTTCTCAAATGCCCCGTGATGCTCGGCAGGCTCTCTATTCCGAACTCTTCGGCGAGGGCGGCCTGCGGCTGTCTGTCGGCCGCACCTGTATCGGCGCGAGCGACTATTCTCTCAATACTTACAATTTCGACGAGAGCCTCGACCCTGACCCGGATCTGACCAAATTCACGATCGAGCACGACCGGAGCTACATCCTGCCGGTACTGCGCGCCGCGAAGGAAGCAAACCCAGAGATGTTCCTTTTCTCGACGCCATGGAGTCCCCCGGGATGGATGAAGGCCAACGGATCCATGCTCGGCGGCTCCATGCGGAAAAAGTATCTCGCGAGCTACGCGGATTACTTCGTGCGATTCTTGCGCGCTTATGCCGCGGAAGGCGTGAAGATCAATGCCGTGACCATACAAAACGAGGTGGACACCGACCAGGACGGACGAATGCCGGCGGCACTATGGGGGCAGGAGTATGAGATGGAATTCGTCGCCAAGCATCTCGGACCGGCGCTCGAGCGCACGGCACTGGACACCAAAATCTGGATCCTCGACCACAATTACAGTCTGGCGGGCAGAGTCATCGATGAACTGAATGACCCCGCCGTCAATAAGTATGCCGACGGCATCGCCTGGCACGGTTATGCCGGCACTCCGGAGGTAATGACCCGGGTGCACGACCTGTTCCCGAGCAAAAGCGCCTATTGGACCGAAGGAGGTCCTGATATCAGCAGCGCGGACTATGCGACCGATTGGGCAAAGTGGTCGCATCAATTTACGCAAATCCTGCGGAACTGGGCGCGCTGTATCGTGGGGTGGAACTTCCTGCTGGACGAAAAGGGCAGACCCAACATTGGTCCCTTTCCCTGTGGCGGTCTTCTGACCCTCGATTCAAGGAATCAATCGTTGACGCGCAGCGGCCAATACTGGGCCATGGCGCACTATTCAAAGCTGGTCCGCCGGGGAGCGCGTGTCGTCGCGTCAGAGGGGGATTTAAGCAACATCGACCACGTTGCGTTTCAAAACCCCGATGGAAGCCTCGTTCTCGTGCTGACGAATCGTGGCGAAAGGCAGCAGGTGCAATGCCGGGCCGCCGGGCAGACGCTTGACGTGGCGCTCGAACGGGACTCGGTTACCACGCTCACGTGGTAGCCGGCGACCGTTGCGCGAGTCTCCTTCCCGAGTCGCGCGCGCAGCGCCTCCGCGCCGCGACGAGAATCTCTCGCCGAGCACGAATCTGCTAATTTTCCATGGAAATCAGGGATAGAATTGCCCCTTCCGTTAGAAGCGGTGCGACCACCCGCCTGGAAAATCTGGCAATGAAAAAGAAGCAACCGCCGAAGAACGCGCCCATTGGCCTCAAAAAACTCGCCGAACATCTGGGACTGAATCCCGCGACAATTTCGGTCGTTCTAAACGAAGTTCCTGGCCGTTCGATCCCGCAGGCCACTCGCGACCGCATCAAAGCGGCTGCCAAAGAATTCAATTATCAGCCCAGCCTTCTCGCGCGCTCGCTGCGAAATCGCCGCACGCTCACCATCGGAATTTTGGTGCCGGAGCTTGGCGACGGGTACCACACTCAGGTGATGAGCGGCATCGGCGACCATCTCATGGAAGCGGGTTATTTTTATTTCACCGCCCATCACCGGCACAGGAAGAATCTTGTCGAAGAGTACAGCCAGATGCTGCTCGGGCGCGGTGCCGAAGCGCTCATCGCCATTGACACCGCGCTTGAACATTCTTTCCCCGTACCGGCCGTCGCGGTAGCCGGACATAGGTCCATCAACGGAATAACCAACGTGGTCCTCGATCACCGCTTCGCCGCAGAGCTGGTCTTGACTCACCTGCATTCCCTCGGACACCGCAATATCGCCTTCATGCGCGGCCAGCCTTTCAGTTCCGATTCCGACGAACGCTGGCAGAGTATCGTTCATGTGGCAAACGAAATCGGTGTTCCGCTGCGGCCGGAGCTCATCGTTCAACTCGATCAGGACATTTCTTCGCCGGAACTGGGCTACCCCGTCATGCAGCGCCTGCTCTCGAGCCGGCACCGCTTCACCGCGCTGGTCTCCTTCAATGACCTCGCGGCCATCGGAGCCATGCGCGCGCTCGAGGACTTTGGATTGCGCGTGCCCGACGACATCTCGGTGATCGGGTTCGACGATATCAAGCTCGCGGCCTTCAGCACCCCGCGCCTCACGACCATTCGCCAGCCCATGTCCAACATGGGCCGGATCGCCGCGCAGTGTGTTTTAAACCAGCTCAACGGCTCAGAACGCTTCCGGAAACAGATCACCGTCGAACCTGAACTTGTGGTGCGCAGCTCAACCAGAGCCATCAAGCCTGCGAACCCATCCGTCGAACGAACGTGAAGCGGGGAAAGACGAAAGCGCGAGGACCGTCGGGCACACCCGCCGATTCCCGCCGCTGCGGCGAAATGCAGGTGGACACACCTCCCTCGGCATACGGAAAGCGCGCCCGACCGGCCATGTGATCGGCGGACCGGTGCCGGATTCTGCTAGCTGGGAGGCACCGTGGCGGCGCCCATCTTCATCTGTTCGTTGACGGCCTGGATAACGGCGGTCCAGGCAGCACGCACTTCGATGTCGAAGCCGGGTTGCAGGGCTTGGCCGAACGCCCAGACCAGCGCCGAACACACTGTGTCATAGTGTTCTTCCTTCACCCCGTAACCCGCATGGCGCTGTCCCAATTCGCGCAATGCGGGGACGATCCTCTCCCAATCGTCGATACCCTCGACGAGAGCGTCGAGCGTGGCGACCAGCTTCTTCGATTGCTCTTTCAGGTCGATTTTGAACAACTGGCGTAGCGACGGGTCGAGATCGAAGAGCCGCCCGTAAAAGAGCAGGGAGACAGGAATCGCCATCTCCCGGATTAGCGGGAAGGTTTCGGAGACGATCTGCTTCTGCCGCCGGGTCACGTCGTACTCCACTTGCCAGGGCGCAAAATCTTGACGATTTTGGTCACGTGGTTCTCACTTTTGCCCGTTCATCCGCTGCTGTTCCTCGGCCAGCGTGATGCCCGTAGAAATCCGGTCGCGCCAGGCCCGCAAGGTCTGGTCATCAGGAGCAACGCGATCAGGGACCTGGGCCTGCGCCTGGCGGTACGCGAGGAGCGCTTCCTTCCAGTCATGTTCCCGCGCATAGGAATCTCCGAGTACCACCAGCAACTCAACCCGCTGTAGCCGTGAACCGACCTCACCATCTGTCGCGAGCGGCGACCGAGCCGACCCGGGTCCGCCCGGAAGCACCCGGTTGCGCAATTCGCTGCTGAACAAGCCGGCCGTGAACGCAATCACGAGGGCCAGTCCCACTCCCATGGCGAGCCTGTTCCTGCGAAGAAATTTCCCCGAGCGGTAGAGGAGATGATCTGGCCGGGCGGTAATCGGCTCGTCCGCGAGATGCTTCCGTATGTCGTCGGCGAAACGTTCAACCGTCTCATAGCGTCTTGCCGGCTCTTTTCGCATGGCGTGCAGGATGATGGTGTCCAGATCGCCGCGCAATTGTGCCGCCAGCTTGGCGCTTTCCCGGCGGGCCACCTCGCTCGGCGCGAGCACGTCCTGCAGGCACACGACTTGCTCCACCACTTGCGGCGTGAGTTCAGGGAAAATATGCGGACGCGCTCCGGTCATGAGTTCGTAACAGACAGCGCCAAGCGAATACACATCGGACGCGATGGTTACCGGCTCTCCGCGAACCTGTTCGGGGCAGGCATATTGCGGCGTCATGAGGCCCGTGCCGATGGTGACGGTGTTCGTCTGGTCGCCATCGTGGTCACGATAGAGCAGTTTGCAAATACCAAAATCAAGCAGTTTGGGTTCACCTTTAGAGTCGACGAGGATGTTTCCGGGTTTGAGGTCGCGATGCACCACGAACTGCAAATGCGCGTAGTGAACCGCGGAGCAGACGCGAAGAAACAGGCGAAGCCTGTCTTCGACACCAAGGGCTCTCGACTTGCAATAGCCGGTGATCCATTCCCCGTCGATGTACTCCATTACAAAGTAAGGAGTACCATTCGCCGCCGTGCCACCATCGAGTAGCTTTCCGATATTCGGGTGATCGAAGCGACCGAGGACCTGCCGCTCCCGTCGAAAACGCGCCAGGATGAACTCGGTATCGAGACCCGGTCGCACCATTTTGACGGCCACTTGCTTTTGAAACTGTCCGTCGGCACGGTCGGCAAGATACACCGCGCCCATTCCGCCGCGACCGATCTCCTTGAGCAGCCGGTATGGTCCCAATCGGACGCCCACGAGCGAAGACTCATCGAGCATCGAGGCGATTTCCGATTCGATTGCTGCCCGCACTGCGAATTCACCGGTCGCGTCAGCACGGAGAAGCGACTCGACCTCCATGCGCGCTTCGCGGTCGTCGCTGCACCTCCGATCGAGGAAAGGGGAGCGCTCCGATGGGTGCAGATCGACGGCCTCCAGGAAGATCCCCTGGATCCAGTCCCACTTTTCGTCCGGCAAGGCGTATTCCTCGGCCTAAAATACCCGTTCTAATGGTAGAGGCGTAAAAGGGCACTGGATTTTGCGCCCGGCGTCAATTTTTTTTCGCGGGTTCAGCAGTCCCGTCCAACGCGCGTTGCAACCACGCCTGCCCGACACGAAGATGCCGGCGAACCTGGGCGACGGGGATCTTCAGAACCTCGGCGGAATCCTCAGCCGTCATGCCTCCGAAGAATCGCATCTCGACCAGTTGCGCCTTTATGGGATCCCTGCGGGCTAACTCCTGCAGCGCGTCGTCGATCGCAATCATGGCGGAGGACCGTTCTGCGACCATATCAGCGGCCTGATCGAAAGGGACCTTTGCCGCTTTCCCGCCGCGCTTCTCAGCGTTACTCGCACGCGCATGGTCGATCAGGATCTGGCGCATGATGTGCGCCGCGACGCCCATGAAGTGCGCCCGGCTGTTGTACTCCGGCTGACTCTGCTCTAAGAGCCGGGCATAAGCCTCGTGGACCAGGGCCGTCGGTTGCAGAGTGTGGCCCGGGCGCTCGTTGCGCATGTATCCCCGTGCGAGCCGCTGCAGCTCGGGGTACACGAGGGGCATCAGGCGATCGAGGGCGCCTTTATTTCCTGCGGCCAAGTCCCGCAGGAGAGTCGTAATGGGCTGATCTTCAGACAATTCCGTCAAATTCTATCTCACCTCGCCGGGATGATGTAAGTAGTTCGGGATCGGGTCCCGTCGGCGCAACGCCGCAGCGTTCGGCAAACCCGTAAGACGACGGCCGAGCGCTGAGGTGCCGGAACGCCTTCAAAACGCCCCGTCTCGCACTGGTGACGGGAGAGTGGTCCGGGCGCAAAAAAAGTTTGTCGCCGACGCGCAAAATCCTCGCCGCTTTTCGCCTATCTAGCTAGAGGGGGAATGTTGCAGCGGCACCAGATCCGGCGGGCAGTGACCGAGCGTCAGGTAGGACCGTCTAGAGGAGCTCAAAAAATTCGAATCGGCCACGTGGCCTACAGGCCACTGGTTTTACAGGGATTGGAACTCCTAGATTCGGTGTGAACACACTCTATGGAGGTGGAAACATGACCGAGACTGGAAACTTGCAAAACGATATTCCACGGGAAACTTCGATTGCGTTGGGCGAGGCTTCGCTAGAATCGATCCTCTGCACGGAGGAGTTATATCGTCGCCCGTCGCGTCCGCCGCATCACGAGAAGGAAAACCGCGCTCTTGTGGCACTCGTAAGCGCACTGGCCGATTCGCCGACCACCATTCTGCAGGCACTCGCCCGAACGATCCTTGAAATTACGCAAGCAGACTCCGCTGGCCGCGGTCTGCTGACAACGGAAGATGACGGCCGCCCGTACGAGAAAGAGTTTATCCGGAAAGACGGCACTCCCGTGGTGGTTGGCGGAGCGCTGTTTGAAACGGGCGGGAACGAGGGTGTCGCTTTTGTCCTTGAATTGAGAGAACAAAAGCGGGCCGAGGAGGCGCGGGAGAGATTGCGCCAGGCGCAGGCGGAAATCGAGCATATGACCCGGGTGATGACGATGGGGCAGATCGCCGCAGCGATTGCGCATGAAGTCAATCAGCCGCTGTCGGGCATCGTCACCAACGCCAGTACGTGCCTTCGGATGCTGGACGCCAATCCTCCGAATCTTGAAGGAGCACGGGAGACCGCCAGGCGGACGATTCGCGACGGCCACCGCGCGTCGGAAGTGATCATGCGGCTGCGCGCCTTGTTCAGTAAAAAGAGCGTGTCATTTGAGCGGTTCGATTTGAATGAGGCAGCCAAGGAAGTGATTGCGCTATCCGCAAGCGAGCTACAGCGAAACAGAGTCATTCTCCAGTTGGACCTTGCCGCCGATCTGCCACCTGTTTGGGGTGATCGAATTCAGATCGAGCAAGTTATCCTGAATCTCTTAAAAAATGGCTGCGATGCCATGAGGAACGTTGACGATCGTCCGAGGGAATTGCTGATCAAAACCGAAAGAGACGAAGAAGGTGGGGCGCTCCTCAGCGTCAAAGATAAGGGTGTCGGCGTCGTTCCCCAAATCGAACAAAAGCTCTTCGAAGCCTTCTACACGACAAAGGGCGACGGCATGGGCATTGGGCTCTCGGTCAGCCGCTCCATCATCGAGAGCCATCACGGACGTCTTTGGGCCGTTCGGAACGATGGTCCGGGTTCAACATTTCTCTTTTCCATTCCCTCGAGTACCAATACTTAAGTCCAATAGACGTGCGTCTTTTGCCGCCGCATTCTTGTCTTATGCGGTCGCAAGACGGAAGGAGCACTTTTCACCATCCACTTGTTGCGGTTGTCGATGACGATGAATCCGTCCGCGAGTCGCTACCGGACTTACTCGAGGAGCTCGCGTTTGACGTTCGAGCGTTCCCGTCCGCAGCGGAGTTCCTCGTCTCTGGTAGTTTTAGCCAAACGAAATGCCTCTTGCTAGACATCGCCATGCCGGGTATGACCGGATTTGATCTCCAGCAGGAACTGAAGGCTCGAGGACAGAGCATTCCGATCATCTTCATAACCGCACAAAGAGACGACACGGTTCGCAGGCGAGCGTTAGAACGAGGGGCTAAGGGATTTCTCCTGAAACCATTCAGCGACACGGCACTTCTTGGAGCGCTCAACGAGGCGCTCGGATTGGATTGAGTACCTGCAGCGATCCTGCAACTCCCGTCCCCATTCCGGGTTTCCCGCCTCTGCCGTCTGGCGCCGAAGGCCTACGAAGGCCACGGCTTGACGCTTCTCCCATAAATATGGGAGTATGAAGGCATGAAGACGACTTTGGAGATCCCCGACCTCATATTTCGCCGAGCGAAATCAGCGGCAGCGGAGCGAGGAATTCCGTTCCGGGAGTACGTGACCGAGGCGGTTAAGGGCAAGCTGGTCGCTAATACAAAAACAACGGAAAAGCCTTGGATGAAGGCTTTCGGTAAGCTGCGGCATCTGCGCAAGGATTCCCCCAAAATCAACCGGATCATCGACGAGGAATTCGAACAGATCGAAGCTGAAGACCGGATTTGATTTTGGACACCAATGCTCTTTCAGCCGTCGCCGAAGGAGATCCGGCGCTCGGGCCTTTACTTCGAAAGGCAGTTCAAATCGCCATCCCCGTAATCGTATTGGGTGAATATCGATACGGAATTTCGCATTCTCGCAATCGGCGGCAGTACGAGGAATGGCTGACGGAATATCTGCCGAACTTTCGAATCCTCGAGGTAGAGGAGCGAACGACCATCCCGTATGGCGCGGTTCGTAGCGAGCTGAAGAGAGCCGGCACACCGATTCCTTCAAATGACGTTTGGATCGCGGCGCTCTGCAGGCAGCACGTGCTTCCCCTCCTTAGCCGCGATCGCCACTTCGACCTCGTGCCGGGAATTCAAAGAGTTAATTGGTGATTTCTGAACTCTATGGCCTGGCGCCAAATGCGTGACGCCGGCTTTTCACACGTTCACGCAGGTAGGCTCACCAGCAAATGGAGTGCAGGGCGAAACCGTCCAACAAAAAAACGCGGGGTATCGACGGCTATAAAAGGGGCCTCGAATGACCGGCTCATCTATGCGCGGCCGACTTCCCACACGTTGGCCGCCGCTGACGGCGAAGCAGAAGTTCGCTATCTCAATCGCCGTTATATCCCCACGGCTGCGATAGCAGATGCCGCGACCGGGATCATTGAAAAGCATGGCGCGGTGGCGGAGCTCGAAGGGTTTGGTTACAATTTGCTGACAGTGTGCACCAAAATGCGGCAAAGGAAAGAGGGACTGTCACCAATTGCAGTAATAAGCTACAATGCTTCGAGACGTTGGCCGCGGAGAGGTGGCAGAGCGGCTGAATGCGGCGGTTTGCTAAACCGTTGTAGGGGCTAAAACTCCTACCGGGGGTTCGAATCCCCCCCTCTCCGCCATAATTAAATAGATAAGATTACATAATTAGTAATAACATAACTTCTGCCTCTGTCGGAGAACCTACCGGGAAAAATGATGTCCTAGTTTCCCTATTTCGACCATCAGTAGGGCATGGTTCCGGCAGGTCGAGTCCGTTATCCGGTCATGCACGAAAATTCCAAGAGCCAAGCGGCTTCGATGCCGTTCGTACCTATCGATACAATCTCATCGGCACAATCTTCTCACGCCGCGCTGCAAATGCGGTTGCGTTTAGTGCTACTATGTGTAACTATAGCTTCGTATGGTACACAGGCGATTCTGGCTGAAACTGCTCGAACGCGCATGGAAGGAGCGATCTGTTGTCTGGCTCGCTGGCGTGCGGCGGGTTGGAAAAACCTGCCTTTGTCAGGATCTCCCCGAAGTTGAATATTTCGATTGTGAACTCCCTCGGGTTCGCCGCATGATGCTTGATCCAGAGAGCTTTCTCGACGGTCTGGTCGGCAAGCGCATCGTGCTCGATGAAATCCATAGGCTACAGAACCCGTCCGAATTGCTCAAAATTGCAGCCGACCATCATTCACGCACACACATTGTGGCGACTGGTTCTTCCACTCTGGGAGCTTCGAAAAAATTCAGAGACACGTTGGCGGGACGGAAGAGGGACCTCTGGCTGGCTCCAATGTGCCTTCTCGACATGGACGACGCGAACCAGACAGACCTAAAGCACCGTTTTCTGCGGGGCGGCCTTCCTCCCTTCTTTCTGCCGGAGAAACACCCGGAACGCGACTTTCAGGAATGGATGGACGCTTACTGGGCTAAGGATATCCAGGAACTCTTCCGTCTGGAGCGGCGAGATTCGTTTCAGCGATTCACCGAGCTGGTTATGGCACAAAGCGGCGGCATCTTTGACGCCACTCGATTTGCCCGCCCTTGCGAGGTAAGCCGGCCAACCATCACAAACTATCTCCGCGTTCTTGAGGCAACGTTCGTTGCGCATGTCATTCGCCCCTTCAGCGCTCGTCGGCCCACTGAGATAGTCGCTGCGCCTAAAGTCTATGGCTTCGATACCGGTTTCATTTGCTACTGCCGAGGCTGGCAGGACTTGCGTGATGATGACCTTGGGACGTTGTGGGAGCATTTCGTACTAAATGAAATTATGGCGCGCTCGCAGAGCCGAGAAGTGTTCTATTGGCGCGACAAGCGCGGGCACGAGGTGGACTTTGTCATCGCGACCCACCGAAAGAGGCCAGTAGCCATCGAGTGCAAATGGTCTGCGAACTATTTCGATCCCAAAAATCTCGTTGCATTCCGGTACCAACATCCGGAAGGCGACAACCTCGTCCTCGCTCACGATGTGGAGCGTGCCTTCACCCGCAGCTATGGAGACCTAAGAGTGCGCTTTGATGGCATTCGGTCCTATAAGAATCTCGCCTATCTGCTACTCAAGGCGCAGCGCATGGCGGTCACCAAGACCGAATTCATCGTTTTTAAGAAAGCAGCCTAAAATGCGGGTCTCTACGAATTCCTGTGCAGAGCCGGAAAAACTTAATGGGGAGGGTAATAAAATTCAAACTGAGACACTACCGAAGCCCGGCAGTCCGATACCCGCGCCAATCACAGCGTGTTCAACAGGGTCCTGTGACATCCTCTTGCCGTCTGTAATCAGATATACGCTGGCTCCAGTTCCGAGAGTCCACGCCACAATCTTGAATGCTTTGGCTCTCATGTTTTCCGTGAGGATAGCCCGCCAATGATTTTCGTGTCTAGAGAGTTGACAGTGCAGCGACGTTGGTAGGTCAACGCCGGGTAAACGCCGTTCCGGGGCATGTGCCGATCTGCTAAATCTCACCGTCTCCGGTTATGCGACTGGTCGAAGCTTGGACTCAGTATTGTTCCAGAGACTCGATACGCGGCAGGTTGAACGGGCCATTCACATCTGGCATTGAGTAAACTTCAAGCTCCGAAATCTCTCCCTCACGGGCGTGGAGAATGACCACCACCTCGATGCCCTCAGGTGTTTTTCCAACGAACTCCGCCAAGACCATTGATGGCCCTGTTTTTCGCTCCTCGCGATCACCGGGCGCCAAATCTATCGAAGGACAACCACATGTACATCCACCGACAACATTCACATTCGCAACTTGCGAGCGGTACGGCTTGGCGTCGGGACTGCCATTCGCTAAAAGCCATTCGAGCAGTTTTCGCTCTTCCTCGGTTGGCGGTCGGCGTTTGGGTCGGATGAAACTGGACATTTCTTGGCTCTGTCCGAAGTATACCAACAGAGTCCTCAACCCTGGTAAAACGCAAACCGGAAAAGCTCGAATTCTGGGATGAGACTTGGCCGGCTCGCCGACAAATCAGGAGTTGACGAAGATGCTTTATTCGTTGAAGGTTTATAACGCTTCGCAAATGATCGAACTTCTGCTTGAGATGTTTTTGGAATTGGTTGGCGAGTTCCTTTTCGAACTCGTCATGGCTGTTGTTCTAGACCTTGTTCTACGGGCGATAGCCAAGGCCTTCGAGAAATTCCGTTTTGTAAACCCCGTGCTTGCCTCAGCAAGCTATGTGCTTCTGGGTGCTTTGGCGGGCGGGTTGAGTCTTCTCGTCTTTCCGCATCCATTGGTGCACCCTTCGCGCCTCCATGGGATTAATCTATTGGTGAGTCCCATCGCTACGGGTTTGGCAATCCGACCGAATACATCTGGGGACATCTGAAGCAGCACGAGGTCGCCAATCTTTGTCCCAAGAACCTGGGCGAGCTGAGCCTGCACGCCATCCGCGCCCTGAAACGCATGCGCCGCCGCCCAACCCTGATCATGGCCTTCTGGCAACAAGCCGAGCTCTTTCCCGTGTAACTATATTATTCAATGCTCAATAGCTGTTGGTAAAGCCCGCTGAGATAGACGAGAGGCTCTGGAGGTAAGGGTTGAGGCACAAAAGCCCTTACAGTCTCGCCCGCCGTGGTTGTAGAGACGTAAGTGCCCAGCCTGGAGTGTTTCTCCGCAACCACTTGTGCTATGCAAGCTCGCTTTAATAAGTGTTATCGCTATTAAAGCATAAGCCGAATCTCTTTAATAGTACATTTTAGTAGAAATCTGCGCTTTACTCCTCTGCTAGCGAGGTTAATGTGAGGAGATAGTGGGCCATGTAAAGCCGGGATGTATCGAACGCGATGAAGACCGTGGAGGACAATAGATGAAGATATATGCCGTGAAATCTGCGCTCGACTCCACTGAGTCAAGTATATTATTGCCCCAATAAGCGTTCAAAATCGATGTGGCACCGGTGATAGCGGTTTTCTTAAAAAAAGTACAAGATAACGCTTCATTTGTAGTTCGGAAGGCACTTGCCGAGCTAAGAAAATTCCGATACGGTTGCTTCTTCCGTGGCCGGATCGATGCCGAGGTATCCGCTTCATGTCTGGTGGAAAAGTGCTTCGGAGCTTTCTCTCGCTCTTTTACGTCCCGTCGGGTAAGGACGCAGTGGCTAATTTGTCCGTCTACTTCTTTCTTCTTGTTTTGGCCGGCGTCCTTCACTATTTCACCGATGTGCCGGATAAAGTTGCCGCATTTCTAAACCCGCGAGCCCCTTCCGTATCGCAAAGCTTGTTGCTGCTGGCCATCGGGTTCGGTTTGAATTTTGTACCTGTCTTTTTCGCGATCGACAACTACTTCATGAATGTGAAGCAAACGTTGCGGGCGTCGATCGGAACAACCGCTTGTGTGTGCTTGCTTTACGCGCTGTTATGGAAAACATTCACAAGCGGATTACCCCATTGGCGGACCTTTCTCGCTCTATTTCATGGTTCAACTTGGCCGACAGTGCTGCGAGTGGCAGTGAGCGGAGGCCTTATTTCCGTAGTGACGTCATTCAAGCTGGGATTTTCTGGAAACCTGGAGGCCTTCGATTTCAAGGATGTAAGACGGTATGGCGTGGTTTGGAAGGAGTTAGTAGAGCGTCTTGAAACGAAAAATAAGTTGGACCCCGCCGGTCATGAAAAGATGAAGAAGGCAACAACCGGGATCCTCGATCAATTGAAGGCGGGCGGCCGAGTTCAGCGGTCGATCTCGGAGAAAGCAAAAGCCTTGTCTGACCACATGGGTGCCTATTGGAAATGGTATGACGGAGTGACGAGGCCCGATTTGAACAACCTGGTTGGTTTAGACGCCAGTGTGCGCAGTGACGTAGTCGAAATTCGCAAGCTGTTGTAAGGAGAAGTGGACCTTGGCCCTGCCACCCGAAGATCGAAAGAAGACCAGATTCTTTGTTTTTACTGACTGGCGGCCTCCCGAGGGTCAGACAACCACAGGCCTTGACCACTGGATTCCTTTCAATGGTCCCGGGCAGTCCACCGAGTTACTTGAAATTAAAAAAGAGGTGAATGCAACTATCGACAGCAGGTTGGCCGGATACGTTTTGGACGACAACCGAGTCTATTTCAACCACCTAAATCGAGGAGTCGAGTTGATTGAGGAAGGTTCACCGGATTGGAAGTACATGCAGGGTGTCATCGTCGAATCCGAAGCAATTTCGAGCCAGCGCGGGCACGCGGAGGCGCTCGCCCGCCTGGCAGACGGACTTGCGGCAAACGCCCCGAGCTACCTGCGGTCAAAACTCAAGGTGTTGGTCTGCCTGCTTCCCGCGCCAGGCCTTCCGGTGCGCGAGAAATTCAAACCGGAAGCGACGTTTCGGATCAAGCAAACACTCAACACCCGGGAGCTGATTGACCGGGTTTCGGATTGGTTGACGGAAGCGAACCAGCAAATCGATGACGACCGCAAAGGGTATGACAAAGAGATCGTCGAGCAGGTGGACGAATTGCTGAACAAATATCTAGGCTGACCATGGCGAAACAGATTGTTATCGGTGAAGAATCGAGGGCGCGCATCCTGCGCGGTGTGAATGCGCTTGCGGATGCCGTGAAGGTGACGCTTGGTCCGAAGGGCCGCAACGTTGTGATTCAGAAATCGTTCGGCTCGCCTGCGATCACGAAAGACGGAGTCACTGTTGCGAAAGAGATAGGGCTTGCCGACCGATTTGAAAATATGGGTGCGCAGATGGTCCGCGAGGTCGCGGCAAAGACTTCCGAGGCTGCGGGCGATGGCACAACGACGGCCACCATACTGGCACAGGCCATATTTCGCGAAGGAGTCCGGATAGTCGCGGCGGGAGCCGAGCCGATGGCTGTCAAACGGGGGATTGATAAGGCAACGGAGGCTGCGGTCCGGTCTCTCAGGGAACTTGCAAAGCCGGTGGCCTTTGGCAACGCGGTGTCGACAGTTCGAGAAGCTGCGCGATCGTTCGAAAAGGTAGAGCGCTTCGAGTGGGCAGTTGGGGCTACCATGCCGAAAAAGCTTGAACGCGTGCGCTCTCTGTTCCACCGGGCTGGCCGAAACGAAGACCTTTCGCCAATCGAACGGCTGACAGCGGCGGGACGCGAGGCGGAACTTGCGACCTCGGAGATCAACGAACTCGTTAACCGTTATCTTGGTGTCCGCAAGAAGATGCTCGAAAAGAGCACATCGATCTACATAGAGCAGGTGCTGGCCATCGCCACGATCGCGTCGAACGGGGATGTCAGCCTCGGCGGCATCGTCTGCGACGCGCTGAGGAAAGTCGGCAAGAACGGATTCGTTACGGTTGAAGAGTCGAATAGCTCGCTTACAAAGCTAGACGTTGTAGAGGGACTGCAATTCGATCGCGGCTATTTGTCGCCGTATTTTGTATCCGATCCGGAACGCATGGAGTGTGTTTTAGAGAATCCATACATTCTGATCCATGAGAAAAAAATCAGCTCCATGAAGGAATTGCTTCCGCTTCTTGAGGAAGTCAGCAAGCAGGGCAAGCCGCTCTTGATAATTGCCGAGGACGTGGAGGGCGAAGCCTTGGCGACGCTTGTCGTCAACAGGCTGCGTGGAGCTTTGCGGTGTGCGGCGGTCAAAGCTCCAGGTTTCGGAAACCGGCGTAAGGCGATGCTGGAAGATATCGCGATTCTGACCGCGGGCGTAGCCGTCACTGAAGAACTGGGGAGCAAGCTGGAAAACATAAAGCTGGAGGACCTCGGTCGTGCGAGGAAGATCGTCATCGATAAGGACAACACGATTATTCTCGAAGGCGCCGGGGACGCCAGTTCGCTTGAAGCGAGAGTTCGCCAAATTCGTTCTCAGATAGAACATACGGAGTCGGACTACGACAAGGAGAAACTGCAAGAGCGGCTTGCCAAACTGTCTGGTGGCGTTGCGGTTATCCGCGTGGGCGCGGCGACCGAGATGGAGTTGAAGGAAAAGAAAGAGCGTCTCGAAGACGCTCTTCAGGCGACTCGCGCTGCCGTGGAAGAGGGAGTTGTACCGGGCGGTGGTGCAGCGTTTCTGCTCTGCGCGCAGGCTCTCGACCGTCTCAAACTCGATCACGACGAGGCTATTGGGGTCTCCGTGGTGAGGAGGGCGCTCGAAGAACCGATGCGCCAAATCGCGCATAATGCGGGTTACGAAGCGGGTGTAGTGATCGGGAAAACCCGTGCCTCGAAGGAATCAAAGTTCGGTTTCAACGCCAGCACTGGGGAATACGGGGATCTGGTGGGCATGGGAATTATCGACCCGGTGAAAGTGACTCGCCTTGCGCTTCAAAACGCTTCTTCCATTGCCGGATTGATGCTGACGGCGGAAACGCTGGTGGTCGAAGAGAAACAATTAGGTCACGAAGAACGCGGGCAAGAATCGGCCATGGACGAAGGACTGTGAACGCCGCGAATCGAGGAAAGCGTTTTACTTCTTCCTCGGTCAGCGAGTCGTTCATGAGAACGATCTCGGCAGTTTTGGAGAGGCAGAGGATGAATGGCTTTTGAAGGCTTCCCGACGCAATGTCCTTCGCGGCCAGGCGCGTTTCACGCGCGCCGGCATTGATCGCTTTATGCGCCCCGATCTTTCCGAGCGGCCGGGCGAAACCGTCCCGCGAGGGTAAATCAGCAGGGCGAAGCTGAGGCCTACGCGATCGTTCCGCCGCGTTTCCGGAACTGGACTGGTCCTAGACTTCTTCCTGCGAGGATGCTCGATGCCGAGCTCGCAAAACGCAAAACTGCTCGGCTCACGAAGACGCAGCCTCGGCGCGTACCTCCCAATTTTCGCAACCTCGGCAATATATCCCAAATTCACGCGATCTGCTGCTAACGTGAGGCCCTCAAGAGCGCAGATGGCCGCGTCAGTTTTCCGAGCGCGAACCAGCGATTTGCATTACCGTTATTCGGGTTGTACTTAGCGCGCAATAACTGCCGGGTTTACGAAGGGAGCCCCATGGCCGTTCACAACAAAGGGGAAGGTTTCTTCAATCGTGATGACCGGGTGTTTGGCACCGGCTTTCTTCCTCATCCCCTGCCCAAATACAAACTGCCCGAACACGAGACCGACCCGAAGGCTGCATACCAACTGGTTCATGATGAATTACTGCTCGACGGGAACTCGCGGCAGAATGTGGCCACCTTTTGCCAAACCTGGGTAGAGCCTGAAGTTCGCAGGCTCATGGACGAATGCCTGGACAAGAACATGATCGACAAGGACGAGTATCCCCAAATGGCGGAACTAGAGGCGCGCTGCGTCCACATGCTGGCGGATTTGTGGAATTCACCGGATGCCTGCAATGCCATTGGGTGTTCGACCACGGGATCTAGTGAAGCAGCGATGCTTGGCGGTCTGGCCATGAAATGGAAGTGGCGACAGAAGCGGGAGCAATCTGGAAAATCCTGCGAAAAGCCTAACCTTGTATGCGGTCCGGTGCAGATCTGCTGGCACAAATTCGCGCGTTACTTCGACGTTGAGCTGCGCGAAATTCCTTGCGCAGGACGGAGATTGCTTATGTCACCGGAGGAAGTTCTAAAGCGGTGCGACGCAAATACCATCGGGGTAGTCTCTACCCTCGGGGTGACCTACACATTGCAATACGAGCCGGTGCAATCAGTCGCGACCGCGCTAGATGACCTGGAGGAAGAACAGGGACTCGACGTTCCGCTGCACGTAGACGCTGCCAGCGGTGGCTTTGTCGCGCCTTTCATCCACCCCGAGGTGATCTGGGATTTTCGCCTGCCTCGAGTGAAATCGATTAACGCCTCGGGTCACAAATTCGGCCTGGCGCCGCTCGGCTGCGGTTGGGCCATCTGGCGAGAAGCTCAGGATCTGCCGGAAGACCTGATCTTCAGAGTGAAGTATCTGGGCGGCAACATGCCGACGTTTGCGCTCAATTTCTCGCGGCCGGGGGGACAAATTGCATCGCAGTACTACAACCTGGTCCGTCTGGGGCGCGCGGGCTACACAAAAATCACTCAAGGCTGCGCCGATGTTGGCATATGGTTCGCGGACCAGATCAAAAAGCTGGGAGTGCTTGACCTGATTTATGACGGCCGCGACGGTGTTCCGGGCTGCACCTGGACGATCCGCAAAGCAGAAAATCCCAAGTTTACATTGTACGATCTGGCGGACCGCCTGCGCGTGAAAGGATGGCAAGTTCCAGCCTATCCCCTCCCCGCCAATCGAAGCGATCTAGTGGTGCAGCGAGTTCTGTCGCGCCTGGGGTTAAGCCGCGATCTCGCAGGACTGCTTTTTGAAGACCTAGAGCGTGCCATCCGGCATTTCGAAAAATATCCCGCATCGAAATCTCTCCCGCGTGGCAGCGGGGGCGGTTATCACCATAACTAGAAACCGCGAAATTCGCGCGAACAATAACCCAGGTAACGATCTCTAAGAACCGCTGTGTGCCGATTGTCCGCGGCTTCGATCCTCTTTTTTCTTTCCTGTCGCACATTCAAGCGAAACCAGTTCCAGCGAACTCAAAGTGGCTCGTCACAAGATGTGACTATACGTGATGCTGGCCCGGTTCTAACCTCGCAAGCGTCGTCATCAACCAGAAGGAGGTTACGACAATGGCTGACCAAGAGGGCGAACTGGAACTGGAACTCGAGGATGAATTCGAGGGCGAACTCGAAACTGAAGATGAGGGCGAGGGGGAGGACTTTCTCGGAGGCATTGGCAAAATCGCCGGCGGCCTACTCGGCGAGGGAGAAGACGAACTCGAATCCGAGGAGGAACTTGAGGACGAACTCGAAGGCGAGGAAGAGGGGGAAGGCGAGGATTTTCTCGGCGGCCTGCTTGGGGAGAGCGAGGACTTTCTCGGTGGCCTGTTCGAAGGCGAGGACGAATCTGAAGATGAGAGCGAGCAGTTCTTTGGCAGCATTCTGAAGAAGGCGCTTCCCATTCTCAAGAAGGTCGCCAAAGTGGCGGCGCCCATTGCCGGCACAGCTCTCGGTGGTCCCTTAGGCGGCAGGCTGGGTTCCATGGTTGCCGGGGCTCTCGAAAGCGAATTTGAAGACGAATCCGAGGACGAATTCGAGGACGAAGCGGAATCCGAAACAGCGCATGAGATTGCCAGTCACGGACTGACGCACAACGAGGCGATCGCTGAAATGCTGGCGGAAGCCGCGAGCAACGAGGCGGGCGAGGGCGAAGCGGAAGCTATGGCTGGAGCGGCCGCGACCTCGGTGATCGCGCCGAGGGACCGCAGACGCCTGCGGCGCGCCTTACCCCATCTGACGCGAGGCGCGGCGAAGCTTACCCGCGTTCTGCGGCAACGCCCCAGCACCCGCGTGGGAGTTCGGGCAGTACCCACCATCATGCGTCGCACCGTCAAGAGCCTGAAGCGGCAGGCCGCCAAAGGAAGAAAAATCACTCGTCGTCGCGCGGGACGCACCTTCGCGCGACAAATCCGCCGCGTGCTCGGCAATCCGCGGGCTTGCGCTACCGCCTTGCGGCGCAACCGCAAGGTGAGCCGCGCTTATAAGCGCCCGCGTCGTTTGCGCCGCCGTCTTGCGGTGCGCCGCCGTCGCCGCGCCATGCGCTAACCACGTCGGCCCGCTGGGTTTCACCACTATTTCGCAGGAGGGAATCATCATGGCTTATGAAAGCGAACTGGAAGCCGAGCTCGAGGACGAGTTCGAATCTGAATTTGAAGATGAGTCAGAAGACGAGCTGGAAAGTGAAGACTTTCTCGGAGGCATTCTCGGAGAAGGCGAAGACTTTCTCGGCAGCATCCTCGGAGAGGGTGAAGACTTTCTTGGGGACATTCTCGGGGAAGCCGAGGATGAATTCGAAGACGAAGATGAAGGCGAACTTGAAGGCGAGGAAGAGCTTAGCCCCATCCGCAAGATCTATCCAGATGCCGTGATGGAACACCTCGGCGAGCTGGCGGCGGAGTCAGAAAGCGAGGATGAGGCGGCAGAGCACTTCTTGCCTCTGGTCGGGATGGCGGCGAGCAAGCTTCTTCCAGTTATGGCCAAGGCTATCGCTCCCACGGCCAAGAGGGTGATTCCTAAAGTCGCCCGAGTGATCGTCAAAGCCACGCCTCATCTAACGCGGAAAATCGGAACCGTCGCGAAGGCGCTTCATCGACACCCCCAGACACGGCACTTGCTTCGCGTGATGCCTGGCATTACGCGGCGTACGGTGGGCCAGATCGCTCACCATGCGGCGCGAGGCGGGCACATTTCGCCGCGCACCGCGATACGTACTTTGGCGCACCAGACACGCCGCGTCCTGGGTACTCCGCAGCATCGGGCGCAGGCGTTGCGTCGCCATAACCATCTGGAACGCAGGTTCCATGGCCGGGCAGGGCATGGCGTGGCTCGGCCGCATGTGCGCTACGGTCAACACCCTCGCGGCCGAATGTGGGGCGGTGGCATGACTCGGGGCGTGCGACCGGCGATAGGATCGCGCCCGTATCGGCTCGGACCGGGCATGCGGGGAGTAGGTGCCCGCAGCACTGGACGGCTCGGGACCGGCGTGCGGGCGGGCGGACGTAGTGCTCACTATGGACATCGTGCGGGTGCACACTGCGGATGCTGTTGCCGATGCTGTGGGAGTTGAGATAGCGAGACGAACGAACGGTGCTCAAGGTAAAAGATCATGGCCACGCTGCCCGAAACACTGCCGGAAGCTACGATGCGGGTCAAGCGGCCTCCCCGCCGGCGGCTGAAAGCCGTTGCCGAAGCCGCCCCCGTATTGTTGCCCTGGCTGCGAGCTCAATCGATCAATGTAACCCGCCACGCGGCGGCGCTGCGTCCCTTTACACGCCAGGAATTCGGCACGGGAGCGGCGGCACCCTCAGAGGGGCACATTCAGGTAGTGAACCAACTCATCAGCAAGCTGCGCCGCGGGCTGCTAAAGATGTCGGGCAAAGTGCACGACGTGATCGCCACGGCCAGTGAAAACCCGAGCTCGCCGAGATTGCAGCACGTGGTTGCAAGCAAAGACCGGGCTCATCGCTGGGTGCAGGGAATCGAAAAGATCTGGGACTTTTATTTCGAACTCTTCGGCCAGCGACAGGGGAAATACGGGGATTGGTTGCTAAGTTGTGATCGCATCGCGATGGATTGTTATCAGGCCGCGTACACCGGGTTGGGCGTAGCAAGATCCGTTCCGGCGCCCCCGCCATTCTGCTACATGAAAACGGGATTCGCGCCGGCCACGATTCGGCGGGGCATGCGGATGCGGAGACTGGGCAAGCAGGCGAATCCTTTTCCACTGGTGCAGTTGCCCTACCACCGCCTGGTCAATCCCTGGACGCTGGGCGCGGTAATGCACGAGGTCAGTCACAATCTGCAAAACGATCTTGGACTGAACAAGGACATACCGCGACAAGTTGGCTTGCAGCTGCTGAAGGCGGACATGGGACGTTTTGTCTCCTCGGTGTGGGTGCGCTGGAACCGTGAGATGTTCGCCGATATGAGCGCCTTGCTGCTCGGTGGCCCCGAGGTCGTCGGCTCCTTGATGGACGTTATCGGGCGGGCCCCGGCTGCGGTGCTGGGTTTCAACCCGGAAGGGCCCCACCCTACGCCATATCTGCGCTTGCTCATCAGTAGTGAGATGCTGCGTCGCATGGGGTTTGAGAAGGAAGCGGAACAGTACGCGCGGGCCTGGACAAAAATCTATCCCAACCCGCACGCCGGCACCATCCCCAAGGAGGTCGTGGCCACGTTTCCGAAGGCGTGTGCGGTGGCCGTGGATGCCATGTGCTTCCGGCCTTATCCATCGCTGGGCAACCGGAGCTTGTCGCAACTGATCCGTTTTGAACAGAAGGATAAGGCGATGATTGAAGAGTCGGCGAAGCGGATGGCGGCGGGGGTCGATCCGGGAATTATTCCGGAGCGTTTCCTGATTGCTGCGGCGCGCGTGGCGCTAAACAGGCACATGGCTCGTCCGGGTGTGATCACCAAGAACTTTTACCACGAGCTGGTGAGGAGGTAGCCGTGGCACTGGAAAAGACATTTCGGGAATTGTCGTTCTGTCTGCACCACCTGCACGACGCTCTGAACGCGCTGCAGGTCACCCTGGGAGACAAACCTCCCGACGATGAATCGGCTCTGGCGGATGGCGTGGAAACTGCGGTGCTCGACATGATGGGAACACTGCACGAAGCGCGCAAAGCGGCGCTCAATGGAAAAAAGGCGGTGGGTCATCCCGTGGATCTGGATCGCGCAAGGTGGGCGCTCGCGAACTGTCAGGAACGTTTTCACTGGATCGAGCAACAGTTTGCCTCGGATCTGGTCTCCTACGAAAAGTTGAGAGAGCTCGAGAGACTGGGCAAGGAGCGCCATGCGTGGCTCGGATGGTCCAGCACGGTAAGGCAAGGGATCGAACAATGCCGCCAGCCGCTGGGGCAGACCAGCCAAGCGCTCGCCGCCTGCTGGCAGGAGCTAGTGGAGCACAGCGGAACCACTTCGATCTCCATTCGTACGGAGAATCTGGGGCAAAAGATTTTTGCCAAAGGAACCAAGGACACGGTGGGCAGTTCCTCCACCTGAATGGCAGCGCAGTTGGGGCTTTCCATCTTGGACGCGGAGGTCTTTATGAGCACGGACGAAGTAATGGCAAAAAAAGTGAAAACTGCAGAAGAGACTCTAGAGAAAGCGAAGGCTGACGCGGCGAAGGCTGACGCGGAAGCCGCGGAGAGACAACATACCGCCGATAACATGGCGGCCGATGATCCTAAAAAAGCTAGCGCCGCTAAGGTTGCAGCCGCGGCTGCGGATAGGGCCACGGCCGCCAGGGCGGCTGTCGAGGCGGCGGACAAAGCGTTGCGAAGCGCAAAGCGTGGGGGCTCATCCGGCGAGAACGAGATCACCATCTTTCTCAACTTTTACCACAATCAAAGTCTTGCTCGGCTGCACCCAACAATCCCTACAGACACCAAAGTCGATGTATGGGTAACAGGCGAGACGACCTCTACGAGCGTTGCCCTTTGTCAGGACGGGGCCAAGCGCTATTACATTTCCGTCCTTGTCGCCAAAAAACCGAGCCGCGCAACTGCCGGGGAAAAGGATCCCGCAGCAAAAGTTGAACTACCCTGCGACATCCCGCAAGAGGCCACCCCTTCCGTGATCCTCCAGAAGTTTAGCAACCCCGTAATAGCCGACTGTAAGCCTTACGTAATGCAGTCAGTCCAGACCGATTTCCAGCCGTCTGACGCCGCGAACCGCGCTGCCGCTGAAAGCGGTACATGCAATACCGTGCAAATCGCCCTGGTTGAGTTGCAGGAGTCGTACACGTTTGCGCTGACGGCCTTTGACATGTGCATTGGCGACTTCATTCAGCATCCCGAGGCGCTGATCGACAAGGTGCAACTGCGCTTGACCGAAGTCGAAACACCAAGGCCCGCGGCTGGAGGAGGCAAGCCTCAAGAGCAAGCGGCCAGAGCCAGAACCCCATTTCGCGGACGCACCTTCTCGGCGACTACACAAGAGGGTTATCTCGAAGTTCCTGGTTTGACACACGGCAAGTATTACCAAGCCATTCTGATCCCGCCCGAGGGATATCTCCCCGCTTCTCCGCTTGCACAACACCACGTTTACCACGAAGGTGCAATTCACAGTTTGATCGTTCCGTTCAGGCCTAGCGGTGATTTCCCCTCCCGTTCCGTGATTTTTGTACAAGAGGGCAGTCCTGGCGCCCGCGTGTCTGGCCTTCAGCTTCAGGCGGGCTCAGAGTCCGTGTCGCTAGACGCAGGCGGCGGCGGGATCTGGAACGTACCGCCGACCACCACGGGAAGAGTCCTGTTTCAGTCTCCCGGCAAGGTCTTTTCACCGCCCTTCATTAACCTGACCAAAGACGCACCGCTGGTTTTGTTTGTGGAAGTGGGCGACGCAGCAGTGAGTACGCCTGGACGTTCGAGCAAGAGCAGATTTCGGCACTGTGATCAGAACGGTGACGCCATCTCAAATCGCTTGCTTCGTCTCGTATCACCGAGCGGTAGCGAAGAGACGGTGCGTACCGATCACGAAGGTTGGTTTGAGGCCGAAGAGGGCTGCGTGGCCTTTGCTGACGAAGATGACACGACCCACAGGCTCGACGGCATTCCGTTGTTGAGAAGCGAAGTTTGATTGAGGAGGAATTATGCCAGGAGAACTTAAGGGCATTCGAAAAGAAGTAAGCGCGGAGAAAAAAGCGGTTGCCGACCTCTCGGCATATCCAATCCTTACGGAGGAAATCGGCTACCCGCCTTCACCCTTGTCGCGGCCGAGTTCCGGACTCCAGGGTCCAGCAGCCGGTGGCGCCGCGGGCGGGTTGGGGCAGGTTGCCGCGCGGGCAATTGCCGACGTGCTCGGTTGGAAAACCAACGCAGCCGACCCTAAAGGTTTTCTGGGTGCTCTTTCGCAATCCTTCACGCTTACCCAGGTGGAAGGTCACATCGAGTCCAAATGGAACCCGAAGACCTACACGGTGCAAACCGATCTCGCCGGCGGAATCACCGGCGCCCAGGCGAGCCTGTATACCCGCGCCAAGGACGCGCAGGAGCAGTGCCTGCCCCTGCTCGACGGCCTCTATCCCCTCGATCCCGACGCCGATCCCGAATACGTAAAAGCCCTGCGCGAAATGGCCAAGAGCCAGATCGTCGAGATCGTGAAGCAGTTCGCGGTCGTTCCCCCCTCGATCCTGCGGGTAAATACGTACTTCAACATTCTGCTGGGAGCTTCCCGCTTCAACAAGGTTCTGATGGAAGCGGAGACTGACTTCCCGGAAAACAAGGGAGCGTTGGCAGCACTCTCCAAGGCCGAGCAAAAGAAGGCCGACCGCATTCTCGGACGCATCGCAGACGAGCCCCGGGTCGAGGCGGATCCCGACCTAATCGGTGGCACGCTCGGCCAGCTGCGCAACGTGTATGGCATCTATTTCCAGAAGGGCAACCAAAACAATCCGTTCTCCAACTCCGTCGACGATGAAGAAGACATCACCAACTTCCGCGTCATCTCCGACTACATGACTTCGCTGCTGCAGAGTTGGATCGCCAACGCTCGTTACTTCGCTCTGACCCTCGGCAAGGCTCCCGCATTCCTCGGGACGCAACTGATCCTGATGGGGCGCCAGTTTAACGTCGTCGCCGAAACCGTAAACGAGGTTCGCTTCACACTCGACTCGGTGTTCATCGGACCGAATGAACGGCAACAGCTCTTGCTCGATTTCAAGGAGCTCCCGTCCATGTATATGGAAGACCTGCTAAGGGAGATCGAGGATTTCGTAAGCGACGAAGGTCCCCGCCTCATTCGCGACGGCGGAAGGATTGCCATATCCAATAACCTGATCCCAGTGGTCGAGACGCTGATCCGCATGGTGCGAGAAGCGCGGAATCCGCTGAACCTTACGAAACTTCCAGATGGCTACAGAACGCCGCGGGTTCGCAACTCTCTCGATGACCTGCGGGATCAGCTGGTGCAACTGGAGGTTCTGGCCGGCCAGGTAGGCACGCGAATTCCGCCGGTCAGCGAAATCGGCTGAGGGATCGGCGCGACAGAGGGTTTCCACGGGCGAGCGCGCGTAAGTGGCGCCGCGGACCGTGCGCTGTGCGAGGAAGGAACAAGGAGGCGCATCCATGGCTTCAGAAAAAGACTATCAGGGCTTATATGACCGCATAGCGGCACTGCGGGAGCAGGTGAGCAGCCGGCTGTCGTCCGACTTGATCTCCAACCCGCAGCTCGCCGACGCGCTTACCAAGCAGATTGACGACATGCTGGCCTCCGTGGTGGACGCGGACTCCAAGATTCCGCCTCCGCCCGATAAGGGTCTCGCCGCGCTGGCGGGCCTCGGTCCCGAAGCCGCGAAAGACCTTGGCGTCACCCGCATCCCGCCGGGCGTTGAACCGTACGATGAGACCATTACGTCGGAACGCATCGTCGCGGTCGGAGACATGTACTACCTCTGGCAGCACGAAAAAATCGGAGTGTTCCGCGTAGTGAAGAAGATGCAGGAGCTTTTCAAGGCCGGCACCGTGCGGCTGTCCGGTGGACCGGGCGCTTTCGCACTTTATCAGTTCGACCGCCGCGATGTGCTGCGCTACACCAAGGGCGATCGGCTATCTGCCTATAAGCGGATCTTCGGATACGGCGGTGCGCCGGTGCCGACGGGTTCTCGTGCCAATACCGATTTCCACAAGCTGTTCTCCCATTTCGTTCATCAAGTCACTTTATTCTGGCGTGACAAGCGCATTTCCGACGTGATCCGCGAGCGCGCCTACGATCCCAGCTTCGGCTCGATCGCCATCGTGCGCCGCGCCGGCCTTGATCTGCGCAACAACCTCAAATGGTTGTCATTCGGCCACCTGAACGTGTTGCGTGTGGAAGTGATGCAATTGCTCGAAGAATCCTTCAAGATCCTCGACTCTGAGGACGTCAAGCGATTGTTCGGCGCCGACAATGCCTGGGACGTTGTGGAAGAAGTGTTGATTCGCTACTTCAACGAGCGTCTAGTCACTTCGCCCCGGCAGCGCATGGGTGTCACGGGGCGCGAGGTGCTCCGCTGGCTGGCGCAGCCTCATATTCTGCAGACGACCAGAGCGCAGTTTGAAACGCTCTTGCTCGAGATCGCCGAGCAGTCCGAAGAATGGCTCACCAGCGCGCAGGCGATGGGTGTGAGTAAGCGAACTGGTTCGCACCGCGTATTGCCCTGGGACCAGACGCAACCGACGCCAGCGAAGTCAAACGGCCGACCGAAGGCCGGGGTCTCTCCAGAGCGGCAGCCGGCCCGGGAATTCGAGCTTGAAATCTGATCGGGACGGGGCGAATAGAAAAGAGGACGGACTTGTTCACTTATCCGAATGTTCGAGCCGGGGCTAGGATCGGCCCTCGAATTACACGTGGTATGGTCGTCTCCTCCCAAGTCGGCAGGCACGCCAATCGCTCTACTCGGTTCGAGGCCCGCTCCGAGCGGCGCTGGGGAAATTGGGACGTTCTCGCGGTCCCAACGGCGCTGCTGTGGTCCGCCGATGCCTATGAAGCTGCGCTGGAGGCTGAAGCTATCGATGATGTGATGGATCAGGAGCCGGATGACCTTTGGCCCTGATCAGGACGAGCCGCTCCGCGGACCCTGATTTTCGCGGTTGCAGTCTCAATCATGACGAGTTGCGAGATGGAATGAGTCCCGCAAATCCAACCCGCGCCCTTGCTTATGCGCGCGCTCATCGAAAGAAGTTCGTTCTAGAGCTGAAGAATTTCCTCCGCTTCCCCAGCGTGAGCTCACAACCCGAGCATGCCGGGGATGTGGTGAAATGCGCGACCTGGCTGGCACGCCATCTAAGAAGCGTGGGCCTCGATCATGTTCGCGTCATTAAAACCCGCGGCAACCCCATCGTTTATGCTTCCTCATTACGTGCCCCGGGCCGCCCCACGCTGATCATCTATGGCCATTATGACGTTCTTCCCGGAGAACCCCTGCGCGAATGGCACACGCCACCGTTTACTCCGACGCTCAAAGGCAGCAATCTCCACGCTCGCGGCGCGGCCGACGATAAAGGTCAGCTCTTCGCTCACGTCAAGGCTCTGGAATCGTATTTGAAAACGGTGCACAAGCCGCCGGTAAACGTGAAGTGTATCTTCGAGGGCGAGGAGGAAATCGGGAGCCCACATCTAACCGCTTTCATCGCGCGCAACAAATACGCACTGCGCGCCGACGCCGCGGTCATCTCCGACACGCGCATGCTCGCTCCCGATCGTCCGGCAATCAGTTATGCGCAGCGGGGCGGATTACGGGCGGAACTGGAAGCACAGGGCCCTCCGCAGGACTTGCATTCCGGCAATTTCGGCGGTGCCATCCACAATCCACTGCAAGCCCTGTGCGAGATAATTGCCCGCTTGCACGACGCTTACGGAAATGTGGCCATCCCCGGGTTTTATGATGATGTCCGGCGCTGGAGTGAAAAAGAGCGCGCTTTCATGGCTCGCAACGGCCCAACCGACAAGCAAATTCTGCGGGACGCAAAAGTCGGACGCGCTTGGGGAGAGCCCGGCTTCAGCCTTTATGAGCGCACCACAATTCGGCCCGCTTTGACCCTGAATGGAATCGCTGGTGGGCATCAGGGGCCTGGCGCCAAGAGCATCATCCCGCCACGAGCTCTTGCCAAACTCAGTTTTCGTCTGGTTCCAGATCAGGATCCGCAAAAAATAGCGCGACTCTTTCACGACTACGTTAAGCGCATTGCCCCGGCAGCCGTGCGTTTTTCGCTCCGGACATTCTCGCCCATCGAACCTGCTCTGGTGAATCGGAACCATCCGGCGCTGCGCGCGGCGGCATTGGCCTACAAGCAGGGCTTTGGCGCTCTGCCAGTCTTTCTACGTTCGGGCGGTTCGATACCCGTCGTGAACACTTTTCAGAAAGTACTTGGCATCCCCGCGGTTCTCATGGGTTTTGGTCTGCCAGACGATCATATCCACGCACCCAATGAGAAATTCCACCTTCCCAACTTCTACAACGCAATTGCAACCAGCATTTGGTACTTGGCTCTGGCGACGACGCTTGAGAGCTCGCCAGCCTTGCGCAGCTTGAGGCCAAACTTATGATTATCGGTAGTCACGGCAACGCCCGTGTGTGGCGTCGTCGTCGAACAACCCGAGGAACGGCATCTACAATTTAGCGAGTGCCGTCACTGCGCGATCGATTGCTTCGGGAGTATGCCGTGCCGTAATCACGAAGCTGACGCGGAGACCCTGGCCGTGCGGTGCGCGGTGCAAGACGGTGCGAACCCCGTTTTGCAGCAGTCGCTCGTGGAAGCGTAAAGTCTCGGCTTTAGCGGCAGGGGCCAGCATCTGCACCGGAAACAGTCCGCCCGTAAATTCGATACCGGCCTTTTTCGCGCGGTGACGAAAGCGCAAGACCAAACCGGCGAGGCGCAGTCGCAAATGATCCCCCTGGTCGCGATTGACACGGAGCGCGTGCTCGGCAGCCCGCATCACCGCAACGGAGGGTGGGCTGCAGTGCACGCGAGTCTCGCTATTCGTTTTGAACTCCTCGACAGCGGCCCGGCTTCCACCCAGCACCGCAACTGGCACCCCGAAGGCCTTGGCCAGCGAACTGATCGCCAGGACGTCCGGGCCGCCGATTCGGAACTGAGCCAGCATTCCTCCTCCTTCTTGTCCGTACGGGGCGACCCGACTGGGAGAATGACCGAAGATCCCCAGCGCTTGGGTGTCATCCACGATCAGGCGTCCGCCGCATGAACGCACGCTTTCCAAATACGCAGATAACGGCGCCGGCTTCCCGCAACCGGGACAAAATCCGTCGGTCAGTAGCAGCGGCCGGCGTCGTTCTCGCCCGTCTCGCTTGAGTCGGCTGCGCAGAGCTTCTACGTCGTGGTGCGCGAATCCACGCACCGGGACGCCGCGTGCCGCGGCCCTTTCAGCTCCCCATCGGGCGATTGGGTACGCCCCACCGTCGACGTAGACCGCGACGTCACACCGCGCCGCCATCCCGAACAGGTCCCAGAACAACTGAAAGGTCGAGGCTCCCAGCACGCCATGCTCACACCCTTGGAGTCGCGCGAGTTGCCATGCAACGGGCCTCGCATCCGCTGGCGAAGCCAGCGCCGCCGGAACTCCGGTCGTGAATTGAGACCAGGGACGCAGGGACGAACTCGGATGACGCAGTCCGAGGTAGAGCGCCGAAGTAAAGTCCAGCATGGCGGTTGGGTGGTTTCTTCTATCGCGGACCTGATGGGAAGCGCGGTTCCGGTGCCACAACTCCCAACTCCAGAAGTTGAGCTACCATGGCCGCGCGCGAACCCACCCCTAACTTTGCGAAGATACGCCGCAGATGCGTGCATACGGTCCAGGAGCTGATGTTCAGCACATCTGCAATCACCTTGTTCGGGTGTCCTTTGGCTACCATGCGAACGATCTCTTGCTCGCGCGGGCTGAGCTGAATGCGGCTGTAGCCCAGGCGTCGCATGCGCACCAAAAGATAGCGGGCGCCATGCACTTCCGTGTCCACAAGTACTTCCTCAGCCGGACCTTCCAGGGAGTTGCTCGTACCCCGTCCGCGACTTACAACTTCGATCAGATACGTGAGCGTGCGGACAACTTCATCCACGCCCTTGTCCGCAGTTTCGACGGGCGGCTCGACAGTGACTAAAGCGGTGCGGGTGCGCATGGGTATCCCTTTCGCCCAAACGATCACAGTGGCCGAGCAATGAGGGCGCCACCGGAAAGCCCGCGAGCGGCCGGCGGCCGGACCAGCTTCGTGCGCGATTGTTTTGCCCTCTGCTGATTATCCCGAGGGTCGTTTCGGAAATTCCGCGATCCGGTAAAACATACGATATGCGCTTAGCTCGAAGCTAGTCGCACTTTCTAGCGACCCACAATGTGCGATGAAACTTACTCCGATCCACTATGCACGCAATTTAGGTATCCATAAGGTATGTAACAGGCATTAAACTAATTCTTAGCGAATGTCCATAGGACTCCCAGGTTGTTCGGCCCGCGTATAAGTTCACACCGCAGCAAAGAGGCTTCCGGTTAGGCCTCAAAGTAGGCGTTGCGCCAAGAGGCTCTGCGCGCGGATCTCCAATAGATGTCCCCGTGAGCCGTTCAGTTCTAGTTGGTAGTGACGGCCGAAGTCGAAACGTTGCAGGAAAAAATTCTGGTGGATCCTGATGTGATTGCGTGGCAGGAAGAGACCCCGGGGGTGAAATTGCGGGCGGAGTATTCGCCGAAAGAGTGAGGAAGCAGGGAGGCAAGGAACCAGGGAAGCAAGGACCGGCAAGGCCATGAAATCTTAGGGATCTCGGGCGCACTGGTGCTGCGGCCCGGATTTTATTCGGAACGGAGGGCCTGCACGGCGTCGACCTTGGCAGCACGCACGGCGGGCAAGGCCGACGCTACCAGCGCGGCGATAAGAATCACCATCGACGACACCAGCAGGGGTAAAGCGCCGGGAATTTGCACTTCGGCGGCGTACTTACCGAGCACGCGCGCGAAGACGAACCCAACCACAACACCGGTGGCCACGCCAACGGCTGCCATGATCAGCCCCTCGACGAGCACGTCGGTGAGAACGTGGCGCGGGCTGGCGCCGAGCGCCAGGCGGATGCCGAATTCGCGCGTGCGGCCGCTTACGGAAAAGGCCAGGACGCCCGCCACTCCGACAACCGAGATGAGCAGCGCCAGCGAGGCGAAGCCGCCAAATACGACGGCATTCAGGCGGTCGGGCGTCATCACTTCCGCGCGAATGTCGTCGAAGGTGCTAGGGCGTTCGACAGGCTGGTCCGCGGCGATTTCGTGTATTTCGCGAACGATGGACGGGACCAGTGCGTACGGGTCGTTCTTGGCGCGCACGAACAGGCGGCCGTTCCAGCCCTCTTGTTCGGTGTTTTGATAGATGGTCATCGCCGGCGTGGGGATGATGTCTTCATCGTCGAGGTCGGGGACGACCGCAACGATGCGGCGGGGATCGGTGCTGATGCCGATAAATTTCATCACCGGATCGGTCCAGCGCAACTGACGGTTGACGGGATCCTGGCCGGGGAACAACTGCTTGGCGACGCTCTGACTGATGATCACCACGGGTTCGGCGCCCACGCGATCGCGGTCGCTGAAGTCGCGTCCTTCGAGAATGGGCAGGCCTAAGGTCTCGAAGAATCCCGGAGAAACGGAGCGGAAACGCGCGCGCGGGTCATCGTGGCCGTCCTCCCGAGGCGCGCCTTGGATGGCGAAGGAGAAATTAATGTTGAGTTCACGCCCGTCGCGCCAGGGAGTACTGAAGCCCGAGGAGACGTGCTCGACGCCCGGCAGGGCGGCGACCCGCGGCGCGACCTCGCGATAAAACTCGCGCACTTGTTCGGGAGTTCGGCCGTCGGTCATGACCGGTAAGTTGACGGCAAGAACGTGCGCGGTCTCAAAGGGCGGCTGGGTTTTTTCAAGGACCAGCAAAGTGCGCAGCAACGCGCCCGCGCCAGCCAGCAACAGGAAAGATGCGGTGATCTGGGTCACCGCAAAAATGCGCAGGCGCCGGCGACTTCCGCCGGCGACCCGCACGCTGCTGCTCGTCAGACCGAAACCACGCGAAGCGTCCGAGGATGGCAGTCGCGGAACAAAGGCCAGAAAAACAGCGGCGAGGAGAGCCAGGGCCACGCCGATCCACAGCAGGCTGGAGTCGAGCGTAAGCCCGACGGCGCGCACGGAAAAGCGCGCAGCGTAACGGCCGAGCAGCGAAACCATCGGAGCCGCGATCAGCACTCCAGCGAGCAAGCCGGTAACGCAAAGCACCAGCGCTTCGGCCAGAAGAGAACGGCGCAGCAAACTGGGGGTCGCCCCCAGTGCGGAACGCAAAGCCAGTTCGGGTTCGCGGCGCACGGTGCGCGCCAGAAAAAGATTGGCTACATTGGAACAGGCGATCACAAAGAGCAGGCCGGATGCGGCGAAGAGCACCCAAAGAATGGTACGCGCGCGGGAATTGATCTGATCGTGCATGCGCGTGATCGTCAGCATGTAGTGATCGTTGGCCTTGTAGGTTTCCGGGTGTGCCGCGAGCATACCGGCGTAGACGGTATGCAGTTCGGCGCTCGCGGATTGCAGATCGGCGTCCGGGCCGAGGCGCGCGAATACTTCGGTCATGCGATGCTCACGCCCCTCGACCATGGTGGCGGAAAGGTGATGCGGGCTGGTCACAATGTTGGCGATCAGTTGTACGTCCACGGGATAGGGAACCGCAGGCTCCAGAACACCAACGATGACCGCCGATCGGGTGCCTTCAAAACTTCCCAAGCGGATCGTTTTTCCAAGCACGCTCGGATCCGAGTGCAAGGTGCTGGTCCAGAAGCGATGGGTGAGGACCACAGCGCCGGGTGCGTTGGGACCGTCGTCACCAGGATTCAGCAGGCGTCCGAGCACCGGGCGCAAACCCATGACTTCGAAATAGGTGCCGTCGACGACTCCCGCACTGATCTCGCGGGGCTCGCCCAGTCCCACAGCGGTGAAGTTGAGTTGCGAGAGAGTCCCAAATTCTTTAATGGTTTTGAGTCCGCCGTCGAGGTCTTTGATTTCCGGAACGGAGAAGGCCGCGTCATCGTCCCCGGTGACACTCTGCCGCAGATAGAGCAGGCGATCTTCATCGCGATTGGCGAGCGGGCGGAGGAGCACTCCGCGCACCACGCTGAAAATTGCGGCGTTCGCGCCGATGCCCAGGGCCAGGGTAATCACCGCTACCGCGGTGAATCCGGGATTTTTGTGCAGCATACGAAGTCCCGAGCGCACGTCTTTCCAGAGGCTTTCCAGCCAGAAACCGGCACGTTGTTCGCGACATTCTTCCTTGGTGCGTTCGAAGCCGCCGAAGGCGATGCGCGCGCGACGCTCGGCCTCTCCGCGCGGAATACCGGAACGCTCCAGATCGTCGGCGTGCCTCTGGATGTGGGCGCGAAATTCCTGCTCCATGTCGCGATCTTCGTCGCCGCGATGATTGAAGGTGGAGAAGAGCGAACGAAAATAGGCCAGCAGTTTCATGCTTCCTCCTCCGCGTGCGCGCTGAGAACAAATCCGATGGCCGCGACCAGGCGATTCCAGCCGTCTTCTTCCTCGCGCAGCCGCTTGCGGCCCGCGGTGGTCAGTTCGTAATACTTGGCGCGACGGTTGTTGTCAGAGGTGCCCCAACTGGCGTCGAGATAGCCCTGGCGAACCAGGCGAAACAAAGCGGGATACAGCGCGCCTTGCTCGATGAGCAGAGAGCCGCGAGAGATTTGCTCAATGCGCAGCAAAATGCCGTAGCCGTGAAGAGAGCCAAGCGACACGGCCTTAAGAATGAGGAGATCGAGGGTGCCGGGGAGCAGGTCGGCTTGCGCAGCCATGAGTACTCCTAAGAATATTAGGAGGGTAGGACGGCTCTCCTAAGTTGTCAAGGGGAAGGTTTTGGGGGACATCGCCGACTCAGATAGCCCACAGCGAAGAAACCAACGACTGAGACGACTACGTAAAGCAAGCCTGCCGCGGTTCCTGGCGGAACTCATGTGTCCTCCCGTTGTACGAAGGGACTAGAGCTTGGGATTCTCGCAAGTCGGGCGAGGGAGGTCAGAATGTTTCCTTAATATTAGTTGCTCGCCGATAACGGCGGTTTGACGGCGACGGGCCGGTCGATTTGTGTTTTTAATACGATCGTCGTTTCCGTCTGCTCCACACCAGGAATCGCGCGCAGACGTTCCGACAACTCGAGCAGTGCGGACGTGCTGGCGACCCGAACCTTGAGCATCATGCTGAGTTCGCCGGCAACAGAATGGCATTCCTCGATCGCGGGAATTGCGTGAAGAGCTTCGGCCAATTCTGAACACGGCTTCGTCGCACGAATCCCGACAAACGCGAGTACGCCTAATCCGAGAGCCGGGGCGTCTACCTTAATCGTCCACTGACGAATAATGCCGACGCGTTCCAGTCGCTGTAGGCGGTCGTGAACGGAAGAGGGAGCCAGGTGCACCATCCTCGACAGATCTTCGAGTCGCCGGGACGCGTTTTGTTGCAAGGCTTCGATCAAGGCGAAATCTTTTTTGTCTAGGCTCAAAATAACCCCTCCATTCCGAAGATATTTCGGATTTTATCCCGAATCACTGATTTGTATTGTATCAGATGAGATCTCACCCTAATATATTTTGAAAGGGGAGGTCATCCTCTATATATGCAGGCTCTCATCGTTGTAGACGTTCAAAACGAGTTTTCTCCGACCGGTCTGAGACCGGTTCCAAATCATGCGCAAGCCCTCGAACACATTTGGTTTCAAGTTCAGGAGGCTCGTCGATTGCACCAACCCATCGCCTGGGTGATCCACTACAACAAGCCGACGGAATCCCGTGCCTTTGTTCCCGGGACCTGGGGTGCAGAACCGTCGCCAGGGCTCGGTCCCCAACCGGGTTTCGGTCCCGAGAAACGATTTGAAAAGGACGTCTTCGGCGCGTTCAGGGGAACGGGTCTTGAGGAATGGTTGCACTCCGTAGGCGCAAGGAGTCTGCTAATCGTGGGTTTCTACACGCACATGTGCCTTTCAACTTCCGCCCGCGAAGCGCTAGTGCGGGGATTTGATGTGGCCGTAGACCCCGATGCCACCGGCGCCCGTGATCTCGATGATGACATTCTAGGGCGGCTCAGTGCCGACGACGTGCGCCGGTCTGCTCTGCTGCATTTGAAAAACATGGGTGTCACGATGGCGCAAAGCGAATTGACTGCGTCAACTGCCGCCGGAAACGTGAAGAAAAATCCTCGGGTTCTAATCGTCCGTCCGCAATGAGTGGACTTGCGCCCAATCTGCGTGCCAGCTGAAGAGAGCATGTCCGCCGCCGAACTTCATGACCTAAAGAATGAGCACTTCGCAGCCGCGGGAACGAAGTACTCGGTCAAAGGTGACAAGCTTCAAACCCGCCACGGTTGCGAATGCCAGAAGATAGGAATCCGCCCACACTTTCGGCGAGGAACTACTGAGCTGAGACGGTCGGCGGAATTCAGGCTCTATTGCCTCGGGTTCGGGGAGGTAAGCGACCCTGTCGTCCGCGCAAACCTCGTCCCATAGTTCCCAGGCCTCAGGCATTTCTCTCACGTCGCTTCCCATCACGACTGCTGATGTGAGAAGCCGAAGTATTGTCAACTGCGTGAATCGGCAGAAAACGAACTTCTCGTCTGGGGAGCCCCCAAGCCACTCCCGCGCCTTTTCGGAATGAATATGTCGGCTCCACAGCAGTGCCAGCCAAACATTGGCGGACAAACGCAACTTCCGCCGCAAGGTTGCGCTATCGGGCATCTTAAAGCCGC
>JBEKSZ010000072.1:0-25160 GCA_049516615.1 Candidatus Acidiferrum sp. | reverse complement strand
ACGGAGTCGTACGCCTTGAACGCGCGCGGTCGAATGTACAGCAGCGCAGCGTCGTGATGATTTCTCGTGAACCATTTATTATTCACGAGCGCAGCTTGAACAAATTGATGCAAACGATAGCAATGGTCAAAGTCGCCTTGGTACTTTTCGACGATCATTGTTTTGTACTGCTCTTCATCCACCATGTGCCTCCGCTTCCGCTCGTCCCACGTTCCAGGTTAAAACGTCTTTGTGAAAATGGAAATCGTTTACGACTTCTCTATCCGCCAATCGGAGGAACGCGAGAAAGTCTTCTCCGAAAGTGGTTGGCAAGCCCAGCTTCCACAATTGCCCCGATACACTTCGTGACAATGTAGGCGGGTACTTCTCTCCAAGGAATGCCATGCTCAACGGCATCTGCGAGCGTCACAGCCGGATAGAGGTGTCCGCCAGAAATTGGGCTGAACGTTAGGATGAGTGCTACCAACGCAGAGCCCGTCGCGATGGTGTTCGCGAGTCATGTCGCCATTGCTTGGCACATGTTTCCGAGAAGATTTTATCCGAGGAACGAAGCAAATAAGCAATTGATCTTGCAACCACGAACTGAGAACAAATCGAGAACAAATTGGGAACAAACTATCGAGGAACACCCGTGAAATAAGTCGATCAACATGTACGTAAGTCGTTGAGAAGCAAAGACGGGCTAGTATTTTATCCGGCTCATAACCCGAAGGTCGTCAGTTCAAATCTGACCCCCGCAACCAATCTTCTTCTCTACAAAGAACTTCCGCGAACCCTGCAACCATCCGAATTTGTGGTTTTCGTGGTTGGCGCCTGGAGCGAGCGACAAATTCCGACTCTTCCTTCCAGTCCGGCACGGACCTGGCTGATCGATCGTTTTCGGTTTGGCCGTGGTCCGGGCTCGATTTCAAACCTGAACGCGCCTGAGCACGCGGTTGCCCACGGTGACCAGAATTGCGTCCTTTCGCTTCGCTATTTCTTGGCGAAGGGCCGAGTATCAAAGAAGAGCTCGTTACGCGCGATCAGACCGTCTCTAAATGTCATCAGCGCTGCCGTGCGACAGACCCCGATGGGCTCGCCGAAGTCCATATCATAGGTCAACATCGCCTGGTCTGCAGATCCGAACTGCGCGCGCACCTCGATGCTCTTGATGAGATCGAGGAGTGGCTTTGCGGCTGCAAGAACCGCATCCTTCCCGGTCAGTTCGTCCAGCGGTGAGACGAGCCGAAGGTCGGGGTGCAAATGCAGCGCCATACCTGGGAGGTCTTTGTCGTTCATTGCTTTGTAGTAGGCCAACGCAGTAGCCACGTTTCTTTCGGTCATAACTGTTCTCCTTCGTTTTGGATTTGTGCGGAGATGCGCGTTGCACTCATTTCGTCGAGTCCGTGTGCCAGCCCGGATTGATCCACCGTCCATCGCGCCGGACAAAAATCTCGGTGACCCGGCCGGAACTCAGGGACCTTTTCCCGTTCGTTTCCGTTTCCACTGAATATGCACTCCAAATAATTGCAACGTCCCCAAAGCGCTGAATTTCGGTGCGTGGGAACTCCAGCCGAACAAGCTTTCCGCCTCCTGCCTGAAACTCAGCGGCCGATTTAAACACCTCCTGCTGATTCTTCCATTTCTCCTCACCTGCGCTGATTACAATGGCGTCCGCAGGCACCAGTTCTTCGAGGGTCTTTGCGTCATTTGCGAACCAAGCCCGCCAGACGGTCTCACGCACTCTTAGAATCTCCCCTCGCTCATCCTGACCCAAGGCCCAACCTGAACCCATCAGCAACCCAATATCAAGATTCCCGCGTTGATCGAGACCACACGTCGCATTTCTCTCCTCCTGGGAAATTGCCGTGAACCCGCCGACGCGATTGGTTCGTTTCGAATCATGAGAACGCGCCACGTCCACGGTGGTCGTGCAGAGCAAGCAGAGCTGCGGCTGCCGAAGCTGAAAACACGGAGTAATCCAGGGGAGACTTCACCCCGAAGGAGATGGCCATGGCTATTCCGAACAGCGCCAGCAGTAGCGCGCTTCCGAGCGCCACCCAGCGAGGCCACACGCCAAGGACTAACGTGAGGCCCAGAAATAATTCCGCGCCGGTGGCCATCCATGCCAGAAATGGAATGGAGAAGGCTGGCATGAAGGAGTTCACTTCGGCGGTGTAGCGTATGAAGCTGGCGAAGTTTCCGTAACCGACGTTCTTGCCGTAGAGACCGAAGCGCGAGGCAATTCCGGATAGGAACGCTGCACCCAGCGCGATGCGCGCATACAAAATCCCCCATTTCTCCCAGTTTAGGGTGCCGGCTCTTTTCGGAGGGTCGTGCCGCAAACTGCCTGCTCCAGCCGATATCTGGTTCACGATCATTTCACTCCCGAACCCTTGGTTTCCGGCGCACTAATGCTGAGTGGCGTGTCACGATCGCAGACGAAAAACGCGATGAACTTCGACGCTTCCGTCTTGCTGGCATTTGCCGAGACACTGTGAATGCCGTTCGGAGCTTCGTAAAAGCTTTCGCCGGCTGTGTAGATAGCCTCGGGCTCGCCGCTCACTTGCGTTCGAAGCGCTCCTTTGACGATATAACCGATGACGGCGCAAGGATGACTATGGGGCAGCGACCATTCCCCGGGTGCGTAGTTGACCTCAACTACCGTTGCCCTAAGGTGGTCACCATCCAATTTGGGCAGAGCTCGGGAGAGCGTGATTCGGGCTCGTTCGTTGGTGCCGGCGCGGGATCCACTGTTGGAAATCTGGGCCCATCCAAGACTTCCCGCCACTGCGGCACACAGAAGGGCAACAGAACCGCTGAACGATATTGTGAGAGGACTCATCGCTGGCTCCTTGTGCCATTCAAGATAAATCACAGTGGGTCAATCACAAGGTCCATTTATGCTATTTTGGTTGTACCACTTTCATGGTGAAGCGAGCGACAGCCTTCGAGTTGATGCTTCCTCCGCGGGATTCGGGGATGCCCGCCTACCGCTGGCTTTATGCGGTCTTGCGAGCCGGTATTCTGGAGGGACGCCTGCGCCCAAGGGCGCGGCTTCCTGCGACACGCGATCTGGCTAGACAATACGGACTATCGCGCGGAACCATCGTGAATGCGGTCGAGCAGCTAAAGTCTGAGGGCTACGTCCGAGCAACCATGGGTTCTGGGACCTACGTCAGTGATATGTTGCCCGACGAATTGCTCCAGGTCACACGTAACGACAAGCCGATCCCGCCGGCGCAACGGAAGCAGCAACGCAGAATTTCGGAGTACGGAAGGCGTGTGCATCTGTTTCCGAATCTCGAAGTCCGTCCTAGCCGCGCGTTCCGCCCCAACATGCCAGCGTTGGATTTGTTTCCGGCTGCGTTATGGGCTCAGGTGGCGGCTCGGCGTTTGCGAAGTGTTTCGACAAACCTTCTGCTGGGTTGCAATCCTCTGGGATACCAGCCGTTACGGGATGCCGTCGCCGGATACCTCACTGCCTCGCGTGGAGTGAAATGCGTCCCCCAGCAGGTGGCGATTGTCTCGGGTGTGCAGGAAGCGCTCGATGTGGTGGCGCGACTCTTTCTAAATCCGGGAGATCGTGTATGCATGGAAAATCCGGGCTATGCAGGCGCGGCAATTTTATTCGAAGCCGTGGGCGCAAAGATCTTGGCACTGCCCTTGGATGACGAAGGGATGAAATTGGGGGAAGCGACCTTGCGGGGAGCACGTTTGGTCTACGTTACACCAGGGCATCAGTTTCCGTTGGGAATTACCATGAGCCTCACCCGCCGCCTGCAGTTGCTAGAGTTAGCTCGGAAGTCTGGTGCGTTGATCCTGGAAGACGACTACGACAGCGAGTACCGCTATTCGGGACGTCCAGTGCCAGCGCTGCAAGGACTCGATCGCCACGGGCTGGTGCTGTTTATGGGAAGCTTTAGCAAGGTTCTCTTTCCATCGCTGCGGCTGGGATACCTAGTGGTCCCTCCCGACTTAGTGGACTCGGTTTCCGCCGTCTTGTCGGTTACACGCCGGCATGCTCCGCTGCTTGAACAGGCTGTGCTTTGCGACTTCATTGTCGAAGGACACTTCGGGCGGCATCTCCGGCGCATGCGGGAGGTGTATGCGGAGCGGCTGTCTGTTCTCCTCGAGTGCGCACGTCAAAGTCTGATGGGACTGCTGGAAATTTCGGGTGTGGAGGCAGGTTTACAAACAGCCGGTTGGTTGAGCGGTGGACTGGGCGGCGAGTTTGTCGCAGTCGCTGCGGCTAAGCGAGATGTGGAGGTGACCCCGCTGAGCCGCTACTGCCACGGTAGCTCGGCACCAGAAGGCTTGCAGCTAGGATTTGCCGCGGTCGATGCCAGGGAAATCCGGCGCGGGGTGCTGGACCTCGCGATTGCGCTAGAGGGTGCGTTGAAGTCATTCCGTCGCTGCGGCAGCCGAGCGCATCAGAAACAAGAGTGCTAAACGGGAGGAAACAGAAGTCGGATTTGGCGGGTCAAAAACAGAGTTACTCGGGATTGTCGCCAATTCGGAAACCAGCGAGAAACTGCAGTCTTCTTGCTGACTACGCAGCAGGGCGAATCAGTTCCAAACTGAACGGCAGGACTAGCAAATTCGGATGGTTGCAGGCCCCCGCAACCAATTTCTCCTGTTCCATCAATTACTTAGAGGCGACCGCTCCAGTCGCCTCTTTTTCTTTTTCGGTACAATCGGTACAACTCGGCACCGTAAAACCAGCGCCGATCTGCTCTGCGACTTGCGCCCGCCATGCCGCATCCTCGCTGCTCTTGTCGTACACGTCAGTCATGTCCTGCTTGCGGCTGTGCCCCATCCAATACTTGAGCAAGCCAGTCGGGACGTTCGACGCACGCGAGTGCGAGTTACGGAAACGGCGGAAAATGTGAGCGCCAGCTTTGACGCCCTGAAAGTTCTTGCCATTGATGTTCACCACGATGCCGGGTGTGTTCTCGTCGCCCGTCAGTATCGGGTGCAACACGCGGCTAAGAATGTTGGATTGGTCGAGCGGCTCTCCATCTTCGGTGCAGAAGAGGTAGCCGGATTTGCGCTTCCCGATGTGTTTCCGCAGCATCGCTGCAATGCTGCTATGAAGCTCGACGTAGCGCTTGCCGTTTGTTGTCTTGAGAAAACCTGCTGTTCGCTTTTCCAGAGTTTCTCGATGATGTAGAGTCGGGTGCAGTCGTCCAAGACGTTCTCGATCTTGAGACCGAGGATTTCGCCGAACCGCAAACCCGATGCCGCCTTGACGGCAAACATCACTCGGTACTGACCTTCCGCCCGCTCGATGATCAAAGACATCTGCTGCGCGACTACGGACGGAGTGCGTTGTTCTCCGACCACGGGGCAGTCGATGTATTCGCCGTCCCATGCAACGGGAAACAACTTCTTGCGGGACTTCGGGTCTTTAGCGCTCGCTACCACAGCTTTGACTATCTGCACGTGGTTGCGAATCGTCTTGGGCTTCCTTCCTTTGCCGTGCAGCGCTTGGACAAAATCCCGCACGGGCGTCTGGTCGTCCACCAAGGCCCCCAGCGGCAAATCGCCGATGTACTCATTGATGTTGCGAATGATGCCGTCCCATGTGGGGGTGTAGATGGGCGCACAGGCTTGCTCTTGCGCGACGACATCATGTCATACCAGACTTTTGCCTGTTCCTTGAACGCGACTCCAGTCCGGGACAACACGACCCGCTCGAAGTGCTCGACCGTATCTGCGCCGCTCTGCTGCACGATCTCTTTTGCTCTCCTCTCTCGCTGACTGTCAGTCATGCTACCTTTGCCGGAGACCGAGCAGATGCGCTCACGCACGTGCTGCCGCTTCTCCTGCCCAGCGATGTCCTTCCAGTAGCGCACTACAAACCACTTGCCTGACTTCTCGATGTGTCCATTCTGACCACGACGGCGTGACATTGATTTCCTTGTCCGCTTGAGAGCGGCGATCTCCTCAACGCAAGTACGTCAAGGACTCTGGGGTCAAGGGTTGAAAAATCCCCACCAAAAGGCGCATTGGGAGGCGTTGGCCTTGCCTCTTGGGGCGGGACGCGATGTTAGAAGAAACTAAGATCTTTCATGGGATAGTGGCGGCGATTTCGCGTCCACACTTGTAGGTCGTGGAGGGAAGCGGTCGCGGCGATTAATGCATCGCCGAGCTCGACCCCGTGACTCTTGGCAAATTGTCTCAGATACGCCCCGGCTCTCTGGCCGATCTCGGCATCGATGGGGATCGATGGCACTGCGGCAAACAGCGCCTGAAGAATTCTGTCCTCCTGCTGACGAGCTCCGTGCCAAAGCTCCGCAACGGTCACGGGAGAGCAGAAGAGTGCCGCAGGTCTCCGGCTCAGGCTGTCCCACTTCGCGAGAATGTCAGAGTCGCGGGCACGCGAGACCTCGATCAAAATATCCGAGTCAATCAAAATGGATTTCAAGATGCGATTCTCTTGAGCCGCTTCCCTTTGCGGAGCCGACGGATGTAGGTCGTTGCGTCGGGCAGGTCATCGCGGTCTTTCCACATGCCCACGAGTGCCATCATCGCCTGCCTGCGATTGGCGGGAGAACTTCCGTAACGATCCCGCACCGCCTGACGCACTAAGTCGGAGATAGACGTACGGCGCTGCCGCGAGTGGACGTGCAGGGCCTTCCAGATGTCGTCGTCAAGATACAGCTGCGTTCGCCTCATGATGTATAGTATACATCAGCTTGCAAGAACAGGAACACGAAATGACCCCACGTCCAGGCCGAAACACAGCTGCCCGCAGCGATACAGTTGCTAGCATGGGGATGCCTGCGATGGAAGAGCCACCACGGCATCATTCTTCTGTGGAAGAGATCATCCATCAGCTCAATCCGGAGTTGCCGCTGTTCAACGTGAATCCGCTTTCCGTCACCATGCAACTCGGTGCACTTTTTGGACGCGTCGCCGCTACGTTTGCCGCCTCGTTCGGTCTTCTTGCCATGCTGCTCGCCGCCGTCGGCATCTATGGCGTCGTGGCTTACACCAGTCGCCAACGCGCGCGGGAAATCGGCATCCGCATGGCGCTCGGCGCGGAGAAGGGAGGCATCTACAGTCTCGTTCTTGGCCAGGGATTCAGGCTCACACTGGCGGGCCTCGTCGTGGGCACGGCGCTCGCTGTGGCATTCACGCGCTTGCTTAAGGCGCAACTCTTTGGCGTCAGTGAGACCGATGCTATTTACGTTTGCCTCGGTCGGGCTGCTTCTGGCCGTTGTCGCTCTGGTCGCGTGCCACATCCCCGCCCGCCGCGCCACGCGAGTTGATCCGATGGTCGCACTGCGGCACGAATGAGACGAGCCATAGGCTTTTAGAAGTTTCGTAAACTCCTGATTGGCAGCACGCCTCATGAATTCACCTGCCTACTTCGCGGCCAGGGTCCAACTGGGGTCCACAACTCAGCAATTTTCGCGGTTTTCGGGAGTCTCATTGCCGTAAGGGCAACCGAATCAATGCTGTTTTTCTTCGCAGCGACTCGAAATTCCCAAGGATTGCTTCCGTCAGGCAAAGGGGTTGGAGATCGTGACGCTCCCCATCTGTTGTCCATTCTGAAAGTCTTCACTGTAGAGAACTTCACACTGACCCTCGATTGCAGAAGCCACGATCAACGAATCGTACCAAGGCAACTGAAATCTAGCTGCAATTCGTAGCGCATCTCCATACAAAGCTTGCGAAGAATGCACTGAAAGGAGTGGTCGAAACGTCGTCGACAAATATTGCTCCGCGTCGACAGCACTCATGGGCTTTGAGAAACGGCGCAGTGCAACGTTGAAGAATTCTTGCACCACTTGATAACTGACAATGCCTCCGCCCGTCTCGATTGCAGTTCTGATCAACTTCCTGGCTCGCGTAGCCTTCGTCGGCGAACTCGCGTCAAACGAATATACGAAGATGTTTGTGTCGAGAAAGAACCTACCGTTCATTCATCTCGTCCCGACTAAAGCGCTGCCTCGCCTGTACATGCTTCAGTCGCGTCATGAGAGCATCGAACTCCTGCGTACCGCCCCCCTGTGCTATAAGTTGTTCCAGCCATTCGCGGAACATGGCATTTAGAGTCTTGTGCTGCGATTTGGCCAGCAGGCGCGCTTGCTCAATCAGTTGTTCGTCTGCACTAAGGGTGATGTTTTTCATACGAAAATAGTGTACACGATTGTCGTGTGGCTAGCAACTGCCCTCCTTCAAGCTAAAGTCCCTTACAACCTTGGGTTCGTGGGAAAGATTTGGGAAGATGTGCGTTTGCCTGAATGCCAGCTAAGTCCCGCAGAATCAGCTGCCTGCTCGTCAACGGTACTCGCGGCTGAATGCCTGAATCTGTGGAAGCCTGACGCGTCTTTCTTGCGCGGAATTAGCAACCCGGGGAGCCAGCACTTCGAAGAGTTCTCGTGCTGCCTCAAAGCGGGTCGCGCGTTGCAATGTAAACGAACAGCACGTGCGGGAGCGCCGAAAACAGGCTGCCGTAGGCAAACAGATGCGTATCAAAACTCGCCTGACTCAGGAGTCCGGGGTCACAAAACTGAAAGTGACCACAATGGTGAGAAGCGTTCAAGGACAAAATCGAGAATTGCCAACTTCCTGCGCATGTGCTCGACGGAGTGCTCGCGTCGGTTACGGAGATCTTCCCTGCCCATGGCTCGGCAGACCAGGCGCGAAAACAGGTGGTAAACACGGCCGTTTCTGAGAAGCATACGAACCGTGGTGTGCCTTTTCCCAAGACCTTCTGGGCCGTCCGATTCGAGTCTGAAGACAGGCCAGAATCATGACCCAACGCAAGTGGATAGAGAGGCTGCAACAGCCGAACGCTCGGCCACTACTTGCGCGGTCGCGCCTCCCGCCGATTCGCGGGTACACTCCTTCGGCTCCTCGTTACGGGCTTCCTCGTGTCGCCTGCCTCAAACAGATGACGAATGCCCTGTTCCAACAGTTCGACGGCCCTCTCCAGGGCGCCGAGTTGTCCAACCCGCACTATCGCGACGGACATGTGCAAGTCAAATGACGGGGGGCGCAATACTTCAACCGTGTCGAGAGAATTGCTCCTGGCAATAAAACGCGCAGGCAGCAACCCGACCCCATATCCTGACTGAACGAACGCCAGCTGCAGATGCATGTTGTGGATTTCGGCCGCAATCATGGGAGTGAAGCCGGCACGGCCCATCTGATCGATGAGGTTTGCCCGAAGGAAGCACCCGGGCGGATTGAGCACCCAGGGTGCTCGGCCTAAGCTTTTCCAATCGCCGTCGACGTTGCCTGCCGCGCCTTGAACGATCTCCGCGCGGTCCGTCGCGATGATATCCGTCCGAAGCGGTGGAGGTGCGGTTCTACCTACGGGTAAAAGCACGGCTGCGACGTCGAGTTCACCCGCTAGCAGCCGGTTAAATAATTCACCCGTGAGCTCGCTCAACAGCCGAAGTCGGACCTTGGGGTATTTGTCCGTCAGCGCCCGAATAGGTTCGATAAGCGTCCCCTCGGCCAAAGGATGCGCGAGCCCGATGCGCAAGAGGCCGTGCGGTTCGGCGTCGCGCGACGCAAGAGATTTCAGCGCCTCTGTCCGCTGCAGCAGATCTCGCGCTTGTTCAAGCACCCTGGAGCCCAGCGAGTTCAGGCGCGGCGGCTTTACCGAGCGGTCGAGCAACTCGGCATCCAACGCAGCCTCCAGCCTTTGCAGTTGTCGGGTTATAGCCGAGGGTGTCCGGTATAGACGGTCGGCTGCACCGGCGATGGATCCGGCCTGGGCAAATTCTACGAGGGCGCGTAAATCATCGAGCACGGGAGCCTCCTAAAGTACTCCTAAAACCTACTTCCCATGGATAGCAGCATCGTGCGTAAACCGCAATATTATTGTGATAATAATGAACTTGTGGAATTGTCGGCTCTCCGTTACAAAGAGCGAGAAGTTTAGGAAACCCCCTGATGCCTCATGCGATTCAAATTCGGGAGACTGGCGGTCCCGAGGTTCTGAGCTGGACACCGATCGAGGTCGGTGAGCCCGGGTCGGGTCAGGTGCGCCTGCGACAGGCGGCGGCGGGCCTCAACTACATCGATCTTTATCACCGCACGGGATACTACTCGCAGCCGCTTCCCTTTGTTCCGGGTCTCGAAGGTGCCGGGACCGTCGAGGCCATCGGGCAGGATGTGCGTGGTCTGAAAGTCGGCGATCGCGTGGCCTATGCCGGTCCCGCCGGTGGCTATTCCGAGGTGCGGCTCATCGAGGCCGACCGAGTGGTGCGATTGCCAGATGCGATCTCCTTCGATCAATCAGCCGCGATGATGCTCCAGGGTATGACTGCTCAGGTGCTGATCCGGCAGGTTTATCCTGTCAGGGCCGGTGACTTGATCCTCGTGCACGCCGCAGCCGGGGGGACCGGGCTCATTCTCTGTCAGTGGGCGGCCGCTCTCGGCGCGACGGTCATTGGCACCGTTTCGACAGAAGCCAAGGCCGAATTAGCCCACGGCTGCCGACACACCATCCTCTATTCCAAACAGGATTTCGTAGCCGAGGTTTCTCGTATCTCCGGCGGCGAGAAACTGCCGGTGGTCTTCGATTCCGTCGGCAAGGATACCTTCTTACGCTCGCTCGATTGTCTTAGACCGCGTGGCTGGATGGTGACGTTCGGACAAGCTTCCGGTCCGATCGACCCTATTGCACCCGTTCTACTGTCGCAGAAGGGTTCGCTCTTTCTGACACGGCCTTTGCTCTTCCACTACATCGCGCGACGAGAAGAGCTTGAAGCTTCCGCGAACGAGTTGTTCAATGTGGTGGCTTCGGGAAAGGTACGCATTAACGTCAATCAGCGTTTTGCGCTCAAGCATGCCGCTGAGGCCCACAAGGCCTTGGAAGCGCGCGCCACCTCCGGCTCCACCATCTTGACCATCTAACCCAGTATTCACAGGAGTTATCCATGAGCAAGACCGCAATTACCTCGCCCGAACTCGCGCCGCCGGTCGGCCCGTTTTCCCAGGCGATCAAAGTCGGTGGTTTCATCTATTTCAGCGGCCAGGTCGGCCAAGACCCGACGACGGGCAAGCTGGTGGCGGGAGGTATTGCGGCCGAGACAGAGCGCATCTTCCAGAATCTCTCGGCGGTTCTCAAGGCCGCCGGCAAGGGTTTCGATGATGTCGCGCGCGCCGGTGTGTATCTCACGAGCATGAGTGACTTCGTCGCGATGAATGGCATCTACGCAAAGTATTTCAATCAGCCCTTTCCCGCCCGCACGACGATCGCGGCTGCCGCGCTGCCGCTTGGGGCCTGCGTTGAGATCGACCTCGTCGTCGAGGCTTGAGGCGACGCACGGAGGTTGAGCTCATGAAGTACACATTCCACATCGTCGATGTTTTCAGTTCGACACCGTTCGGCGGTAACCAACTCGCGGTTCTGCCTGACGCGGCCGGCATTTCCACCGAGGGCATGCAGAAGATTGCCCGCGAATTCAATTTCGGCGAAACGACCTTCGTCCTGCCGAAGAACGATCCTGCGAACACGTGCCGGGTGCGCATCTTCACACCTCGGAAGGAACTCGACTTTGCGGGGCATCCCACGGTCGGCACAGCCTGTGCGCTTGTGATGAAACAGCACGTACGGCTTAGTGATCCAATCCGGCTCATTCTGGAGGAGAATGTCGGTCCCGTGACGGTTGACGTCGTTCAGCGAAACGGCGGGTTCCACGGCACGTTGACGTTATCGGGGAAGATCGATGCACCGACCAGCGCCCCTTCTCCGACTGATCTCGCCGCCGTCCTATCCATCGAGCCCGCCGAGGTGAGCCAAGTCTTCTTCGCGGGCGTCGGTCTTCCATTCTGTTTTGCGCAACTGAGCTCGCACGAGGTCGTCGATCGAGCGGCAATAAATCGGGCTGCCTGGGCGGCAACGCTTTCACGGGGGTGGTCTCCCCACGTCTTCTTCTTCGCGGGAAATCTACGGGACGGCGGCCGCATCTATGCTCGCATGTGCGCGCCCGCGCTGGGCGTCGAAGAAGATCCCGCGACAGGCAGCGCTTGTGCAGCGCTCGTCGGCGCCATAGCATCGAAGCATGATTTTGGCGGGACGGCCTATCGGCTTTCGATCCAGCAAGGTGTCTCGATGGGGCGCCGAAGCGAAATCGAAGCGGAGGCGCGTAAGAGCGAAGGCGTCGTGACCTCTGTCAGCGTTGGTGGTGCCACGGCCTACATGGCAAGCGGCGAAATCGAGGTGCCGCCGTCCGCTCTTGTGTCTTAAACCGTCGAGGGCGCCCCCATGCTTGTAAACCGGCGGCAATGACCAAGACGTGGGGTCTCAGGGACGTCGCCGGCTAAAGCGCTGCGGCTTGTGGATCCATCGATCACGATTCATCATTGTGAGTAGACGCTGTAGAGCCAGTGGAGGCAGCATGAACAGATCCGTGTGTAGTGTGATGATGGGCGTCGCCGGCTTGGCGGTACTCGGGATGACCGCAACGCTGGCCGGCGCACAGACCGACGGTGCGATGGCGCAGGCGCCGGCGCCGGATGCCGGCTGTGCGTTGCCTTCGGAGCCCACGGGCATTCCCGCCGCGATCGATGCGGCAATCAGCGGGCCCGCGGACAAGGATCGAGCCTGCATGAAAGCCCTGTTAATACCCGAAGCGCGCATAATGTTCGTTTCACTCGGCGCGGACGGAGTGCCAACCTATACGCGCCAGACCCTGGACGATTGGATCGCCCGCGTCAAAGCCCGCGGCCGGACCATGCTGAAAGAAAAGCAGCTGAAATTTCACATTGAGAGCTACGGCAACATCGCGCACTTGTGGAGTAGCTACACGCTGCACAGCGACGGCAAGCAAGTCGCGCGCGGCATCAACAGCATTCAGGCGATCAAAGAAGCCGGAGGCTGGCGAGCTACGAGCATCATGGTGCAAGCCGAGTCGCCCACTGCGCCGTTGCCCAAGGAATATCTGCCGTAAGGGAGGCAAGACTGAGAGCAGCGAGCCGGCACGGCCGGCTGCGCGCGCGATTTGCGGTAGCTGCTCTGCTTTAGCGTCGAATAGCGTACGGCAGGGAGCAATATGAATCCATCGGCCGGTTACCGCTGGTTAAATTTAGCACGATCGCTGACAGCGCTATTCGCTGCCTCCCTCATTCTGTGGTGAGCGACCGACGCGTGATGTGTGCGGCTCTTCATCAAAGCATCGTGCGCGCGCTGAGCAATTGGGCAGCTCAATGATGGACGCAGCATATCCGATCGGCTTCATCGGCCTTGGTACGATGGGAGAGGCCATGGCGCTGACACTCGTCAAGGCCGGCAGGCGGCTCCTAGTCTGGAACCGCACACGTGCCAAAGCTGAGATTCTTGCGGCGGCCGGTGCGGATGTTGCTCGAGAGGCGGCTGACGTGTTCGCGCGCTCCGCAACTGTCTTCCTGATGCTCGTCGACGGCGGAGCGATTGACACAGTCCTCGACCGCGGTGGCGCTGCCTTCGCGGCCCGGGTGACGGGACACACGGTCGTGCACATGGGTACGACCTCGCCGGCCTATTCGCGTGAGCTCGAGGCAGACATTCGCTCTGTCGGGGGGCACTACGTCGAAGCACCGGTCTCCGGGTCACGCAAGCCCGCTGAGGCAGGCCAACTCGTCGCCATGCTCGCCGGCGACGCAGACGCCATCGCTGACGTTCGCCCGCTGCTAAACCCAATGTGCCGGGAGACGATGATCTGCGGGCTGGTACCGAACGCTCTTCTGATGAAGCTCTCGGTCAATCTGTTCCTGATCTCGCTCGTTACCGGCCTCGCCGAAGCCGTGCATTTTGCCGACCGCCACGGCCTCAACCTTAATCAGTTCGTGGCAGTTCTAAATGCTGGGCCGATGGCGAGTGACGTCTCGCGTGTGAAGGCGCCGAAGCTCGTCGGCCGCGATTTCGCGGTCCAGGCAACGATCTCGAACGTTCTGGAGAACAACCGTCTAATCGCCCAAGCGGCTCGCGAGGCAGGCGTCGCCTCGCCACTGCTCGATGTTTGCCACGCGCTCTATGGCGAGACGCGCGCGCTCGGTTTCGGTGACGCCGACATGGCTGCCGTTCTCAAGGCCATCGAGGCACGCAGCGACCTAATAGATGATTAGTTTCTTCCTGCTCAGCCCGCCGATCTTTGTAGCTTAGATTTCGTTTTCCGCGATGGTTTCGACTTGCGAGAACTGTTCAGGGCCATCGCTCGGTGAACGAGCGACTTGAAGGCGGACTCGTCGACTTCTTCGCCTTCGTGGATGTCGATCGCGCGGCGCACGTTGCCGTCGAGACTGGAGTTGAAAAGACGGGCCGGATCCTCCAGCGATGCGCCCTTGGCGAAGGTAAGCTTCACGACACTCTTATAGGATTCACCGGTGCAGATGATGCCGTCGTGCGACCAGACGGGAGTGCCCATCCATTTCCACTCCTCGACGACTTTCGGATCTGCTTCCTTAATGAGTTTGCGCATCCTGCCGAGGGTTTTCCCGCGCCAGTCCCCGAGGTCGCGGATCCGCTCGTCGATGAGCCGGGAAGCGGATCTCCCGGGCGCTTGCTTACGGCTGGCCATGTGGTTTCTTCCCTTTCTGAGTGAGAGTACCTTAGCTATCTCTTCCAAGCAGCGCTCGAAGGCCTTCGCGGCGCCTTAGCCAGAAGCGCCAGAACAGAACGGTCCATGTCGGGCCGATCTTATCGAAACGAGTTGTCGAAGGCCATGGCCTTTCCACATCCACAATCCCGAAAGGACAGGCACAGGAACGACAACGAACCGAGTAGCTCGGGCGTAATTTGGGCTTTTCTCAAACGGACTATAAATATAACCGAATATCGGAATGCCGAAAACCATGTGGATCCCGCGTGAATCCCGCGAAAGATCAACGCTCGATGCCTTCGTTCATAGTCAGTCCAGCCCCCCAACGACCCTCTCCAAGCTGCCCATGAACTTCTGCCCGCCGTAGTTCGCACCCTTGAGCTGGCAGTTTCTTCCGACGGGAAGCCGGTCTGCTCCATGCCGACGTGCGTGCCGCCCTCGGTCGACGTCAAGGTCCAGATGACCACGCTCTTCGGCCTCATAGAACTCCAGCTACAGGAGAGCCGTCAATTCGCTTCGACCACCAGGACCGAGCAGTCTATGACCCTTCCGAGTTCGGCACCGGTGTGGCGCGGAAGCTGAAGCGACCGCACGCCATAATTTCGGAGGCCTGTAGTCTGTTTCCCTTCGTGAAACCCGAAATTGCATCTCTGGACATAGATCTGTGCGATGACAAAACACTCATCAGGACATGATCCCTTCAGCGACTCCCGTGGCGACGGCATTTTCCCCTTGGCCGTCGTCGCAGCAACACCTGGCACCCAATATAAAGGTGACTTTCCGATCGCCAACGTTGACACTTGCTTCAGCGCCGAAGTAGGCTGACAGCAGTGAGGCTTTGTGGACCTGTTTGAAGAAATCGTGCGGATACGAAACGCGGGGCAACGCTGCGCTCTGGCTACCATTGTGCACACCAACGGCTCGATCCCGAGCTATGAGAGTTCGCGCATGCTGGTGCGTGAAGATGGCTCTATCGCGGGAACGATCGGCGGTGGCTGCGTGGAAGCCGATGTTTGGGCCGCCGCCAAAGAAGTGATGGAGCGGGAAACGCCCCGCAAAATGGTCTTTAACCTGAATCATGACGCGAGCTACGACAGCGGTCTAATTTGCGGCGGCACACTTGAAGTATTTGTCGAACCCGTTCTGCCGCAAGCCACGGTCTATCTTTTCGGCGCCGGCCATGTCGCAACGGCTTTGGCGAAAGCGGCGGAAGCAGTGGGGTTCGCGGTATCGGTGGTGGACGATCGCGAAACCTTCGCGAATCGCGAACGCTTCCCGACGGCCAAAGAGGTGTTCACCACCTACGAAGAAGCTTTCGAGCGGATCACTCCCAATTCGTCGAGCTATCTCGTCATTGCCACACGCGGGCATCGCGATGACATGCGTGTTCTGGCCTGGGCGGCGCGGACTGCGGCCCGCTATGTAGGAATGATTGGCAGCAAGCGTAAAGTTTTTTCCGTCTATCAGGCGCTCGAACGCGAAGGCTTTCGTCCCGAAGAGTTTGAGAAAATCTATGCGCCCATTGGCCTCAGCATCGGGGCGCGTTCGCCCGAAGAGATTGCCGTCAGCATTCTGGCGGAATTGATTGCCGTGCGGCGCGAGGCCAGCGTCGACTCACACAAAAAACTTGCCACACGGCCGGCGCTCAGCGCGCGATGAAGGTCGCCGCTTGCTAGCCGCGGTCATTTTGTCTGCCGGCGAGTCGAAACGAATGGGACGGCCCAAGGCCCTGTTGCGGCACAACGGGAAAACCTTCCTCGAACTATTGTTGGCAGTGACCACACACCCGCGCATCGGAGTGCGGCGCGTGGTTCTCGGCCCGCACGCCGAGGCGATCACCGCTGCCGTATCGCTGCCTGCCGATGAAATCGTCGTTAATGAGGAGTGGCAAAAAGGCCCGCTGAGTTCGTTGCACAGCGCACTGCGGAGCCTGCCTCCCGGGACCGACGGGCTGTTGTTGCTTCTGGTGGACCACCCGCTCGTCAGTACGGCGTTAATCGGTCGTCTGATCGAAACGTTCTACCGCACGGAAACCAGGATTGTCCTTCCGGTCTGCGACGGGAAACGCGGACATCCCGTAATCTTCAGCGCGCAACTCTATCAGGAGCTGTGCGATGCCCCGCTCGGCGCGGGCGCCCGCGCGGTCGTATGGGCGCACGGCCAGGATGTTGCCGAAGTACAGACCGACGATCGGGCCTGCCTTTTGAACATCAATAACCCCGCAGCATTTGCCTGCCTGAACAAGAGCTCCTAGCTGCGACGAATCGCCGTTAACAGCGCTCTAACCGCGCTTTCCGCCAGCTGCGCACCGTGAAATGTAGCAGGAGGCAGGTCTCCGAGGGCTGCGGAAATGGCAGACGCCGTGAGTTCCCTTGCGTTTTCGGGTACCGCGTCTTGCAATTGCTCGGTGGTGAGGGATGCCGCGGCGATGGCTGTGGCGCAACCCCGGCAAAGAAATCTTGCCTCGGCGATGCGCCCGCTCTCCATGCGCGCCGCGAGCCGCAAGATGTCTCCGCAAACGGGATTGCTAACTTCAACGCTATGCGTGGCGCCAGGGAGTTCTCCGGCGTTTCGCGGGTTGCGAAAATGGTTGAGAACGGTTTCGCTGAACATCGGCACTCATTATCACGCAGTCGCGTCAACTTTGGAATGCAGCGCGCAAGAATGGCGAATGTGCCGGACTAGTGGTTCAGTAAGGACTCTTGTCGCTCTTCGCGATCCAGGCCCTGAAGACGCCCGTTCCCTCTTCATGCAGCAGCTGCGACATCGGAATATGCCGCACGGGATGTGGCAACTTGAGCTCGTCGTAGATGAAGGCGTCGTCGAATCCCGCACGAGCAGCGTCGTTCGCGGTTCCGGCATAGAAAACGCGGGCCGGGCGCGCCCAATAAATGGCCCCAAGACACATGGGGCAGGGCTCGCAACTGGTGTATAGGTCGCAGCCCGTCAACTGAAACGTCTCGAGCGCTTTGCACGCCGCACGAATGGCCACCACTTCCGCGTGCGCGGTAGGATCGTTCGTGGCCGTCACCTGGTTCGCGCCTTGCGCCACGATGCACCCGTTCTTCACCACCACGGCCGCAAACGGACCGCCTCCCGCCCGGATATTTTCGTGGGCCAGAGCGATCGCGCGCTTCATGAATTCAGTCGACATGTCTATGGCCTGCACCAGCTTTGCTCGCCCGCCAGTCTCCCGCGGCGGGCGACGCCGCTTACGCTGAAAGCTTCGCGAGCGCTTCGGCTAGCACCAGCGCGCCGCGCGTAATGTCTTCCGGGGACGCGTATTCGTCCGGGCGATGACTAAAACCTCCGCGGCACGGTATGAATAACATTCCCGTGGGGGCGATGCGCGACATGAACAGCGAATCGTGATATGCGCGACTGACCATCGCCAGAAACGGCAGCTTGTGCTCGTGGCAGGCCTCCGACAGCGCTTCCCTCACGACAGGCGCGCAGTCCCCGGGAGCATCAGCGTTGATCATTTGCGCTTGCACCCTGACCTCGCGCTTTTCGCCGACGACCCGAGCGGCACGCTCGATCGCTTGCAGAACTTCGTCGCGCCGCGCAAGATTTGTGTCGCGGACGTCCAGGCTCAAACGTACCCGGCTGGGAATACTGTTCACGGCACCGGGGAAAACCTCGCACATGCCGACGGTCGCAACACTATCCATGGCGCTGGCGCTGCGAGCCGCATTCTCGACGGCCAGAATAATCTCCGATGCCGCGCACAGCGCGTCACGCCGCTCCGGCATTAGCACTCCGCCGGCATGCCCGCCCGAACCTTCAATCGTAATACCCCAGCTCGCAGGGGCCGCAATCCGCGAGACAATGCCAAGCGGAATGTTCTGTCGTTCGAGCAGCGGACCTTGTTCGATGTGCAGCTCGACAAACGCTTTGTAATAGTTCGCCGGCAATTTCACGTCGCGCAACTCCCCGTCAAAACCGGCCGAGCTGCGAACTTCTTCGACAGAATGATCGTCGCGGTCAGCCAGCTTGCCGGCTGCTTCGGGCGACAGCGTTCCTGAGAGCAGCCGGCTGCCGAGGCACCCCACGCCGAAACGCGTAGGCTCTTCGGAGGTGAACACCAGCAACTCGATCGGGTCTCTGGGCTCAAATTTGGCCCGCCGCAGCGCACGAATGGCTTCGAGGCCTCCGAGAACGCCGACCACGCCATCGTACTTCCCAGCGTTCGGTATGGCATCGATGTGCGAGCCCGTTCCAACAGCGGGCCCGCTACGACCAGAGGTAATCCATCGTGCAAAGATATTTCCGATGGCGTCGTGGCGAACCTGGAGACCGGCTTCCTCGCAACGCGCCTTCAGCCAGGCGCGCGCTTTCAGGTCGATGGCGCTGAAAACCACGCGCGTAACCGCGGGAGGCTCGGCGTCGGAAAATCCGGCAAGTGTCGCGATCTCCGAAAGCAACTGATCCTGATCGATGGACAGTTTCATTTTTGCCCGGATGCCAGCGGGTGGCGATTCCAGTCTTTATAAATGAGATATTTTGCCGGTACTTTTCCGATGGCGCCGAACCATTGCGGACACCAGGGAGCCATCCAGATAAAATCCCCGGCGGTGACCGGATACCAACAATCGCCCAGTCGGTAAATCCCTCCGCCTCCCAGCATCAACAGGCCATGCTCCATCACGTGCATTTCGACCATGCTCAGCGCGGCTCCCGGCTGATACACCATGGTGTTCACGGCAAAATCGAAATTCGTTTCATCCGGCAGTAAATGTTTCACTTGCAAGTCCGGATCGCCGTCCAGCGCCTCCGACACCACGGCATTTTCGTTGGCGATAATCGGGACGGGCGGGGCAATGTTCTCCAGTGGTACATAACGCTTCTCGATCACGACAATGCGACTTTTCTCGGCGGCGGCAACCCGATGCACAGCAGCGGTCGGCAGATAAGCGTATCCGCCAGCGCCCAAGGCATGTGGTTTCCCGCCAGTGCTCAGCGTGACCGCGCCCTGCAACACGAACAAAAATCTCTGCACCGTCGTGTCGCCCAACTCCCCGCCCTGGTCCAGCTCCGCCGTATACTCCGCAAACTGCGCTCCCAGCGCCGTTCCGGTGTGAACAATGGCCACGGCGTTTTTCATTCCCGGAAGCACGATGCGCACAAAAGTGTCCGGCGTGAGCAAGAGATGATTCGCCTGCAGGGAACTCCGCGTGTGGCCAAGCTTATGCACGTTGCGTCCTTTCAAGAAATTCGCTTGATTGCGACAGTTGTTCAAGCAACCGCAATCCGCACGCCACGGCCTTGCTGATGTCGTCAGCCTCGACGGCCTCCGAAGGATGATGGCTGACGCCGCCGGGCGTTCGCAGAAAAATCATCGCCGCCGGCACACGCTCCGCCAAGATCATGGCATCGTGACCGGCGCCGCTGGCCATACGGTGCGCTGCACAACCTGTCGCGCGCAGAGCTTCACAAATCTGTGCAACAAGAAACGCGTCCATCGGCACAGCTGGCTGGTCGAACAAAGTCTTGAAGGTAACTTGCAACTCACGGCGCGTGGCGATTTTCTCCGCTCGCCCGATCAGCGTACTGATCGCGGAGTGCCGAATTTCATCGGATACGTGCCGGGCGTCCAGGCTGACGCGGGTCTGTCCCGCGATGCAATTGGTGGCGCCGGGCTTGGCCTCAATCACCCCCACGGTGGCAGCCAATCCCTGCAATTCGCACGCTTCCTTCTCTACCGCAACAATCCACTCCGCGGCTGCGGCCAGCGAATCGTAACGTAACTCCATGGGGGTGGTACCGGCGTGATTCGCGCGCCCAGTGAAAGTAAATTCCAGACGGCTCTGCCCTGCGATGGCTTCCACCGCGGCGAGCGCCAGTCCCAGATCCTCAAGCACCGGTCCTTGTTCGATGTGAAATTCCAGATAACCCAAAGCGTCCAATCCTAACCGCGCAAGCGGAATCTCCGCGGGGCGCAGCCCAAAGCTTTCGATCGCGGAGCGAACAGAAATTCCACGAGCGTCGCGGCGACCGAGAAGCTCTTCATCCAGCCGGCCAACCAACGCCCGGCTGCCGATAAACGGAACGCCAAAGCGCACGCCTTCTTCTTCGGACAAACCGAGCAGCTCAATCGCGAACGGCAGGCGGCGGCCCCCGAGTGCTTCGAGCAACGAGACTCCGATGACTAGGCCGAGAATGCCATCGTAGGCCCCGGCATTCGGCACCGTGTCGAGGTGCGAGCCGATTAGCAACCGCGCCGCATCGGGTGTGGCACCGGAATACAAGGCGCGAAGATTTCCTGCGGCATCAATGCGTGTAGAAACCCCCAGCGGCGCCAGCCACTCGGCGATCTCGTTGTGACAATCGCGCATCGGCGGCGACAGAAAGGTCCGCCGCGTGCCTTCGGCGTCTTCGCTAAAACGCGCCAGAGTCTGGCAACGCGCGAGAACCCTAGCACTGGTGCTTTCCGCCGCAGTCAGCAACCTGGGTCACCCTTCCCGGGAAATGCGCGCCTCGATGTAACCGTGGGGTTCATCGATAGGCACAAAGATTTCGTTGGGATTGTCCTGCCCAAAGCGCGAGAGATCCACCTCAAGGCAATGCAGATTTGGCATGCGTAACTCGATATCGGCTACCCCCTCGGCATTTTCCAGAACACTCTCCGCCATGGCGTAAAGCGTGTGCTGCACGGATTCGCTCTTGTGTCCCGCAAAAACCGCCAACAACGTCTCGCGAATGTTTGCGCGCAGCACGCTAAAGTCCGCCTGGGGCTTGCTGTACGTCCAGCGGGCGCGCACCGCGGTGCCAAATAAACGATCTCTCGATTCCCGCAGCGTCGTCAAAGGATCCTGGATGTATCCGGTGAACGCCGAACCCGCCGTTTTCATGATCACCAGGTTGTCAAGGCCCGATATCACGCGCAACTCCCCGTTCAGCTTGCGCACCACGGAGGTCGTCTGGCGCTCCCCGCTCGTTTGCACAAAAGTCGTCGGGTCCTCTCTACCCTGCAGATTGAGATGTTCCCAGGCCTTCTGGCTCACGTTGACTTCGGCTTCAGAAACCTGCGGATTGCGGCGCAAGAGAAACTCTGTCAACTCCTTGGCAAAGTCCTCGACGCATTTCGCATGCGAATCGCGGGCCACCGAATACACGGTGTTCTTCATGGTGTCGGTTGGCAGGATCTGGCTATTGTCGCCGCTGGTAAAGCAGCTCGTGAATTCTCCGCGCAAGAGCACCTCGACGGACCATTCACTGAAATCGTTCACACTTCCGCGACGCTTCACACGCACCAGGCGGACGCGCGATTTTCCGTAGCGGTTCTCTCGTAATTTCGCCATCCGTCTCAGCTTCCCCGGTACGTAGTGTAGCCATTCGGACTCAGTAACAAGGGAATGTGATAATGCGATTCCCCGTCGCGCACTTCAAAAACGATCTCCACTGTCGGGTAGAGTCCGGCGATTCCCTGCCGCCCATAATAGCTTCCCGTCGCCAGCGACAGCCGGTAGTGTCCCGCGGGCAAACTGTCACTCTCCGGCAATAGTTGCGCGCAACGACCATCCTGATCGGTCTTTGACGCGCCGAGTTGCAACCACGACCCCGTGGACTCTTCGCGCTCGAGCCGCACCGCCACGCCCGCAGCCGGCTTGCCGCGCGCGGTGTCCAATACGTGCGTCGAAACGCGCTTCATTCTCCCAGCCACTTTCTCAGACGAATTTGCGTGATCTTTTGCTGTTCATCCGCGGCCGCTTGCAGTTCGCTCGCCTCATCATATTGCAGCCTGCGGCCCAGAATTTGCAGAATTTCCTCGGGGGTTTTGCCCGTGGCGCACACGATGAAAATCCGCCCAAAGCGCTCCTCATACGCGCGGTTGCCTTGCTCCAGCGCGGCCTTGACAGTATCTCCGCCTTCCGTCACCTGCCGTTGTTCCTGCGCCGACCATTCCCGCGATTTGCCCGCGGCCGATGACGCGGCCCGCGATTCCCCGATTCGCGGATGACTCCGAAAGGCTTCGAGCCAGTCATTGGCGTCCAGGCTTCGCCAAATCTCCCGCGAAGCTTCGAGCAAGGCTGCGGAACTGCCGAACGGTTTCCAGGCCACCATCCCTTCGGCCCATGAGCGCGATCCGCAACACGGCAGAATACTCTGCGCCGCTGCCTCACCCGGCATGGCGTTCCAGAGCGCCAGCCTCTCCGATACCGCCGTTTCTCCGCTTGCCAGTCTGTCGAGAAACTCCCCTACCAAGTTCGCGGCGACGGCAGCGCGGTATTCGGCAGTTGAACGAATGTCAGCGATGGGCGAAATCTCCGCCGCAACCAAGCGCCGCAGATCTTCCGCCGCGAATGACCCCGCACTTTTTCCGGCCAGCGCCGCTTCGGTTTTCGTCAATCGCAGCGGCACGGGCGCCACGCTGCCCAGAGCGATACGCACATCGGCGATCGCGCCATTCGCAATCCGGCCAAGCCCCGCAATCGAAATCTTCGCGATGGCCTGTGCCCGGCGTGCGCCAACCTTGCGCGCCAACGAAAAATAACCGGCGAATTTCCGGGGCAGACAGATCGCGCGGATTAGTTCGTCCGCGGCCATCGCGGTCTTTTTGTATGCCAAGTGAAATTCACGATACGCGATGCGTCGTTCTCCGCGCACCGAAGCGAGCAGTAATTCGGCATCATAAGCCAGCAGGGCGGGAAGCGAATCCGCAGCCGGCGATGCATTGGCGATATTTCCACCCAGGGTAGCGCGATTCTGGTTGGCGATGCCTCCGGTCCAGGAAGCGGCGCTGGCCAGCATGGGAAATTCGCGCGCGATATTGGAATCCTGACGCAGATCGGTGTACGTACATCCCGCACCGATCACGATTTCGCCTGGCAGTTCCAGAATGCCACGCAGTTCGCGCAGCCCGGCAATGCTCACAAGGTTGTGGGTCGTCAACTTGCCCGCGCCGTACAGCACCATAACATCGGTGCCCCCCGCGATGGGCGACCACACGCCAGGTTCACGGGCCAGCAGCGCCACGACGTCCTGCAGGTTCTCCGGCGCCAGGAGCTGATAGTCGCTCGGATCCGCTCTCATCGCGCAGCAATCCGCCGTGCCGCATCTTCGACCGCCCTAAAAATCTGCATATATCCGGTACAGCGGCAGAGATTTCCCGACAAGCCTTCGCGAATCTCCGCGATCGTGGGCGTTGCCGTTTTCCGCAGCAGTTCAACCGTCGCAAGAATCATTCCCGGGGTACAGATCCCACACTGCGCGCCGCCGCAGTCGAGAAACGCCTGCTGCACCGGATTCAGTCGCCCGTCCTCGCCAGTCAGGCCCTCAATGGTGACAACGCTCGATCCGCTGGCTTGCAACAGCGGAATCAGACAGCTGTTCACCAGAACGTCGTCCAAGAGGACCGCGCACGAACCGCATTCTCCTTCCCCGCAACCCTCCTTCGTACCCGTCAAAGCCAAGTCGTTTCGCAGTACATCTAACAAGCGCTCCATGGGGTAAGCCGAGACCGCACGCGGCTCCCCGTTCACAGTGAAGCGCACATCGCATTTCACGCCGCGTTCGGCGGGACCCGTCATCGCTTGTGCGCCTCAGAAACTCCCGTGAACTGTGCTTCCTTTGCAATCCTCATTGCCGCAAACAAATCCTCGGGCAACAAGGGGATCGCGTCGCATCGCGCTCCTGTTGCATCCTCCAGCGCATTCATAATCGCCGGCGCTGGTCCATCCATGGGCAACTCCCCAATGCCTTTCGCTCCATACGCTCCGTGCGGATTACCGAGCTCTTCGAAAAAAACGCGGATGGGAGGAAGATCGCTGGAAGTTGGCATGATGTAATTGGTCATCTGGTTGTTGCGCATCCGGCCGTGATCCCAGACGACCTTTTCATACAAGGCAAAGCCAATCGCCTGCGCCACGCCACCCACGATCTGACCTTCGGCAAGAATCGGATGCAAGACCTTGCCCACCTCCTGCACAGCGACAAAATCATTGATGGCCACGCTATAGGTCGGCAAATCCACCGCGACCTCGGCGACATAAATCGCCCACGCGTACGTGGCGTAGGCCTCGCCCCGATATTTCACGTCGTCCCAATAGACATCGGGGGGAGCCTCATATCGCGCATACGATTTCAGCGCCCCGCGTGCCGCGACAAAAGCACTGCAAGCCTCGCGAAATTGCTCGGCCGTATACGTCTCGCCGAGCAAACCAGCGTCCACCAGTGCTCGTTTCAGACCCAGCGCCGCCGCATGCAGAATTTTCCCGACCACCATCACCGTTCGCGAAGCCACCGTCGGGCCGCTGTTCGGCACCTTGGTGGTGTCCGGCTGCGCGATCGCTGCCCACTCGTAGGGAACGCCCAATGTCTCCGCGACAACCTGGCACAGCACGGTGTTCGTGCCCTGACCAAACTCCGTGCTGGAGACCAGCACGCGCAACGTGCCGTCCCCTAAGCCTTCAACCCCGGCCACAGAATCGAGATAGCGCTCGCCGGAGCCCGTAAAACCTGCACCGTGCAGAAACGCTGCGATGCCCATACCTTTCTTTTTCGTGCTGTAGGGATTCTCCGCCGCAAACTGCTTCCGCTTCGCCTCATAATCAGAAAGTGCCAAGGCCCGTTCGAGCAAGAATTCGAGATCTACGTCGTCGCTGACTTTTTGTTGCGTCGTGGTCGTTTGCC
>JBEKSZ010000071.1:0-35491 GCA_049516615.1 Candidatus Acidiferrum sp. | reverse complement strand
TTTTGCACCTTTCCAAGGGCGAGCAGAAGAAGCGGTTTCTCGAGCGCCTGGACGATCCGCAAAAAAACTGGAAATTTTCCATGGCCGATATCAAAGAGCGCGGCTACTGGAAGGATTACCAGCGGGCTTATGAAGAAGCGATTCAGAGCACGTCCACCAAGCATGCGCCGTGGTACATCGTACCGGCGGACAACAAGTGGTACTCGCGCCTGGTGGTTTCGGCGGCCATCGTGGAAACCTTAGACAGTCTGCAATTGGAGTTTCCTTCCGTCGACAAAGCCAAAAAGCGGGAGTTGGCGAAAGTACGCAAATTACTTTGAGCGAGGATTTCAGCGCGGGCCGACCTTCCGGCGGGACCCGCCTCAAGGCAGCCCGCGCTGAGGGCCTGCGGCCGGAGACGGACTTACCTTTGACCTGCCGCTCTTGGTTTTTTCCGGGGAAGCGGTGCTCTCGCCGTTTCGCGCTGCATTGCCGGTGCGGAAGATTTTCCGTTCCTGAGCAGGAAGGCCAGCCCCAGTGTGCCGTTCATCTGGCGTTGCGCCAGCAGCGCATGAGCCTGCTCAAGGAACTTCGCGTGATGCTCAAAGTGTTTCGAGGCCGACTGGATCGTGTGCACCACGTGTTCGGCGCAGAAACCTTCGCGGTGAAAACCGGCCACGCCGATCAGCAATCCCTTCATCAACGTGAACTGGGCGATCAAGCGGGTGTGTTCGCTGGGCATCGAGGGCGTGGTGACGGGCTGCGTTCCCTCGCAGCCGAAGGGGAACTGGCAACGGAAGATGGTGTTGATGAGATAGTTTTCCAGGATGTGGGGATTGCGGTCGAAGAACGGTGCGTAAAATCGATCGTGGGCTTCGGCGTACTGAGTCGTAAGGCTCTCGAGTGTGGCGGCCGGACTGTTGCCAATCCCCGCAGTGAAAGCCTGGACGCACTGGGCGAAGCGAGGATGAATGTTTGAACGATGCAAGAGCCTCCCGGCGAGACTCAGCACGACGTCTAGCTGGCGCGCGGGATTCAGAGGCAGATGATCCATGGCCGCGCGCAATGCGCCGGAGGCCACCGTGGCGGCAAAGTCGCGCAGAACGGCCTTGATAGGGCGATCAAGACAACCTTTGGCGACGAAATCCAGCCGCCGGCAGAGCACGCCAAGCAGAAACAGGCGCTGCCAAAGCGGGTAGTCGCGGTTACCGACTAGAGTCAGCACGGCTTCGCGGATGGACCAGAACCAGGGGCGAAGTGCGCGAGCTTGCGCGACGGCGTGAGGTTCACCGGGTTGCCTGGGGAGTGGGGTATCGGGCGGCTCGGTGATCGCCGGGGAGCTCGGATCGAGCAGTTCTCGATTGAGAAGAACTAGGCGGGCGGCCTCCGGGCAGGAGAGCGTTAGGGCCTTTTCTTCGATGTTACCGATGGAGTGAACAATCCTGGGATAGGTGGCGCAGGTGTGCGGAAGATACGCCTCGCCATATTCGGGCTGGATGCGGCACAGGCCACCTTCAGAGAGCAGCGAACACCGGTTGGAAGCGGTCATGCGGATGGTCGCGAAACTCGGGGGCTCGGAGCCATCTTCCGGTTTTGCCGTGAGCAAAATGTTGGCATCGAGCAACTTGCGCAGTGGACTTGCCGGGAGGATCTGGTACTTTTCCCAGGCCGCCTTGTCGACGGAGACGCCCCAACCCTGGCAGCAGGTGTCCTCGCACGCGGGGCCAATGCAACGAAAGCGCTCGGTGTAGGTGGGAAGAATGAGTTTGGTTTGAGGCAACCTGGCGTCGGACAAAAGGGCGCTCCTAGCAGCCGGAGGCATAATCACCTTCCGTCCTGAACGCAACACACCCATACGCAGCAAGCCGGGAACCAATGCCAGGGAAAGGGGAGTTGGAGAATTCTAACCAGCGGCGGCCGTTTCTGTCTGGGTCTGCCGTTCAAGAAAAGGGGATTTGAAACTTACCAGGAGATGAACCATGAAGCGACGAACGTTACTGCAGGCGCTTTCCGCGGCACCATTCTATGCAAAATCCAGTTGGGCGGCCTCGCCCCAAGGCGCCGACCGGACCGCGGAAAGGCCGGCACCCCTCTACGAACTTCGTGTTTACCACGCTGCGCCGGGAAAGTTGCCGGAGTTGCTGGCGCGTTTCCGCGAGCACACGGTGAAGATATTCGAGAAACATGGAATGACAAGCGTGGCTTATTGGACGCCGGTCGACGAACCGGAGAAAAGCAACACCCTCGTTTACATCTTAGAGCACGCCGATCGGGAGGCGGCGGCGGCGAACTGGAAATCGTTTCAAGGTGATCCGGAGTGGACCAGCGTGCGCGAAAGATCGGAAGCCAACGGAAAGCTGGTCGAAAAGGTTGATTCCACTTTTCTGGCCCTGACGGACTTCTCGCCACGATTGCGATGAAACGGCTTGGGCGGCGCGTGAACTGGACTCGCGCCTGGGCCCTTTATTGTTTGGAGGCGCTGCCGCGAGGCTTGGGCTGCTCAGGAGATTCAGGGCGCGGGCCGATGGCGATCTCCATGGCGGTGTTTTTAGGAAACACTACGTCGCGGCCGCGCGCGACAAAGTGGACATAGATGGAGCGGCCGGCGCCAAGAGCGCCCATGGCCATACCGAGCGGCTGCGACCGGCTAAGTGCGCCGACCACGAATCCGATAGCGCGGAAGCCTCCCGCACCCCCTTCTTCGCGATTGATGGGATCATCCCCGGAAGACACGGCTGCGAGCCCGACGGCAATGGCGGTCTGAAGGTAGCGCGTCTTGGGAGTTTGCGCTTCAGCGCCACCCTCGGAATCGAGCTTGAGATGCTGGCCTTTTTCGCTCTGTATGCCTTCGAGGCTGGAGGCGATTTTCTGTTCGATTCCGTCGGGCGGGATAATTTCGTGGAAAATGATGCGCAATTGGCCGTTGCGGCTGAGGTGACGAGCGGCCTGCACCTCTGCCACGATACCCGTCAACCGGCTGCCTTGCGGAAAAATGAGGCGGGCTCCGTCGAAAAGCGGCCGGCACAGTACGGCGTCGACTTGGTCTCCTTTCTTCGCGGTAGCCGAACTCACCTGCGCACTCAGTAGGGCACGAACAGAGCTGCCCTCGGGCGGCGGGGAGCCGATCGCCTTGGCCATCTCCGGGGTAAGCGGTTCGCTGCCAAACTCGATGGGCGACTGGAGTTCCGCGAAATAGACCGCGCCGGCATCGATGTACTGCGGATGGACGGGAAGCTGCGCGAGCAGATAGCGTTTGGCGCGGTGGGTTATTCCTGGAGCTTCGACTTGCGCCACGGCACTGTCCCACTCGCGCTTGGCTTGTTCTTTGGCTTGTTCGACTTTCTCCGAGGCGACGCCCTTGATGGATTTTTTCTGGTTTCGATCGGGGGCGGTGACGAAAGCTATGACTTCGCCCGAGCCAGGCGTGATCGCGGTATGCATCGCAATATGTGTTCCGCCCGGGAGAATGATCTGGTCGAAGGCGATACTCACTTTGCGAGCAGGCGTGAAATCGGCGTTCAAGGCCTCGAGTGTGCGCTTGCCCCCGGAAACATTTTCAAGTTGCGTGATGGTGCCGGTAACTTCGCTCCCGACGGGAACAACGAGCTTATCGAACGCATAGAGGGGCTCGACCGTGCGGCCGTGGATCGGCTGGCCAGGCCCCAAGACCCTTATCTCTTTGTCGAGGACCACTTGAATCGGAGTACCCTTGGTCACGGTGAGCGAGACGGTTTCGGAGGGGGAGTGCGCGGCGGAGGGCCCGCCAGGATCACTAGCGGGCGTTGCCGGCCGCCGCTGCGCGAGAACCGGCTCAGAGTCGGCGCCGGGCGGCGAGGCATCTGGGTTTTGGTTTGGCGATTGCGCCCTCATTCCAACACTGAACGACGGCAGAAGCAACGCCGCGCACAAGAATCGCGCTATAACCATTTCCGCTCTCCGCGGCGATACCTGGGCTGGGCTAATTCCCTTTTGGGATGCAACCGTCGCCGGTTTCGTCGCCTTGCGGAATTGTACCCGGCGGAACGCCGGCGAACTACCGGATGCTTCGAGTTGTTCTTCGGCGAGGGCGTCCGTGAGATGATCGCTAGCACCTTTGCGGAGAGGGAAATCCTGGTGGCGACGATGCACTCAGAAGCAAGCGTGGGGCAGTCCGGGGACGACTCTCGAGCGAATACCTATTTGCTGCTCGCTATTGCGGGGGTGGTCGCGCTCGTACACGTGCTTACCAATAATCGCTATGGCTTTCATCGCGACGAACTGCAGTTTTTGAGCGATGCGCAGCACCTCGATTGGGGATTTGTGCCCTATCCGCCGTTCACGCCGTTTGTGGAGCGCATCGGCCTGGGAATTTTTGGCTTGTCGATGGTGGGTTTGCGGCTTTTCTCGGTCATAGCACAGGCCACGGCCATTTTTATGACCGGTTTGATGGCCCGGGAACTCGGCGGAGGACGCCTGGCCCAAACTGCGGCGGCGCTGGCAACGGCGCTCTCGCCGCTGTCACTGTTTGAGGGCACGGAGTTTCAATATTCCTCGTTTGACTATCTGTGGTGGGTGCTGGTTGCGTATTTCACGATCCGTTTGCTGAAGACGGAGAATCCGCGTTGGTGGCTGGCCATCGGCGCCGCGGCTGGCGCGGGGCTGATGACCAAGTACACCATGTGTTTTCTGCTCTGCGGCGTGGCGGGAGGCTTGCTGCTGACGCGCGAACGAAAATATTTTTTGAGTCCGTGGTTCTGGGGCGGCTCGGCGGTGGCACTGCTGATTTTTCTGCCCAATCTTTGGTGGCAGGTGCGCCACGGATTTGTCTCGCTGCATTTCCTGCAGCACATTCACGTTCGTGACGTGCGCCAGGGCCGGGCGCGGAGCTTTGCGCGGGATCAATTCCTGATCTGCATCGATGCGTTTGCGGCGCCCTTGTGCATCGCCGGCTTGTGGAGTTTTCTCCGCGACAGCCGTTATCGTTTGCTGGCGTGGATGTATTTGATCCCCTTGGCACTGTTTGTGGCTGGAAGGGGCCGCGGATACTACTTGGGCGCGGCGTATCCCGTGCTGGCAGCCATGGGCGCCGTCGCCGGCGAACGCTGGGTCGGATCGCTGAAGCGGCTCTGGCGCAGCACCGTGCAGGGGGCATTCTGTGCCGGGCTGGTGGGGTGGGGCTTGGTCATGAGCGCGATGATCTTGCCCTATGCGGCAGAAGGCCGGCTGAAGAATTTTGCGCTGAAGAATAACGGAGATTTGCGCGAGGAGATTGGCTGGACCGAGATGGTCAAGACCGTTGCCGATATTCGCGATGCCTTGCCGCCCGAGCAGCGGCAGAATGTCGGGGTGCTGGTTGGAAACTATGGCGAACAGGGGGCGATTGAGCTTCTCGGCAAAAGCTATGGACTGCCTGCTCCCATCAGCATGACGAATTCCGCATGGTTGCGCGGATATCCCGCGCCACCGCCTGCAACGCTGATTGTGCTGGGATTTTCGCGCGAACATGCCGATCGCACGTTTGCATCCTGCCGGCTGGCCGGACACCTTGGCAATGCGGAAGGCGTGAAAAACGAAGAGACCGAGGACCATCCGGATATTTTTGTCTGCGGGCCGCCGCGCAAGCCGTGGGCGGAATTCTGGGCCGACGATCAGCGCTTTGGGTGAGGCGCGCCGTCGCGCGGTTCTGTTATCATGCCGGCGTGCGATGACGCGTCGCGCGGCATATGCTTTCCGCAGCGGCTTTCGTCGCGGTGTTTAATCTGGCGCGTTTGCGCCGAGGTCAGACGATGGACAATTCCGCCGTAGTCTACGAACTGCGCGTGTATCACGCTGAGCCGGGCAAATTACCCGATCTCCTCAACCGTTTCCGCGACGAGACCATAAGATTATTTGAGAAACATGGAATGAAAAACGTGGCCTATTGGAATCCCGTCGACGAACCGGAGAAAAGCAATACCCTGATTTATATCTTGCAGCATCCGAGCCGCGCGGCGGCTGCTGCAAACTGGAAGTCGTTCCAGGAAGATGCCGAATGGCAGAGCGTGAAGGCCAAGTCGGAAGCAAACGGCAAGCTCGTTACCAAGATTGATTCCACGTTTCTCCGGCTTACGGATTTTTCTCCGCCATTGCCCTGAACGTTCGGGCAATCTTGCGTTGTTCTGCCGTTGCTTCGACAGATTCCCCCGGATTCATCAGGGATTTGCTCGCCTCGCGCGTTGCTGCAGGCAAGCCCTGAGGATTACTTCGGGTCTGCGAAGCGGTAGCGCAGCGTTGCCGGCATTTGGCCGGAGCGCTGCCGGGTATTGTAGTCGAGCTGGTAGTTCAGGTGGTCAGGGTCAGCAGGATACTCCTGGCCCTCGGGATAGGGGTAAGCCACCAGCCCGTGATGGGGCAGCGGTTCCACTGTGAAACCGTGTGCGGCGTAAAAATCCAAATCTTTCTCGAAGCCATCGGCGTAGAAGAAATAATCGCGGACCCATCCTGCTGGTAAGGCGGGAAGTTTGCGGGGGTCGAAATCGAGTTTCACGCCTTCGCCGGAACTGAAGATGGCGAAGTGGTCGTCGGCGGCGGTGAGCAAGGCGCGAACGTCGCCATAGCGTGTGTAATTGCCGGCGGCGCGGGCGTAAGGGCCGCTCACGCTGCGTTGCCGGTAGGAATACAGAGTGTCGCTGGCGGGGGTAAGGCGCGTCTCGCGCGGGAAACCCAGGAAGGCCAGCGTGGCGCTGACGAGTGGAACTTCCGTGACGCGCGCAGCAGTTGAATTTGTGGGCTCGGGAGTTTGATCGATGCGCACGGCGTCCCAATAAATCTTGAGATTGTTCACGATGCGGATGCGGCGGGTGCCGGCAGGAATCTTGCCGCTCAGGTCGGCGACCATGGTGCGCGCAAGCCCCGCGGGGAAACCCATATCATCGATCACGCGAAGCCACTGGCCCTTGGCGTTTTGTGCTTCGACGTATGGGGCGATCACTTTTATGCCGGCTTGATCAGCGGCGTACATCGACGTGGCGGTGAAATAATCGGTGTAGCCGTCGATGATCAAGCGCAGCGGTTTGCTGGCGTCCCATGCGCCGAGATCGAGTTCCAGCCAGTGCAATTTCGCGAAGCCGGCGTAGGGCAGCTCGTCGAAGCTGGTGACGTAGCGACGGTCGTGTTCCGCGATGAGCGACAGGACATCGTTCCCGCGATCGTCCCACGCGCCGAGAGGAGCATGCGCGTTTCGACCAGTCCCATTTTGACTGGCAATCACGCGAAACTCGGGGAATGGCGGATTGCTGGCGAAGCGCTCGTTGGGAAATACGTCGTAAGTTGCGGGGTGATCGATGGCCAGCAAACGCACCTGATCGAGATAAACTGTTTCTTCCATCGGCTCCATGAAGCGGAAACTGAGGAGCCCGTTGCGGGGCCTGACGCTGCGCCCCGGAACCTTCAGGTACTCGGTGGGATCGGGAACGTCGCGTTCGCCAGGCGCCACCCAATGGCCCACAACGCCGGGACCGATCATATCGGCGATGAATTCGTACTCGCGGCCATTCCAGGAAAAGAGCACGGGACAGGAACTGCCACGGCGATCTAACTCCGCGATCGTTTGCGCGCGCTGGGCCGCAAGATTTATTTCGTCTTGCGGCACACCCGTGGGCCAGAGCAGACGCACGACTTCCGCGTTTTTTTCCGCGCCGAGACCCGCAAGAACGGGCGCGGCGCTTTGCCCCAGGTACCCCGAAGACCCGACGGTTTCCCATTTCTGATACAACGCTCCGGCATACATTTCCACTTTCGTGCCGATGCCGCTCTTGTTGTCGTTGAGGGCCTTGAGATCGATGTGCATCCAGCTATTTTTATTCCCGCCGTGATTGCGCAAAAGTAGCGGCGGCCCGTCAAGTTGCGTCAGAACCAGATCCGCGTCGCCCGTTCCGGTTACGTCCGCAACAATAACCGCGCGCGGCCGCTGCAGCTTCACCGCGTCGAGATCTAAATCCTTGCTGACGTCGACAAAGCCTTTGGCGCCGAGATTGCGCAACATGCGGATTTCTCCGCCCTGCGCGCCTTCTCCCGCGGCGACGAGATCGATCCAGCCGTCGTTGTCGTAATCCAGCGCCGCAAGTCCCCAGCCACGTTGCCAACCCCAGTCGGGCAGCGGCACGCGCTCCAAACGCTTGCCGTCCACATTACGCCACAAGCTAATGCCCGGCGCGCCGTCATGGGTGAAGGCCAAATCCATCCAACCGTCTTTGTCAAAATCCAGCGCCACGACGCCCACTGCGGGCGGGAGATTTTCCTTCTTGAAATCGATGGCCTTGAAGGGCGAGAATTTGCCCTCGCGCGGATTTAAATAGACTGCGGCGCCGCTTGCGCCGCCAGCCAGAACAAAATCGACGGCGCGATCATTGTTGAAATCCGTCGCGACCATCCCGCCGCCCGTTGCCGGTACGTCCAGGGCGGTCTCGGCGGAAACGTCGGTAAAGGTGTTGTTGCCATTGTTGCGCCATAGAACATTCTTTCGAGCGGGGGTTTCGCTTGCCGCACTGGTCACATATAAGTCCAGATCGCCGTCGTGATCGTAGTCGACGAAAGTCAGCCCCACGCAACCGGGTTCGCGCCGGATACCTACGGGCACCGTCGTATCGGTGAATTTTCCGCCGCCATCGTTGTGGAAGAGCCGCACGCCGTCTGCAAAACACACCGCCAGGTCGGTCTTCCCGTCATTGTCGTAATCGCCCGCCGCGCAGCCCAGGCCCGCGCCACTGATTTCCAAACCGGAGTTGCGGCCTGCGGTCACGTCGAAACTGCCGTCGCCGAGATTGCGAAGCAAGCGGCTCACGCCACCGGGCGCCGCGCTCACCAGAAACAGGTCAGGTTTGCCGTCGCCGTCGTAATCGAAAAAGCAAGCGCCGGTACTTGGTCCAAGGAGCGAACCCGCACTGACACTGACGGGCGGCCTCGCCAACATATTTTCCGCGGCATAATGAACGGCAATGGCCCGGGGCGCGTCCTGCCCTTCCCCGCGCGCGAATTCCGCGTAAGAAAATTTACCCTGATCGCCGTAACCGGCGCCAAAGGGAGCCCCTAGATGCTCGCTGGTAATTTTCTGGAATTTGCCGAGGTGCTCTTTAGCCGCATCCACATTGCCTTTTCGCTGATAGGCCCGCGCCAGACCAAATTCCGACGACGCGTGATACGGAAAAAGCGCCAGTCCTTTTTGAAAAGCGGCGATCGCTTCATCATATTTCTGCAACTGAGTGCAGAGATAGCCCACAAAATAAAACGCATCGGCCTCATTCGGAGCGATCCTGGTGACGTGTTCAAACGCGGCAATGCCTTTTTCCTGCTCGCTCAAATCCTTGTACACCAAGCCCAGGTTGTACCAGGCGTACGGATCATCGGGCCGCTTCTCCGCCGCGACGGCCAGCTCGGCGCGCGCAGCTTCCGGTTTCTGCTGCGCCAGCAGCGCAACACCCAGATTCACTTTCGCCACCACGAAATTCGGATTGGCCTGCAGCGCCTGCTCGAAAAACTTCTGCGCCTCCGCGGGCCGCTGCTGATTCATGTACGCCACGCCTAGAGTGTTAAACCGCAGCGCCTGCGGGTCCTCGCCTGCGGCGCCGGGGGCCGGTGCGTCTGCGACTCGCGCCGTGCGCGTCGCCAGGGCCTGCGATTGCCCGGCGCGCGAAGACCAGCCGGAGCCGGCAAGTACCGACAGCGCGGCGCAGGTAACGGCCGTTGCCACCCATCGTCCATTAAAAATGTTCACGAGTTTGTTGCTTCCTATCCGCGTCTAAAAGCCCAGCGTTAATCCTAGCACCCGCCGGGCATCCATGCGCGCTTGCGGGCTCCGCTTGCAGAACTTCGCGCGTGGCGATTCTTTCCGTTCGCCCGGCCTGCTAACCGCCCGTCTTGACCAGCGTCTCCACTCCGCTTAGTCTGCAACCGCGCACTATGCCCGAACTGAACTTCCTCTCCGTTGCCGAAATCGCGCAGGGTCTCGGCGCGAAACAATTCCTGGTGCAAGACCTCCTGGAGGCCCATTTAAAAAACATCTCCCGTCTGCAGCCGCAACTGAATGCTTTTACGCACCTCGACGAACCCGCGGCCATGGCACAAGCCCAAGCCGCGGACGCAGCGCTTCGTAACGGTGCGAAAGTCGGACCGCTCCACGGCGTCCCCGTCACCGTAAAAAGCAGCATCGACGTCGCTCACTGGCCCTGCCCGGCGGGCTCGCAATGCTCGGCAACACCAACACTCCGGAAAATCTCATGTCCTATGAAACCGCCAACGCCGTGCAGGGCAAAACGAGTAATCCCTGGAATCTAGCGCATTCGGCGGGCGGATCAAGCGGGGGCGAGGCTGCCGCCATCGCCGCGGGGTGCTCTGTCGCTGGTGTCGGCAGCGATGGCGGCGGCTCGATCCGCGTCCCGGCACACTTTTGCGGTATCTGCGGACTGAAGCCTACGCCAGGCCGCGTTCCCGCCACCGGGCACTTCCCGCCGGGGGATGGCGCGTTCTCCTGGTTGGGTGTGGTTGGCCCGATGGCACGCAGCGTCGCCGACGTCCGCGCTCTCTTTGAGGTCCTGCGCGGCCCCGATCCTGGCGACGCGCTCTCTGCGCCCATCGCGACGCAGAATTTCACCCGGGAAGACTTGCGCGGCATACGCATAGGCGTGCTTGAATGCAACGCGTTGGGCGCGCATACGCAGGACACCGCGACGGCCATCGAAAATGCGGCAGCTGCTCTCGCCGAATGCGGCTTCCGCTTGGAAGTGTTTCAACTGCCTGAACTTTCCCGCGCACTCGAGGTCTGGTGGTTCTTCTTCGGCCCAGCCGTCGCGCACCAGTTCGGCCCGGCCATCACGCACGAGGAGGAATCGCTGCTGAGCCCGCAATTCCGCGAATATCTGGCTGCCGCAAAGAGCGACCCGGCCCCCACTCTGGGCGCCGTGCTGGCAAATTGCGCCGAACGCGACCGCCTGCGCGCCAGCATCCTCCGCCACATGGTCGACGTGCCTGTTCTTCTATCTCCCGTCTCGAACGCTCCAGCCTTCCGCCACCAGGAAGGAACCTGGAAAGGACCGACTGGCTACCGGGAAACCATGCGCCCCGCGCAATGGCTGAACCTCGCGGGCTTCCCGGCCGTCTCCGTGCCTGTCCGATTTTCGCGCGAAGGGCTGCCCATCGGCGTGCAATTGATCGCTCGACCCAACGAAGAAGAACTGCTGCTGGAAGTAGCGGCGCTTTTCGAGCAAGCACGTGGCGCGGCGCCGAACCCTAAGATTTAACTGCGCCAAGCCCCCGTACTGTCCGCCACCATCACCGACCGGGAGGGCTTCTCGTTTAAATCAATGCGGTTCCCGTGTTAACTCCGGATTCGGCACCGCCGCATCGCCTAAATCCGCACGCGCCTTCCCCAGACTCTGGTTCATCAATTTCTGCGTCCGAGCCATCTCCGTCTTGGCCTCCGCCGCCCGCCCCAATCGCCCCAAAATACGCGCGCGCAAGTAGTGCACGTTCTGACTTTCTGGCGCCAGCTTGGCGGCAGTATCGGCCTCCCGCAGCGCCGCGGCAAACTTGCGCTCATCGAAATAAGCTTGCGCCAGGCCGAACCGCGCTGCGGCCATGCGCGGATCGCGCTCGAGCGCCTGGGAGAAAGCTTTCTCCGCCTCTTCAGTCCGATGTTCTCGCGCGTACAGAATTCCCAGTTGCTCGTAGTCATCCGCCAAGTCCGGTTCAATCGCGGCGTCCTGCAAGAATTCCGTCTCTGCTAGGTCGTCTTCGCCGCCCATGCGCATTTGCGCCAGTCCCAGGTTAAAGTGCACGAACGGCAACCGCGGATTCCCGGTGGCGGCCAGCTTTAATTCAGAGACCGCCTTGTCGTTTTCCTGTCGGTTCAAATACGCCTTTCCCAAAATCAAGTGCAGCTCCGGGCTATCGCCGCCAAGTTCGATCATGCGCGCCAGCGCCTTCTCGTCCAGTTCCGTGTTTCCGCCACTGTGCGCCGCCATTCCCAGCACATACAAATACATCAGATCACCCGAGCGTTCCCTCCACAGCGGCTCCAGCGCCGTCACGGCTTCGCCATAGTGCTCGGTCAGGACCTGGCACAGCCCCAGCAAATAGCGGGCCTGCTCTGAGTCCGGTTGATCGCGCAACACGGAACTGAGTGGTGCAATCGCCGCGGCATAATTCTCGCGGCGAAACTCCACCAATCCGATATTCAGCCGGATACCGGCCATCTTGACGTCTAATTGTTCCGCCTTCTTCAAGAGCTTCAGCGCCCCGTCCCAATCCTTGCGCCGCATGGCCACCACGCCCAAATTGGCATAGGCCGCCGCCGACCGAGGATCGAGCGCAAGAACTTGCCGAAACGATTTCTCGGCGCCATCCAAATCTCCAGCCTGCAGCGCCGCCTGTCCGTTTTCGAAAGCGCTCTTGGCATCGAGGCGCACTGCCGCACCAGTCTGCGCCGGCAGCGGGGCAGACGGCGGCGACGCGGGCCCCATCATTGCCAGCGCCCCAGCAAATGCCACGACAATTTTGCGGAGGCAGGCCGGGCACGCCGCGCCCCGTCCTAGAAATAACGATTCGCTCACGCCATTTTCCCCATTTCTCTCCTCAATATAGCGCGAAGACGCACGGGTTCCTCGTCCAAAACGGCCGATAAACGCGGCGGGCGAAAAGCCGGAAATCGCTTCCGGTATGGACCCCGTTTTCGAGCTGGTTCTGAGAAACAAATCTTTGAGCTGCAAATTTCGCGCTTGACACTCTAGTATAAATACAGTATTAATCCGTTTTAATAGCGCGTTTAGGTGTGTTTTGCGACAACGTCGAGAATCGCAAAAAGGGACGTTTGTTAGCGCCAGGCCTGTCGGCGGGTCATCGTTCCCCCCGCTGCTCCCGACGAGCGGAGCGTTCCAAGGCTGCCGCGACGGAAACGGCCTGGTCAAAAGTAATTGCGGACGATCGTCGAAAATCCCTCGGAGGTTTTTATCACGTGAACGCTAAGCTTAACTTTTCAAACTGCCCCGCCATCGCGCGCTTGTTGCCGTTTTGCGTGGCGCTGATTTTTCTCCTCCTGCCGGCGATCGCTCGCGCCCAGGACACCGGCTACATCGCCGGAACGGTGAGCGACAAATCCGGGGCCGCGGTGGCGGGCGCTAAAGTGGTCATTGCTACAGTCAGCGGCAACCTTTCCCGCGAGACGGAAACCAACGCCGATGGCGCGTACACTGTCGCCGGTCTCCCCGGGGGAACCTACAACCTCACCGTGACGGCCACGGGCTTTCAAAAGTTCCTCGCCCAGCGCGTGGTCCTCGACATCGGTCAAAAATCGCGCGTCGATGTCCAACTACAGGTCGGCGTAGTTACTCAGGAAATCATCGTCAACGGCGAAGATGTCGCCCAGGTAGACACGCAGTCCGCTGAAATTGGTACCACCATCACCGGCAAACAGGTCAACCAGCTCGAGCTCAATGGCCGCAACTTCAGCCAGCTCGTAACCCTGGCTACCGGTGTCTCCAACCAGACTGGTGAGGACGAGGGCGCTGTCGGCGTAGCCGGCAACGTCGCCTTCAGCGTCAACGGCGGCCGCAACGAGTACAACAACTGGGAGCTTGACGGCGGCGACAACATGGACAACGGCAGCAACCAGACCCTCAACGTATACCCCAACCTCGAGGCCATCGCCGAATTTAAAGTCCTCACCTCCAACTATGGCGCGCAGTACGGCCGCAACGGCTCTGGCACCATCGAAGTCGAAACCAAGTCCGGCACCAGCCAGTTCCACGGCAGCGCTTTTGAATATCTCCGCAACGATTTCTTCAATGCCAACTCCTGGCAGAACAACGGCCAGGGTATTGCCCGCCCGGAGTATAAGAAACACGATTTCGGCTACACCGTCGGCGGTCCGCTCTACATTCCCGGCCTGTATCATCCGGCCAAACAGAAAACCTTCTTCTTCTGGTCTCAGGAGTTCCGTCGCGAAATTGTTCCTGGCGGCAACATCAACCAGGCCGTCCCTTCCGACGCCGAACGCACGGGCAACTTCAATGACGTTTGCCCGGCGTATACCGGAGCGGCTTTCGACCCCACCGTGTTCAACGATTGTCCCTACAGCGCTCTGAATACGGCGACTTCTGCTACCCCATTTCCCAACAACACGGTTACCGTCGACCCCACGGGTGCCGCTCTCACCAGCCTGATTCCTAAAGCCAACAACTTTACAGGCATCGACAGCTCCTACTTAACCGGTCAGGCTGCTGGCCAGCCCATTCCCGTGTATGTCAGCGACCCCTCGCTGCCTACCACCTGGCGCGAGGAACTGATCCGCGTCGACCACAACATCACTGACGGTGAGCGCCTCACCTTCCGCTACATTCACGATTCCTGGAAGACCGTCAACGAAAACGCCCTGTGGGGCAATGGCAGCAGCTTTGACAACCTGCGGACCAATTTCGTGGGTCCTGGCACCAGCTTTGTCGCCCGCCTTACGTCCAATTTCACCCCCACCCTGCTCAACGAATTCGTCGCCAGCTATACTGCGGACCACATCAACCTCAACCTCACCGGTCCGAATTACTCCATTCCCTCCGGGATTACCTTGACTCCTCTTTTCGCCAATGATTTCGCTGACAAACTTCCTGCCTTTGGTGTCGGTAACGCTGCCGATGGCATTCTTTACGGTGCCGGATTCACCGTCGATACCGGCTACTTCCCCTGGAAGAACGCCAACCCCACTTACACCTACCGCGATAACGTCACCAAGACGTTCGGCCAGCACACCTTCATCTTGGGCGCTTATTTTGCCGCCGCGCAGAAGAACCAGGATTCTTCCGTATATCTCCAGGGTATCCTCGGATTTAGCGTCAACCCCTCATTCGCTCAATCGACCAATAATCCGTTTGCGGACTTGCTCACCGGCGAGGTCGGCAGCTACACGCAAACCAGCAAGCAACCCTACTTCTACGATCGCTACAAGATTCTCGAACCGTATTTTGAGGACGATTGGCACGTCACCAAGAAGCTCACTCTGAACCTCGGCTTGCGCTGGAGTATCTTCGGCCGGTATCAGGAAAAGTTTGATCAGGAATACAACTTCTCCGAGGGTGCTTACGTCGCGACCAACGCCCCGCTCTTTTTCGCCCCCAACGACCCCAACAATCCCGCCGAACTGATTCCCGGCTCGGGCAATTTTCTTAACGGCATTATCCAGTGCGGCGCCAAAGGCGTGAACACTGGTTGCCAAAAAAATAAGTGGATCAATCCCGGCCCGCGGCTGGGTTTCGCCTATGACCCCAAGGGTGACGGCAAAACCGCCATTCGCGGCGGCTACGGCATATTTTTCGAGCACATGAACGGCAACGAAGCCAATGCGGAAGCTCTGCAAGCCGGAACCTCGCCCACGGTGCAGATCGGTTCCGTCAGCAACATTTCCGGCTACGCCAATGTCGGCGGAAGCCTCACTGCCCCGGTGGCCATCGCCCCCACCAATACCGTTTCCATTCCCGACCAAACCTTGTGGCCCTACGTTCAGCAGTGGAATCTCGGCATTCAGCATGAACTGCCCGGTCACACCTTGCTCTCCGTCTCCTACGTCGGCAGCAAGGGCACGCAACTGAGCTACCGCTCCGACGCCAACCAGCTTTCGATGGTGCCGTCGTCCCTGAATCCCTATCCGGCCGGCACCCCGATCACCGCCAACGACTGCAGCAGCTTCACCGCGGATGCCAACGGATTCCCCACATCGGCCACCGTCGCCAACGGTGTCTCCGTCACCAACCCCCAAGTCCTGCAGAATCTTGCCGTAGCTTGCGGACAGAATATTGCCGCCTACTTCCGTCCCTATCAGGGCTACGGCACCATCACGCGCATCGCCAACGGCGCCAATTCCAGTTATAACTCTCTGCAGGTCGGCGCGCAGCGTACTGTCGGCGACCTAACCTTCAGCCTCGCTTACACCTACTCCCACTCCATCGACGATTCTTCCGACTGGGACGACAACAACTTTGTCGACTCCTTCGATCACGCGCTGAATCGCTCTAGCTCCAACTTCGATCAGCGCCACATCGCCAACATCAGCTACGTCTATGCCATTCCGCTGTTCAAGCATTCCGAGGGCATCACCCGCACTTTGCTCGGTGGCTGGCAGATCAGTGGCATCACCACCTTCCAATCCGGCCTTCCGTTCGATGTCGTCAACGGCACCACCTTCGCCGACAACGCCGGCGTGGGCAAAGGCGTCGGCACCGCCTCCTGGCTCGACGTGGTTGGGAACCCCTCGATTATTCCCGCCAGCCAGCAGGCAGCCTTCGCCGCTTCCGGCGAATTTGGTGTGCTTGGCTACAACCCATCGGCCTTTGCACTGCCCACCGGCTTGACCTACGGTACCTCCGGGCGCAATGACCTCCGCTTGCCCGGCCGCACCAATTTCGACATGGGTCTCTTCAAGCGCTTTGCCTTCAAGGAGCGCTATGCCTTTGACTTCCGCTGGGAGGCCTTCAACGCCTTCAATCACACCCAGCTCGACGCCGTCGGCGGTTCAACCAACGCCTTCAGCACCGGGGCCCAGTCAACGGACAGCTGCAATGCCTCCCCAAGCAATCCGCTCGGCAATGCCGGCGGCCCCAGCTGTTTCGGCGGCGGCTTCCTCGTCCTCAACCAGTCGCACGCCCCGCGCATCATGCAATTCGGTCTGCGCTTCCAGTTCTGACCGCTGACCACCACCCAATCCTTCGACGGAGGCGGCGCTCACAGAGTGCCGCCTCTTTTGTTTCGCCGAACGACTTGTCCGGGGCGTCTCTACTGGTCAAGCGCGTTTGCGTTCGCGCTGCGAAGGAGTAGAATGCGCGTCATGAACCGACGAACATTTATTCACTCCAGCATCGCCACCACCCTGCTAACTTCCGTCAAACTTTCAACCGCCTCCGCTCGGGCGACAGGCGCGGAACATCGCGTCGCACCCGTCGGGCTGCAGCTCTACACCGTCCGCGACCTTATGAAGACCGACTTCGCGGGAACCATCACGCAGGTCGCCGCGGTCGGCTACAAAGAAGTCGAGATGGCCGGTTATTTCGACCACCCGCCCAAGGATGTACGAGCCTTGCTCGACAGCCACGGCCTCACTTCTCCCTCTTCGCACGTCGATTACGCCACCGTAGAGAAATCCATGCCTGCGGCCATCGACACCGCGCACATCATGGGACAAAGCTACCTCGTCTGTCCCTGGCTCGATGAATCGCGGCGCAAGTCGCCCGACGGCTGGAAAGCTGCCGCCGCGGCGTTTAATCACGCCGGCGAACAATGTCAAAAAGCAGGTATTCAGTTTTGCTACCACAACCACACTTTTGAGTTTGCGCCCGCCGAATCGCTGGGCGGCCAACTGCCCTACGACTACCTGCTCGGAAATACCGACCCCAAATTAGTGGCTATGGAAATGGACCTTTGCTGGATTACCGTCGCGGGTCAAGACCCGCTCACCTACTTCGCGAAATATCCCGGCCGCTTCCCGCTCGTGCACGTGAAGGATTGGCAAGGACAAGGCGGGACCATGGCGGACCAGGCCACGCGCATGCGCGACGCCGGGCAAGGCTCCATCGACTTCAAGCGCATCTTCAGGGACGCCGAGCAAGCCGGCATCAAACACTATTTCGTAGAAAACGACGCCGCTAAGGGCATCGACGACATCCGGGTCAGCTACCAATATTTGAGCGACCTGCATTTTTGAGCAAGGGCGCAAAGGAACCAGTGGAACTTGTAGTGCCGGCGGGCTGCCGCCCCCCGCTCCTTGCGCCCGCGACTAAGTCTCCGGCGGCAAGGCCGGGCAGCCGGGAAACTCGCGCAGGGAAGTATTTCCGATATACTGCAAATCCGCGATGCCGATTTTACTCGTGTAAAACGCATCGCAAGTCATATTCCGCAGCAAGGCAAAGAAGGCCACACCCTGGCTGAGCGCGGGATCCTTGACAGCGCTGGCGCGGTAAGCGATTAAATCCAGCACTTCCCTTTTTTGCTGCGGCGGGGAATCGAGAAACGCGCTACCGTAACGGTCGTTGCAAAAGCCATCCAGCCAGAAAAGGCCGCCCCCCAGCCGCAGTTGGAATTTCTCGTTTTCGCTGGTCAGCAAGTCGATAAATTCCGGGGCGCCGCCTTCCACCGCGCCGCCGGAGTGCTCGTCCCGGGGGATAATTGCGTCGCACAAAAAGGTCAGCGTGGCATATTGCTGCGCGGAAAAATATTTCGGCACATATTTCGCGGCAGCCGCGGTTCCCTTTTCGGTGCGCACGAGCTGGTGAATATATTCCGCGGCTTCCGCGGGGATCACTTGTAACACTGAGCCGCCCGCGGCGCCCAAGGCCAGATTTTTCAGGATATCGCGCCGCGAAATTCCCGCACTTGACGATTTATCAGCCATCAGAGATTTCCTTTTTTGGCTTCATCGAGCAGGTATTCCGAAGCCCGCCAGGAGAGCGCCAGGATGGTAAGTGTGGGATTTTTGTCCGGATTGGTCACCAGGGACGCGCCGTCGGCAACAAAAACGTTTTTCACATCATGCGCCTGGCAATAGGAATTGAGCGCCGAAGTTTTCGGATCCGCACCCATGCGCGCCGTGCCCACCTCATGAATGATTTTCCCGCCTTCCAGAATCCCGAAAGGATACTGCCCGTCGATGCGCGTCTTGGTTTGATATTCGCCGCCCATGGTTTCGATGATGGAACGGAAAGTTTCCTGCATGTCGCGCGCCTGGCGCAATTCGTATTCCGACCAGCGAAAATGGAAGCGCAAGACGGGAATGCCCCATTGATCGACGACGTCGGGATCGATCTCGCAATAGGTGTCGGGGTTCGGAATCATCTCGCCGCGCCCCGCAAATCCGACCGCCGTGCCGTAGGATTGGCGCGCTTTGCTTTTGAGCGCTGCGCCATAACCCTCTTCCCGGTGGCATAGATGATTGAACATGCCCACACCCGGCATGTCGCGGCCGCCACCCATCTCGATATGGTAGCCGCGGGGAAAATCGTTCTGGCGGTCGAACTTCCACCAGGGAATGTACATGTGCATCCCGCCGGTGCCGTCGTGATTGTGGGGCGGCATTTTTTCGAGCGCCGGAACGATTCCCCATCCGTCGCTGCCCACCGAATCCGTAAGATACCGGCCGACGGTGCCCGAAGAATTGGCCAAGCCGTTCGGAAAGGTGGCGGACTTAGAATTGAGCAGCAAACGCGCGGATTCGCAGGCGCTGGCGGCCACCACGATGGCTCGCGCGCTGATTCTTTTTTCCGCGCGTGTGGCTTTATCGATGTAGGAGACGCCGGTGGCTTTGCCATCGGAGGCCACCGTGATTTCTCGAGCCATAGCCCCGGTGATCAGCGTGAGGCGGCCGGTTTCCATGGCCGGAGGAATCAGGACCTGACTCGAACTGAAATTGGAGCCGGTAATGCAACCGCGTCCGCACTGGCCGCAATAGTGGCAAGGCAAACGGCCGTTGATGGAACGCGTCAATACCGCAAGGCGCGAAGGGATGCAGATAATGTTCAGCTTGTCGCAGGCTTTCTTGATGAGCAGTTCGGTACAACGCGGTTTCGGGGGCGGCAGAAACACCCCGTCGGGCGCGCTCGAGACGTTCTCTTTGGTGCCGAAAACACCGATGTAGCCTTCCACTTTGTCGTAGTAGGGCGCGACATCCTCGTAGCTGATGGGCCAGTCGTCGCCCAGGCCGTCGCGCGAACCAGACTTAAAATCGATGGGCGAAAAGCGCAGCGCGATGCGTCCCCAGTGATTGGTGCGTCCGCCTACGATGCGCGAACGAAACCACTGGAAATTCGCACCGGGCGCGGAGGTATACGGCTCGCCGTCAATATCCCACGCACCGTTGGGCGCCAGAAATTCGCCGAAGTTCTCGCTGGCATGTCCGCCGACGCCCGCGCCCCGGTGCGGCAACTCATACGGCCACATCAGCATCTTGAAGTCTTTGTCGGGATGAACTTCAGGGCCGGCTTCGAGCATGGCTACGCTCAGGCCGCCTTCGGTGAGAATCTTGGCGGCCATGCCGCCGCCGGCGCCGGAACCGATGATACAGACGTCGTAAGTTTTGGGGGAACGCGCGACTTGAGCCATGGCCAGCAGGCACTCCGGGAAGAAGACTAGAACAACTTACTACAACTCGCCCTTCTTCATCTGGGAAACCGCATAGTCGGCCGCGCGCGCGGTGAGCGCCATATAGGTAAGCGATGGGTTGACGCAGGAGGATGAGGTCATGCATGCGCCGTCGGGCATGAACAGATTTTTCACCTCGTGAGCCTGGTTGTAGGCATTGAGCACCGAGGTTTTGGGATCGCGGCCCATACGCGCGGTGCCCATCTCATGAATGGTGAGGCCCGGAGGATTGTTCTCGATGAAGGGACGAATCTCCGTAGCGCCCGCGGCGGCCAGCATCTCCGCGGCTTGGGTGGACATGTCCTTCAGGAGAGCTTTTTCATTGTCGCCGAAAGCGCAGTTGATTTTTATCGTGGGAATGCCCCAGGCATCCTTTTGTTCCGGATTGATTTCCAGATAGTTTTCCGCACTCGGCAAACATTCACCGAAACCATAGAAACTGAAATGCCACGCGCCCGGGCGCTTCAAGGCATTTTTAAAATCGACCCCCAGACCCGGCGCGCTGATGCCCCGCGCCCAGCCTTCCCGCGAGCCGCTGCCCTGGTAACCATAACCGCGCAAAAACGCGCTCTGTTTTGTTTTGACGTTTCTAAAGCGGGGCACATAAATGCCATTCGGACGGTTGCCAAAATCTTCTTCATTCTCATGACCTGGAATGGTGCCTTCCGCGCCGCCGCCCATGACGTGGTCCATAATGTTGCGGCCGACCTGCCCGCTCGAGTTGGCGAGGCCGTTGGGAAACTCGCGGCTGGTCGAATTGAGCAGGATGCGCGCGGACTCCAGCGCCGAGGCGCAAACGAAAATAATCTTGCCGTAAAATTCCAGTGACTGGTGACTTTGCCCATCGATCACGCGTGCACCGGTTACCCGGCGCGTGCCCGGGTCAAAAATCAGGCTGTGCACCACGCTGTAGGGACGCAGCGTGAGTCTCCCGGTTTTTTCCGCGGCCGGGAGCGTGGAATTCAGGCTGCTGAAATAAGAGCGGGTAATGCAGCCGCGGTGACAGACGCCGCAGTAGTGGCAGGCGGCGCGGCCTTTATGCACCTGCGTGAGCACGGCCACGCGCCCGATGGTCATGATGCGGCCGTCGTCGAAATTCTTGGGAATGGCTTCCTTGACCACGCGCTCGGCGCAGTTCATCTCCATGGGCGGCAAGAATTTTCCGTCCGGGAGTTGCGCCAGGCCTTCCGCCTGTCCGCTGATGCCCGCGAAATCTTCTACGTAGTCGTACCAGGGCGCGATGTCCTTGTAGCGAATGGGCCAATCGACCGCGATTCCGTCGCGCAGGTTGGCCTCAAAATCGAGATCGCTCCAGCGGTAGCTCTGCCGGCCCCAGATGATGGACTTGCCGCCGACCTGGCGGCCGCGGATCCAGGCAAAGGGTTTGCCCTCGGTGGTGGTAAAGGGATTTTCAAGGTCGTTCACGAAAAACTTGCTGGAATACTCGTCGCAGGCGTAATAACACTCGCGCTGAATGCGCTGCGTGCGTTCCCGTTCCTCGCGGTTATCCCAGCCGCGAAATTTCAGTTCCCAGGAGGGAACGTGTTCGACATAGTCGACTTCCGGAACGATGGGGCGGCCGGCCTCGAGGAGCAAAACCTTCAGACCTTTCTCGGTAAGTTCTTTCGCCGCCCATCCGCCGGTGATGCCGGAGCCGATGACAATCGCGTCGTATTCTGCCTTGGGCATTTCGCAATCTCCTGTTCGCTACGCGCTTCCCGGAATCCGCGAATCCGCAATTCCTGAGAGGCAAAGAAAACGGTTGGCATGGAGCCCGCGCTATGCCGACTTGCTTCCGCTGGGGGTACAGCCGTGATAGGAGCCGGGAATGATTACTTTCTTCAGCTCCTGGCTGAAGCCGATCTCCGAAGTGTAGTAGCCAAAAAGTGTGAGGCGTTTGAAGACCCCGAAGAAATTGCCCTGCAGCTGCTGGTCGCGCCGGTCATGGCCCCGGGTATGCGGTTTGGGAGTATATTCTTCCCTGACCCATTCTTCGTCCATGGCGCGCAGCAGGGATTCCTGCTGATCCGCTGCGGCATCGACAAAGGCTTTGCCGAAGAGTTTGTTGCTGCGTTCCTCGACGCCCGCCAGGCCGCGCAAGAAGCCTTGCCGCTCCCGGTCGGTGGCCCAATCGGTGAGGATGACGTCAATAAACTCATTTACTTTGGCGCCTTTGGCGCCGGGGGTATCCGTCTGCGGAAGGATCAACTCGGCCATGGCGGTCACCGTGGCGTCCTGCAGCGGGTTTAAGGTCTTCCCTTGGCGGCCAGGCGTGCCTTGCACTTCCCTGAGGATGCCCAGGAGGTTCGGAGTGAGCGCAGGCATAGCCGCAGCGGCACCCAATACCCGAAACAGATCACGCCGTTGCATGCCCGCCTCCCTGTAGCAACACCTTCGTCTACCCTACGTCTAGGAATGAAGCGCCGTACCAGTGGCGTTTAAAACCATCTCCCTGGCCGCTCGCAAGGCGGCGACGGTCTCTCCTGTCGGGAGGAACTCCATAGCGGCATACCTGCCGTAATTCAGCTCGTGCAGCTTGCGGAAGATATTCGCGTAGTTGATTTCTCCGGTGCCCGGTTCGTGACGGCCGGGAACGTCCGCAATATGCACCAGGCCTACCAGATCGATGTTCTTCTGCAACTTCTCAATCAAATTCCCTTCCGCGATCTGCTCGTGAAAAAAGTCATACAGAAATTTGACGTTGGGGCGAGCTACCTCGCGAACCACAGCGAAGCCTTCGGCGACGGAAGTTAGAAAATACTTGGGGTTTTCTTCGGGATCGATATTCTCGATAAGCAGCTCGACGTTTCTTTTGGCGGCCAGGTCCGCCGCGGCCTTGATGGCATCGACGCAGCCCGCGTGAAGTTGTTCGAGCGTCAGCCCGGGAACGCGGTTGCCCGAGAGCAGGATGAGCTTTGAAGACTCGAGCTCTTCAAGAACATTGAGCTGCGCGGAAACTTCCTTGAGCAGGGCTTCGCGCTGCGCGGGGTCACAAAGGCTGCTGGAAATCCCGCTGGTGGCGTCGAAGGTCAATCCCAGTTCGCGACGCTTGCGGCGAACGCGGGCGAATTCCTCCTTACTCCAATCCTTGTATTCGCCCACCAGTTCCGCCCCGGAATAACCGGCTTCGGCGACCATGGCCAGGCGCTGGTCAAAGGGCAGCTCGCGGTGCACCGTCCAGAGCATAACGGAAAGGGGAAAGGGCCCGGGGGCCTCGGAAGACGCAGCGCGCGACGGCGACGGAGAAAGAGCCGCGCCTGGCGAAGCGGCAAGGTGAGAAGCGGCGGCGGCGCCGGCACAGGCACCAAGAAATTCTCGGCGACGCATGTCAGGTGCCCAACAACTCGTTGCGAACGTTTTTGAGGACATAGGCCGCGCGTTCAACGCCGACCGGGCCGCTCAGGATGGGATCTTCATTCTCAATGCTCAAAATGCCCTCGTAGCCGACATCCATGTAGGCCTTCATGATGGCCTTCCATTGCCCGGCACTGTGCCCGTAACCCACGGCGCGGAAAGTTTCCGAGGCCAACTCCAGATCGCTTTTCTCAAAAGCGAAGTTGAGCACGCCGTATTTGTTGACGTTGTCGGGATAAAAAGTGGTGTCCTTCATGTGCGCATGGAAGATCGCGCCTTGCCGGCCGAGGAAGTGAATCACTTCAACGGGATCGCAGCCCTGCCAGAACAGGTGGCTTAGGTCGTTGTTGGCGCCGATTTCCTCACCCACGGCTTCGCGCAGGCGCATGAGCGTTCGGGGGTTGTAGACCACGAAATTGGGATGCATCTCGAAGGCCAGGCGATGGATGCCGTGTTCACGGGCGTACTTTGCAGCTTCCTTCCAGTACGGTATGACTTTCTCTTTCCATTGCCAGTCCTGCGCGGCGGCGTATTCAGGCGGCCAGCGGTAGGTGATCCAGTTCGGCTGGGTGTCGGCCGGCGACCCGCCGGGACAGCCCGAGAAGCCCACGATCACTCTGACGTCGAGCATTTCCGCCAGCAGTACGGTCTTGCGGAATGTTTCGGCATCCTTGGCGGCGTGTTTCGCATCGGGATGGATAGGGTTGCCGTGGCAACTGAGAGTGGCCACGCGGATGTTGCGATCGGTAAATTTTTTTTGCCAAGCTTTGGCTTTGCCCTTGTCGGCGATTAATTCATCGAGCGGACAGTGCTTGTTGTCCGGATAACCGCCGGTGCCGATTTCCATGACTTCGAGGCCAAGGCCAGTGACGCGGTCGAGCATTTCGTCGATGGACAGGTCGGCGTACACCGGATCAAAAACACCAATGGGAATCTTGTAGAGCTTGCCTGGCGAGGAAGGCGGACTCGGCGGCCGGGATTCGCCTGCGCTCGCCGGCCAGTTGGGCATGGCCCGCGGAGCAGCGGGCGAGGGCAGTGTTGCGCCGGGAACAGCGGCGGCCAGCAGGCCACCGCCGCCCGCGGCAAGAAATGTTCTGCGACCCATGGCTTGGAGATTTTTGTTTTCTCTCAAGAGTCTTCCCTCGACAAATAGCGTTCTGCGGATAAAACCGGGTTCGCGGCATTATACGCCTGGAAAGGCGGAGAACAAGCAGGTAAAACGTTCTTCTATTGGGTTTCCGTGGCCAGGGGCAAGTCTGCCGGGTTGCGGTTTTCCCGAAATTTACGCTGCCTGCGGAGGGAAGGCCCGGCGCCTGCCAGGGGTTGAAAATCTCCCCGTCAGCGGCGCTGCAGCTCCTCAAGTGACGGGATGGACTCCGCCGCCGTGACCGCGGATTCCTGGAGATGCTTTTTGTGAACCAGGGCGTCGACCAACATGGTGATGGCCCTTCCGGCATTCGGGGGAATGAAAATCGTGGCGGTGAGCAAACCGCTGCGAACCCAGGCCTGGCCGGTTTTGGGCAGACCATCGCAGCCGAGATAAGGAAGCGCCAGCCAGCGTTCGCGGTCCGCTTCGGGCAATTCCTGAAAGGCTTTGCGCGCCCCCATGGCCATGGAGTCGTTTTGCGCGGCGATGAGGTCGACGGCGGCGCGTTGCGAAGTCATCAGTTTCAGCCAGGAGCGGACGGATTTCTGCGCGCTGTCTTCGGTCCACTGGCCTTTGAGCGTGGTCACGTGGATATTCGGTGGCCGGGCCTGCTGCATCCCCGCGGCGCGCTCTTTGGCTGCGAAATTCTCCGTGGGTCCCTGAATGTAGAGAATTGACCCGCCGTGCGGCAAGAGCGCGGCGCACTGGCGTCCCTGAATGCGCCCAACTTCGTATTGATTGGAGCTTAGCGAAAACACCGGGGCCGCGGAAGTTTTTCGTAATTCGGCGACATACGTGGCCTCGCGATTCAAAATGGCCCAGGCCACTCCGGCGCTGGCCGCGGCACGCGCGGCTTGCGACAAAGCCGTGCCCCCCGCTGGTTCAAAGACAATGGCGTGCGGGCGAATGGCCTGCGGAGATTGCACGGCTTTCAGAATCTGCGTACTTTGCGTGATGGCGTCGTTCCCGGCATACATCACCTGGAGATCGACGTTCAGGCTGCGCGCGGCTTGTTCGGCAGATTGCGCCTGCTCGACTTGGTAGTCGTTGTCGCTGGTGATCAAGGAAACCAAAAAGCGCAGTCTGCTCATGGGTTTGCACGAGGCTTAAGATCCGCAAGCGAAGGAATCGACTTGGGTACCGTAAGTACCGACGCTGCTACCGCCTTGCGACCTCCCATGGCGTCAACCAGCATCTCAATCGCCTGACCGGCATTGGGAGGAACAAACACCGTGGCCGCGAGCAGTCCGCTCTGGACCCAGGCTTGACCGGTCTTCGGTAGCCCGTCACAGCCAAGAAAAGGAAGGGCTAGCCAGCGCTGGGCATCCGATTCGGGCAGCTCCTCGAAAGCTTTGCGCGCGCCGATGGCCATGGAATCGTCTTGCGCGGCCACCAGGTCCACGGCGGCGCGCTGCGAGGTGCTCAGCTTGAGCCAGGAACGCACGGCTTTTTGCGCGCTTTCTTCGGTCCATTGACCCTTGAGTACGGTGACCTGGATATTGGCCGGCTTGGTTTGCTGCATTCCGGCGGTGCGTTCCTTGGCCGCCGAATTCTCGGTGGGGCCTTGAATATAGAGGATTGCGCCGCCTTGTGGGAGCAGCGCTGCAAATTGCCGGCCCTGAATGCGGCCAATCTCCAGGTGGTCGGAGCTGAGGGAGAAAAGAGGGGCCGAGGAGTTCTGGCGCAGTTCGGCTAGGTAGTTGGCTTCCCGATTAAGGATAGCCCAGCCGATGCCGGCGCTGGCGGCGGCCCGGGCGACTTGCGGGAGCGCGGTGCTGCCTACCGGCTCGAAAACCACGGCGCTGGGGCGGACGCCGGGGACCGCTTGCACGGCCTTGAGGATTTGCATGCTTTGATTGACGGCGTCATTGCCGGCGTAGACGATCTGCAGATCGATGTTGCGATTGCGCGCGGCCTGCTCGGCGGATTCCGCCTGTTCGATCTGATAATCGTTGTCGTTCGTCGTCAACGAAACCAAAAAGCGTTGCTTGCTCATATGGGTGTCGGCGAAACGGCTCCAGAATGGGAAGCCCGAACGGGAGGCTCACAGGAATTCTAGCTTAGGAAAGACGCGCGGAGATATTGGAAATACGCAAGGCATGGTCAGTGATAGACACGTATTCGCGGTTGCACGTGCGTGGGCGGGCATCTAGGCGCACAGAATTCCAGTAGGCGGGACGGTCAGGCCCGGGTGGCCCGAGACGGATGGCCCGGGCGCTTCCCAGAGTCCCCGGTTTTCTAGCAGGGCGAGCGGCGAAATCCCGCGGGTCCGTCATGGCCGGCGCTAATGCCCGCGGGCCAACGTTCGCTCGAGAGCGCTACCGGCCGCAATGCGCTGGCGTTCGGCCGCCGGGCGCGCCTCGCAATCCTTCTCCTTGCAACATTCGCGCCGCAAACAAGAGATTGCTGGAATATTGATCGCGACTTCTGGTGAAATGTTATGGAGGCTTCGGCTGCGGTAATGCGCAACCCAGAAATCCGGGATTCTTCATGGCTCATCGATCTGCAGGACACCAAATCAGTGGCCACCCGGCCCGGAAACAAAATGGCCACGCCGAAACGGTGTGCATTGCGGGATCGGGTACCGCACAGGGTTCGCGTACCGTAGCCTCTGAGGACGTGGACCGCGCTTTCGGCATGACGCCGGGAAAATTGCGGCGCCGGGCGGGCATCGAATCGCTGGCCTACGTGAGCGAGGGCGAGAATGAGCTTTCGCTCGGTGCGCGGGCGGCGCGCGAGGCGCTGCGCCCTTCCGGGACGGATGCAGGCGATCTCGACTGGATCGTGGCCACCAGCGAAACGCATCACGACTATCCCTCGCTCGCGGCGCAGCTGCACTCGACCCTTGTGGTTCGGGAAAATTGCGCGGCCCTCGATATCGGCGGCGGGTGCCTGGGCCTGCTCAATGCCTTCGTGGTGGCGCAATCGCTCGTTGCCAGCGGTGAAGCGCAGACCGTGGTGGTGATCAGCGCGGACGTGCATAGCCGGACGCTCATTCCCGGGCGCGTGGCCGGCGAGTTCGGGGGACTGTTCGGCGATGGCGCGAGCGCGTTCCTGCTGCGCCCCGCACGCGCCAGGGAAGAAAGCTTCGCACTAGGGAAATTCTTTTTCGGTTGTGCCGGACAATACGCCGGCGCGGTGTGCGTGAGCGATGACAAAGACGGCGGCCTGACCCTGCGCTTTGACGGGGACGCGCTGTCCCGCGCCGCGATCAGCCGCATGGATAAAGTCATCGCGGCCGTCGAGCTGCGCAGCGGCATCGCCCGCACAGAAGCGGGGGCTTTTGCCACCCATCAGCCGAATCCCCGCTTGATGGCCCTAGTCGCCAAGCAGTGCGGCTTGCCCGCGGCGCTGTTTCCGGAAGTGGCGCGCTTGTCGGGAAACCTCGGCTCCTCGACGTGCGGTACGGCGTTGCATCTGGCTCTCCAGAGAGCCGCCGAGGAGCGCCAGGCGAAACCGATCTTTTTGGCATCCTTGGGACCGGGCTTATTGTTCGGCGGCGGGTGGGTCGAGCGGGCGGAGCGAGCCATCGAGCGCCAGCGCGACTTGTAACGTTTTGTAACATCGCCCAACAAACGGCGTCCCCTGGGCCTCCAGGCTTCCCCGTACACAACTATAAATAAACAACTTAGCGGTTCGGCCAGGCTGGCTTTTGGCGTGCATCTCTGCTCTGCGGAACCGGAGCGCGTCGCCTGCGCTCCTGCTAGGAGCAAAGCATGTCAGCATCTTCGTACCGCAGGCAAAAAGGCAGCTCGATCGTCGAAGTGATCACCGTAGCGGCCATTATGATGACCCTGTCAGGAATGGCCATCATGTCCATGACCCGCCCTTCGCAGGCCAGCAGCGCGAACGCGGCCTCCGACGTCGTCGTCGATGCCTTGCGCCAGGCGCGGCAATACTCGATCAGCAAGCGCCGCAACGTGCTGGTTTCTTTCACGGGCACCAACACAGTTACGCTGGCCGTGCAACCACTGCCAACCGATCCTCCGCCTCCCACCTTCCCGACCGTGCAACTGAATAACGGTGTGCCGGGCGGTTCGCAGTTTTATCTGATGCCGGGCCTGCCCAACACCCCGATGGGAGCGCTGGGCTTCGGGAACAGCACCGCGATCGACTTGGTGGCGGCCAACGGCGGCGTGGTGGGCAACGCAGTTATGTTCACCACCTCGGGCAGTTTGGTCGGAGCGGGCGGAGCCGCGCCGGCGAACTACTATGCCGTCGGCAACAACGATCCCATTAACGCAACGATTTTCATCGGCGTACCGGGGCTGCCAACCAGCGCGCGGGCCATCACCGTTGTGGGCGCGACTGGCCGCGTGCGCTCGTACTACTGGACTGGCAATTCCTGGCAGCAATAGAGAGAAAATTCATGAGAATCCAAAACAAAGTCGTCCGCCAACAATCCGGTTTCACGCTGCTCGAAGCGATGATCTCCATCGTGGTGCTGTCGGTAGGCATCTTGTCCCTGGCTGCCGTATATGGCCAGGGTATTTTCTACGCCGCGCAGGCGCAGTATGACTACATCGCGGAAAAGAAAGCCGAGCAAGCGGTGGAAGCCATGTTCACCGCGCGGGACATCAAGTCGCTGACCTGGACGAACATCCAGAACGTCAGCACGGGCGGGGTGTTTCTTGACGGTCCCCAGAACATGTTGGTGCCCGGTTCGGACGGGCTGGTGGGCACGCAGACGGACGTGGGTGCCGCAGACGACGTGATCATTACCGGTCCGGGGCCTGACAACATCCTCGGCACGGCTGATGATAAGACTGTCGATTTAAACCCGTGGATGAAGCGCACCATTGCCATCACCCCGGTGCTCGTGGCCGGGAACGCCGAGCCCAACCTGCGCCAGGTTACCGTGACCATTACCTATCAACTTGGCAATAGAACGAAGACCTACACGCTGGTCAGCTATATTTCGGCCTTTGCCTGAGTTCCCAAACGATTTACTTGGTCGCCGGGCTCACGATCCACGGAAGGAATGGAAAGAAGGATATGAAATTATCGCGCATCAAGAAGAACGCCGGATTCACCCTCATCGAATTCTCGATCGCCATGGGGGTCACCGCCATCGTGCTGGCCGCGACAGTCTTGGCTTTCACGAACGCCACGCAAGCCAACCAAAACGTCACCCTGCGCGAGGACATTGCCGACAACATGCGCGCCGGGCTGAACCAGATGGCGCAAGACCTGATTCAGACGGGTACCGGAATTCCGACGGGCGGTATCACCATCCCTGCAGCCGCGCCGAGCGGGAGCTGCACCTCTGGATACACCAATATTCTGCGGCCGCTCCTCGCCGGCTCAACGAATTTCCCGCATTGCAACGTTGTGCTGCCCGCCATCGAACCCGGATTCCAGCTGGGCGCCCAAATTGTCGCGCCCGACGCCACTTCGCTGAACCCCACTGACGTTCTCACGCTGATGTATCAGGACAATAGTTTGAACCTCAGCCAGTATCCAATTTATCTGGCAACCGGCAGCGGCGCGCCGGGCACCAACGGCGGTTGCGCGGGGTCGATCAGCGCAACCGGAGCATCCGCGCAGTTCGATCCGGCGTGCGTGGTTTCGCCCAGCCTGTCGGGCGCTACCGTCAACGCAGGCGACTTGATCATGTTCAGCAACGCCAACGGCAACGCGCTGGCGATGGTCACCAGCGTAGCGTGGCCCACAGTCTTTTTCGCCAAGAACGACGCTTTCGGGCTGAACCAGACCGGGCTTCCGACCGGGACCCTGGTCAAGCTGCAAAATGGCGGAGGCGGGTATCCGACCACCACCGCCGAGCGCGTCACCATGGTGACCTATTACCTGGACAACACGAGCGTTCCAGGGCGCGTCGAGCTGATTCGCCGGGTCAATTTCAACACCGGCCAGACCGTGGGTGACACGGTCGAGAATCTGAAGTTCACCTACAACTTCAACGACGGTGTCGCCGTCAATGAGACCACCGTACCGACCGGTTATTCGGAAAATCAGATCCGCTCGGTAAACATTCAGCTCGGTGGACGCTCCGACAACATGTTCATGCAAAACAAAAGCTATATCCGCAGCAGCATGCAAACGCAGGTCAGCCTGCGCAGCATGGCGTACTCCAACGCCTACCCATAAACCGCAGGGTAGGGTCCAGCAAGAGGAGCAAGTACGGCTGCACGACTATCTGATGAGAAGGGGAAATAGGACATGCGATTCACAAAAAAAATCCGCACGGGGCAGTCTGGCATCGCCCTGCTAACCACCATCCTGCTGATGGTGCTGATGTCCAGCATGCTGGTGGGCTTCATCCTGCTGATCAATTCCGGGCAGAAGCTGACCGGCGTCGACGACGACTACACCAAAGCTTTCTACGCTGCGGAAGCCGGCATGGAGAAACTCACCGCCGACCTGGGCACGCTGTTCGACGCCAACTATGCCCCGCCGAGCGCGACGGTCCTGGCCTTGGGCAATAATCCTCCGCCGATCCCCGGCATCTCGTATACCAGCGCCAACGGAGCGGATGGATATACCATCACTAGCCCCAATCCCGTGGATGCCAATGGCAACTATACGGCAACGGTCACGCAGATTAGTTCCGGTCCGTATCAGGGTATGACCGCGCTGGCCACCCCATATGTTTTGAACGTGACTGCCCGCACCGCGGCGGGTTCAGAAGTGAAGTTGCAGCGCACCACGCAGACGGTGGGCATTCCGATGTTTCAGTTCGGCGTGTTCTGCGACCCGGACTGCAGTTATTTCGCCGGTCCTGACTTCAACTTCGGCGGCCGGACGCACACCAACGGCAACCTGTGGCTGGCTTCCGGCAGCACACTAACCATGTCGGACCGCGTGACCGCCTACAAAGACGTCATTCGCTTCACCCTCGAAAATGGGCATCCCGTTTCGAGCAATTACACCGGCACCGTCAACGTATATAACGGATCCGGTACGCGCACTCTGGCCCCCAACGAAGGCAGCTTGACGCAGGGCACGGGAAGCGCGGGGAACGTTAATTGGCCCAGTCTTTCAACAGGCGCGGCGAACTATGCCGGCAATCTTCGCAACGGTCTCGGGAGTTCCGCGCCGACGTTATCTACCGGCGCAGAACAATTGCTCCTCGGCATCGTGACCCTGGGAGCCGGGGCTACACAATCGATCGACGTGATTCGACGTCCGGTCGTCAACGAAGCGGCAACGGTCACACAGGAACGCTATTTTGCGCAAGCCAGCCTGAAAATTCTGCTATCTGACAATCCCCAGGATCTGGTCGGCGGAGCTGCGGGTCTGCCCTGCACCACATCAACGCAACCGTTCGACTTGACGCATCTGAATGGGGCCCCGACCGATGCCAACGCCATCAAGATTAAGAACGCCCTGGCCGCTCATAACGAAACCTACGTACCGATCGCGACCTCTGGTGCGGTAAATCCGGGCTATACGCCTTCGACCCGGCAGAACAACCCCCAGCCACTAACGGTACCCCCGGTCGGTGATGGCTATTGGATCCCGGGCGGCACGCCACTCATACACGGATATATCAAAATTGAAGTGCAAAACGTGCCCTACAACGTGTGCAGTTTTCAGGACGTAACCGAGGAAGTCCTTGGCTACGGTTATGTAGGAAAAAATATCAACCCCCTTGGCGCGCAAGGCCTCGGTACCGTGCCCGTCTCGACGGCCGGGATTCCGGTGCTGCCCTTGTTGCCGACGGTAGAGATCGGCTCAGAAACCGCGGGTATCGCGGGGGCCGTCCCTTGCCCGGACGGGCATCCGCTGGCGATTATCCGGCTGCAACGAATCCGAGACAATCCCTCGGCCGGTAACCTCGGCACAGACGCTGGAGGCATCGGATGCGGCACGAGCACGGCGGGAGCCAACGTCACCATCAACGCCGCCAACGGCGATGATATGTGGCCCAACGTATTATTCGACACCCGTGAAGGATTGATGAACAACAACGATCCTCCCGGGACAAACTTGACCTCCGGCACCGGGGGATCGAATAACGCCGTCAGCTACAGCAACATGGTCGCGCTCGGCGGAGTGATGCAGTATGTCGAACTGGACGTCAAAAACGTAGCCAAGTATCTGGCCGGAACCCTCGGCGCGCCAGACTCTGGCCCGCTCTCGCACGATCCGGCCGTCGCTCCCAATAATTACGTGGTGTACGTCTCCGACCGCCGCAACAACACCTATACCGGCCCCAATTACACGCAATTGGGAGCATTCGCAGGAAACTGGCCGCCGCTGTCGGTGACGCAGTACGAAACGGGGGAATACGGTTTCAACGACGTGGTGAACACCGACGCCAACGGTTGCCCCAACAAGGCTCTGGACACCGGCGAGGATCTCGATGCCACCGCGGTTCTGTACACGTATGGACAATTCCCCACGCAGACCTTGCTGGCTTACAATCCGCTGCAAGAATGGAAGGGCGGTTATAGCTATTTGACGCTGCAGCCCGCCATCGCCAACAACACACCGGATCCTAAGCTCTACGGTTGGGCGCCACCGCCCTACGGCGTGAATGGCGCAGCAGGGTATAACTGCGGCATTGCTTCCGTTCCGGCGCCGTACGGACCAAGCCCGATGAACGGTGTAACTCCCTGGTCGGGAACGATGGTCATCCACGCCAACGAGGCGCGCGAGAATCCCAATCCACTCTTCCGTCGCGCCGTAAAGCTCGTGAACGGCTCGGACCTGATCGACAATCTGGACCAATGCCCGGGCAACGTAACCTGCGGTCTGACCATCGCCGCGGAGAATCCGGTCTACATCCAGGGCTCCTTCAATTGCCCGGGATGCGCCGGCAATGCCTTCAATAACCGGGACGTCGGCGCCTCGGTCATCGGCGATGCCGTCAGCGTGCTTTCCGACGGCTGGAACGATGTGAACTCTTTTGCCGGCCCCTATAACCTGAACGTCCGGACCGCAACCACGAGCTACTACCGCACCGCAATCGTCGGCGGCAAGGGCGTTCCTTTCCCCGAACTCGACGGTGTTCAGGACTTCGGCACCGACGGCGGCGTACACAACTTCATGCGCGAACTGGAAAACTGGGGAGCCGTGAACATGAACTACACCGGATCACTGGTCTGCCTGTACACCAACCGGCAAGCTGTCGGACTCTACAAGAGCGGCGGAAGCGTATACAGCCCGCCGGTTCGTAACTATTCCTTTGACACCAACTTCCTCGATCCCTCGTTGCTGCCGCCGCGAACACCGCTCTTCCGCGACGTAAACACCACGGGCTTTACGCAGCTGCTCAGCCCGACACAGTAAACAACGGCTCGGGAAACCATCCGAAACCTAACCCAAGCGTCCCGGTGAAAACCGGGACGCTTTTTTTTACTTGTGGCACGACCCTCACGCTTCAGGCGGCGTCCCGGGTTCTGAAGCTCAGGCCGGCAACGCGGCAGGGGGCGCGCCCGCGACTTACATTTCGGGGGGGCGGCGGCAGTGTGACCATTCCGCTGCTCTTTAAAGCAACCGCCGACGCTGGCAACGAATCCCAGCCTTGTCGAAAGACGTACCAATCCCGTCCCGCGCCCGCGCTGAAAATCCGGCGACACCAATGCCCGGGGGCGGAAACCGCGGAACCGCGGGACAATTCGAGGCCAGCGTTTCTCTAAGTAAGTACTCTTCCGGAGCCGGCCGCGACGAGTGTTACCGGTGCCGGGCGGAGTCCGCGTGGCCTGCGGCTCCGGCGAGCCGCAAAAATGCACAACGCGGACAGGGGAGATTTCCAGCATCGGGCGGTCCGCGCCGCGTCTGCTTTTCCCGCGGCAAGCCTCGTAAGGAACTCGAAAACCGCGATGAACCAAATCTGGCAACGTGGCGTCTGGCATTTGTACGGGGAGCAAGTACGCATGCAGGAGCTGGCTCTGATCCAGCCGGGCAGCACGTCGAGAAGCGCCGCCGATTCCGGCGGTCTTGAATCCGAAGCTGCGCTGCGCGCGGCCTTTGAGAGCCGGCTGGCGGAGTGCGGACCCTTGGCGTTTCGCGTGGCGCGCGGCGTGTTGCGCAATACCGCGGACGCCGAGGACGTGGCGCAGGAAGCGTTGCTGCGGGCCTACCGGCGTTTCCATCGTTTGCGCGACCGTGACCGCTTTCGCGCCTGGCTCGTGCGCATCACCTTTCGCCTGGCGCTGGACTGCGCGCGTTCGGCCAGGCGGCGCGCGTTGCGGGAGGCCCTGTGGTCGCGCCCGGAGGGGATTCCACCGGCGGCCAATGCCGAGGATCTGGCCATCCGCAGGCAGTTCGAAGCGCACCTTCATGGTGCGCTCGACGAGCTGCCCGAAAAGCTGCAGCTGGTGTTGCTGCTCGCGGCCATGCAAGGCAATACGCTTGAAGAAGTTGCGGCCATTCTTCGCGTGCCTATGGGTACCGTGAAGTCCCGGTTATTTTTTGCACGAAAACAGTTAGCGGAGAAATTGCGATGTCGTGTGAAGAGTTTAGATTTGCGATAAGCGAGACGGCGGGCACGGCGACTCTGGCGCAGGAGGAACACCGCGCCAGGTGCGAGTCCTGCCGGACGTTTTACGGCGAGCAGCAGAAGCTATTTGCGGCCATCGAAGAGGGATTGTCGCGTGCCGCCAATGGCGAGCCGAGCGCTTCTTTTTTGCCGCGGATGCGCGCAACGCTGGCCAAGGAGGACGTCGCCAGGCAATTGAACGCGCAGAGACTACGGTTCGCCTGGTGGCCGGCTGGGGGGCTGGGAGTCGCGCTCTGTTTCGCGCTGCTCCTCGCCGTGCAGCTGTATCTGAATACGGCGCACGAAGCGGTGGCCAGCAAAGCCACGACCGCAATCCTGACTCCACGGGAGGGGCTGACCGTGCGGCAGACGACGGGCGGACCAGAATCACAATGGCCGCAAGAAGCAGCCACACGGCAGGCGTCGCGAGAATCGGTCGGGCC
>JBEKSZ010000070.1:0-41722 GCA_049516615.1 Candidatus Acidiferrum sp. | reverse complement strand
GGGCCGCCGCGACAAGGTTTTTCTGATGAGCAAGGTCTGCACCCACGGACGCGACGGCTCGTTAGCCTCGCAAATGCTCGAACAATCCCTGCGCCGCCTGCAGACCGACCACCTTGACCTGTGGCAAATCCATGGCGTCGGCTGGGAGAACGACCCCGATCTCTTCATCCGTCCGGGCGGCGCCGCCGAAGCGCTGCGCAACGCCAAAGAGCAGGGCAAAGTCCGCTTCCTCGGTTTTACCGGTCACAAAGACCCGCACGTGCACAAAAAAATGCTCGACACCGGATTCCCTTTCGACGCCGTGCAAATGCCGCTAAACGCCTTTGACGCCAGCTTCGCGCTGAGCTTTCAAGGTATCGTCCTGCCCGAGCTCAGCAAGCGCGGCATCGCTCCCCTGGGCATGAAGCCTCTCAGCGGGCATGGCGAGCCCATCACCGCGGGCGAACTGAGTGCCGAAGAAGCGCTCCGTTATGCCATGAGTCTTCCCGTCGCTACCACCATCACCGGCATGGAAAAACTGGAAGTCCTGCGGCAAAACCTGAAAATCGCCCAGAACTTCGAGCCTATGAGCGCCCCGGAAATGCGAGCGCTCGAAGCCCGCACCCGCGAGGCCGCGGGAGACGCCCGCTTTGAGCTCTACAAGGTGTCGCTGAAATTCGACAACCCGCAGGCCCGCATGGCGCATGACTTTCCGCTCGATCAGCAGTCGGAAGAAGTCCAGGAAATGCTGAAGGTGACCGAAAATGACGGTCATCCATTCCCAGTGATCAAGTAGCCAGTCAGGGGCTTATGGGCAAGGAAAATGCTTTCTCGCGCAGAGAATTTATGAAAGGCTCCGCGGCCGTCACCAGCGCGCTCATCGCCCATCCGCAATTCGCGGCCGCAAAAAGTGAGGAACCCATGCCGCCGTCGTCCTCGACCGCTTCGATCGCGCAGCGCCCGCTCGGCAAGACGGGCGCAAATATTTCCATTCTCGGGGTGGGCGGCTACCACCTCGGCTCGACCAAGGACCAGCCCGAGGCTAACGAACTGGTGGCTCGCGCTCTCGATGCCGGCATCAATTTCTTCGACAACTGCTGGGATTACCACGACGGCTTGAGCGAAGAGCGTCTCGGCGCCGCGCTCGAAGGCAAACGGGACCAGGCTTTCGTCATGACCAAGGTGTGCACCCACGGCCGGGGCAGGGACGTCGCGATCAAACAACTCGAGGAATCTCTACGCCGTTTGCGCACCGATCATCTCGACCTGTGGCAAATTCACGAGGTCATCTACTACAACGATCCGGACCTGATTTTCGCTCCGGGGGGAGCCGCGGAAGCTCTGCTCGCCGCCAAACAGCAGGGTAAAGTCCGATTCATCGGATTTACCGGGCACAAGAGCCCGCTGATCCACCTGAAAATGCTGTCTCACGATTTTCCGTTCGACACCGTCCAGATGCCGTTAAACTGCCTTGACGCCAGCTTCCAGAGTTTCGAGCAGAACGTGCTGCCCGAAGCCGCCCGCCGCGGGATCGCCGTTTTGGGAATGAAAAGCCTCGGAGGGAGTGGGGAACTGATCGCCAACGGCGTGGCTACGCCAGAAGAAGCTCTGCGCTATGCCATGAGCCTGCCGGTGGCCACCACCATCAGCGGCATGGATTCCCTAGAAATCCTGGAGCAAAACCTCGAAATCGCGCGCAATTTCCGGCCCATGTCCGCGGACGAAATGCAAAAACTCCGCGAGCGCGTGCGCTTCATGGCTTCCGACGGGCGCTACGAGCTGTTCAAAACTTCCAAAAAATACGACGGCAAGGTAGGCCGTGAGCAGCACCACTATCCGAGCGCGGAAAAACTTCCCGTCTGATCCGCGGCCGCGCTCCTGCGCCCGGCTACGCCACCCTCGGGGCGCGGGGCACCCTTTGCCCTACCTGACCTTGATCTCGAGCGTTTGCGTCACGCTGTGTCCCGCTGCGTCCTCCGCGGTCAGGGTATAAGTTGTGGTCTTTAGGGGCTTCACATCCACGCACCGGCTGTAGGAGGGCCACACCGGATTGTCCTGCGGCTCGAGTTTCACGGTTTTGGCGTTGGCCACTCCGTAGCACAGTTGCACGCTCTCGCCCTTGCGGATGGCTGCCGGGCTGCCGTAGAAGCTCTGGATGGCCAATTCCTTTCCGCCCATCTGTTCGACCGTAGCGCGATCCTCCCTTTGTTGAGCCTCGGCTTGCTGCTCTAACGCGTGTTGCTCGATCGCGTGATTGTCCCGCCAGCGCGAAACGAAGATGTAGCCCACGTAAAGAAGCACCACCAGCACCACCGCCGAGGAGTACAGCAGCGGGTTCTTAAGCGCTGATTTTTCTTCCGGAGGGGTTTCCCCAAGCATGCTCGCCTCCTTCGGCTGCGTTTTGCCAATTTCGCGCGGCGCCGATAAACATACGATGAACAGTATCGCGAAAATGTTGCCGGGAGAAGTGGCGGGAAGCCGTGGGGCGCTTAAGGGGAAGCCGCACCCGCGTTGCGCGCGGGCAGCGGCGCAGACGGCACGAGCGTTTTCCCCGGGCTTGCCGCGGTTTGCTGCGCGTAACGATAAGCCGCATAGGTCATTTCAAACGCCGCATCCCAGGAAACGCCGCTCATACTTTCGCGCGCCGCGGCGCCCATGGTTCGCCGTTTTTGCCGGTCAGCCGTCAGTTCGAGGGCCTGCCTGATAAATTCCTCATCGTCTCCGGCGACGAAACCGGTAATTCCCGCAACCACCAGATTGCGCGGTCCGCCCTCGCTGGTCACAATGGCCGGGACCCCCGACGCGGCCGCCTCCTGAATTACGTTCCCGTAGGTATCCGTACGCGAGGGGAAAAGAAAAATATCCATATTGGCGTAGGCTTCGGCGAGCTTGGCGTCGCGCAGTACGCCGGCAAATACCCCGTGCTTCAGGTTCCGCTCGAGCCAGGCGCGTTCGCTCCCTTCACCCACGACGAGGAACGAGAAATTCGTATGTCCCGCTGAGAGAAGCGCGCGCTCCACGTTGACAAGAAATCGCACACCTTTTTCCGGTGTCACACGCCCCACGTACCCGAGGCGCACCGTTTCGTCCTGGCTCGTGCGGTGTGCAGGAGCGAATTTCTTTGTATCAACCCCGCGAGCCATCAGAAACGACGCCTTGCCGGTAGCCTCACCCAGCCACTCGACCTGCTGCGGGGTAGGCGCCAGCGTCACGCACGCCAATTTGTAAAAGCGCAACACCCCCAGCAGCACGAGCCGCTCCGCCGCGGCAGAGCAGAGCCCCGAGCATGTGGCGGGCAAAAAAGACAGCACCTGTTGCAGGCGCCGCCGCGCAAATTGGTGAAGGTTGGTATGCCAGGACGCCACCAACGGAATTTTCAGCGCGTGCGCAAGATAAGCGCCGAGCTGGCCAAATTCCCCCGGGCTGGTGACGTGAATCACATCCGGATGAAACTCCTCGAGCCTCTTCTGAACCCTGCGGCCATGGCGCCAGAAACAAAGGTCGTAACGCAGATCGCTCTCTATCGGAAAACTCAGCGGCCCCCGCGGCAACTCGAGCCGCCGCACCGAACCTTCCTCAAACAGGGCGACGCGCGGCCCGCCGTGCACCGCCAAAAGCGGCCGTCCCTGTCGCTGCGCGAACGCCACCAGTTGTCGCGCGGTCAGCGCCACGCCGTTAATCTCCTGGAACGTTTCAGAAAACAGCGCCACGCGCGGTAGCGGCGTCATAAACCACCCCGCCCGGGGAGGAACACCGCGAGCCCGATCGCACCCGTAAACTGGGCAACCCGCGCGGTGTTCTGAACGACAGTTCCGTTCTTCAAGGGAGTCCTCCGAGCACAAAAGGCAAGCGGGGTTCCACCATGTTGATGCCTCCTGGGCCTAGGAGGCATCCCGGCTCTCCACCCGGCGCGCAACCCCGCTGAGCATCCGGCGGGGAACGAGCAAAATAAAATCCCAAATCAAGCCCGGCATCCGCCGCAAATCTTGGCGCAGCGAGGCGCGCCCTGCTCCCACCAGCAAGGCCCCGCGGCGCATGGCGTAAAGGTTAAACAGTGTCGACAGCGCGGTGAAGATCACGGAAGCCGCAATGCTCGGCACCAAATTGCGCGTCCCGCGCAGCCAATGCACCAGAAATTCCATCGCGTGGTTGGCCAACGGGAGCACGAGCAGTACCCCGAGCGCTGCGGCCCACGGCGGCGCGACGTCACGGAATCCTTCCGTCAGGGCCCCGTAAAATCCCGAGGTAACGGCACGAAAAATCAGCTCCGTGCTCATCGCCGCCATGGCCGCCGGCAATCCCGCCGTCAAATTCGCAAAAAAGAAAATCGTCGCTCGAAACAGGGAACTGAGCACCGCGGACTTCCAGTTCCAACGTGCCAGCAGATACTTCCCCGGCTCGCGCGCGAAGCGCAGCAAGGCCTGGCCGACACTGACGCCAGCAAAAACCTCCATTCCGGATTCGTCGCGCATACGACTGGCTCCATGGGGCCCTAAAATCAACGCGGTCCGAATCCCTTGCTGCATGTTGGGTGCCAGGAGCCGCAGCCGCGCTCTCGTTCCGTCACGGGCGCAGCGAGGCTCGCAGCGGGCTCCCCTTCGGGTCGGGAAGTTCTCGCTGAGGGACACGCGCGCGTTGCGTGCCGCGAGCTTGGTATTAAAAGTGCTCTCCGTCTATGGCCCGAGGAGTGCGCATTCTTTCAAATTTCTGGCAATCTTGCGTAACCGGGTTATGCTTACGATACAAAGAGTGCATCCTAGTTCCCGTCTCCGCTTACCGCGCGCTCCCCGATTGGCACATGCGGGAGTTTTGCTTCGCCTCCCCTTGCTCGCCGCCTGTCTGGTCTGGCCCTTCGGTGTCAGCGCTCCCGCTCCTTGGCCGTCCCGAGGTTCCCCCGACGGGCCGCCCATCGCGGAAACTCTCGCCTGGATCCACCGTCCTTCGCAGGACCTCATGCAGTTTGACTACGCCATGACCGTGCGCATCCGCTTCTTGTTTTTCTGGGTCTCCAAAGACGACGTGGGCGGCGGCTACATCCGTCGCGGCATTCCCAAAGACGAACCCCGCCTCGAACTCTTCCAGGTTCTTTTCGGCTCTGATCCCGCCAAGACACCCAAGCAAATCAATCGCTGGGGCGCCGGCACGGAAGCGGTATGGCACAACAATTCCGTTTCCCAGCCGGCCGCCTCCTCGGCAGACGACGTCGCCGCCAGCGCTTTCTTCGGCTTCATGAAATCGAGCAAGGGCAAGTCCGTTTCCGAAATGCAAGCCGAGCTTAAACGGGAAAAAGACCAGGGCGACCACGCCTTCACCGGCATTCTGAGCCGCGTCGAGCCGGGTCGCGCCTTTTCCCTGATCGTTCCCTTGACGTCGAGTGAGGACTTCAACCTTCATCAGTACGACACCGCTGAGCCGCTGATGATCGAGAAATTGAGCACCTCGGAACAACCCGCCCGGACCCTGGCCGATTCCGGGCGCTGCCCCCGCGCCGGGGAATTTCTCGGAACCGTTGCCGAACTGATGGACACGGCGTTAAAGAGCGCCGCGCCAGCCCGCGGCTCGCCCGGCAACTCCGCCTTGCCGCAGCCAGCCGCGCTGTGCTACATCCACGATGCGCAGGTCAACATTTTGACGCTTGCGCAAGTGGAGCCGGTAAAAAAGCTTCAAGCCAAAATAAATGCCGCCAAGGGCGGGCTCCTCGCCGATAACACCTTCGAGGATCTCCTGCAGCTCGATTTCGTCACCACCCACGAGCTTTCCGGAAAAAAGGTTTACTTCACTCTGCTCGTCGGCACGCGGGGCGCGCTGCGCGGCGTCCCCGTGCAAATCCGCTACGAACCCAACTGGTGGTTCCAGGTGGTGCTCAATCTCCAGCCCCGCACTTCCCGCCTGGTCACCGCGTCAAAATAAAAACGCGTGCGGGCTTCTGAAAAAAGTCGTGTATTTTGAAAAATGATTCGGTTATAGTCGCGCACCGGGTAAGTAACTTTCATCTTTGCGCCTTCGCTGATCGTTCCCCAGCCGAAAAGGAACGCCTCTCGTGCCCTACCGGAAAAAAATCGTCTGCCTCGCCAACTCCTTCAAAATCACCGGCCGCTGCGTTGCCGGGCGGGAAATTCTCGAAGGCGGCAAGTACGGCGGATGGATTCGTCCCGTAAGCAAACGCCCCACCAGCGAGTTGCAGCTTTGGGAATGCATCTATCCCGACAATGACCAGCCGAGGCTGCTCGACATCATGGAAATTCCTCTGCTCGGTCCCGCGCCGCGCAATCACCAAACGGAAAATCACGTCATCGACAACTCGCGCGAGTGGATCAAAAGCGGTGAACTGCCCTGGACCGCCCTGCCGGTTCTCGAAGACCGCCCGCCAAGCCTGTGGGTCAACAGCGACCGCACCACCACGGGATGTTTCAACTGCGTCAGCCAAGGCGAAGCCGCCGCCGAGCATCATTCCCTCGTGCTCATAAAAACCAGAACGCTCGCCATTCAGATCACCGCCAAACCGGGGGACGGCAAGTCCTACAGGAATCATCAGGCAAATTTTCAATATAACGGCACCCGCTACAGTCTGAAATTGACCGACCCCGCGGCCATCGAAGCTTTCCAGCGCCGGCCGAGCGGCACCTACACGCTGCAAAACGCGTATCTCTCTGTCAGCTTGACCGAGCCTTACGATAAGGACAACAATCGTTGCCACAAAATCGTGGCCGCAGTTTTCACCAGTCCGGCGCTTTAGATCGAACCCATGCTCTCGCCCATCTTCACGATCGGCCATTCCAACCACTCGCCGGAACATTTTCTCGCCCTGCTCGAGCAACACGCCATCACCGCGGTTTGTGACGTGCGCTCCCGTCCCTACAGTTACCGCAATCCGCAGTTCAATCGCGAAGGGCTCAAGGAATCGCTCTCTGCTCAGCACATCAAATATGTTTTCCTCGGCCAGGAACTGGGCGCGCGCAGCGAGGATCCTGCCTGTTACCAGCAGGGCAAAATCAGCTACGATCGCCTGGCCCGGACGGATTTATTCCAACAAGGCTTGGATCGCGTCGAGGAAGGCATGAAGACCCAGCGCGTCGCTGTCCTGTGCGCCGAAAAAGAACCGCTCGATTGCCATCGCACCATTCTGGTCGCCAGACATCTCGCCCTTCGCGGTCTCGTTATACACCACATTCACGCCGACGGCGCGACAGAAACGCATCCCGCGGTACTCTACCGCTTGGCCAACTCCCTAAATCTTCGCGCCAACGAACTGCACCTGTTCCGCTCGCCAGAGGATTTACTGAACGAAGCCTACAGCCTCCAGGAACGCCGCATCGCCTACCAACCCGAAGAAGGCGATCCGCACAGCTTCCCGGGATTAAAAAGCTTCGCGCGTTAAAATCGGGGAGCGCCTTGCCCGCGTCGCGGACAAATGGAGAGCAACCGCGGATGAAACTCTTCACCATCGGCTTCACCAAAAAGTCCGCCGAACAGTTCTTCACCAGCCTTGCCAGCGCGGGCGTCAAACGCCTCGTCGACGTGCGCCTGAACAACGTCTCGCAACTCGCTGCCTTCACCAAAAAAGAAGACTTGCGCTACTTCAGCAAAGCCATCTGCGATATCGATTACCTGCACGTCCCTGAATTCGCCCCCAGCAAGGACATGCTCGACGCCTACAAAAAGAAAAAAGCTGTCTGGGCCGAATACGAACTCCAGTTTCTCGAGCTCATAGAGTCCCGCCACATCGAAGACCGGCTCCCGCAGTCCAAACTCGAGCGCGCCTGCCTCCTCTGCAGCGAGGAATCTCCCGAGCATTGCCATCGCCGCCTGGTCGCCGAATACCTCCAGAAAAAGTGGCCCGGCGTAGAAATCCAGCACCTCCCCTAGATCTTCCCGGCCCGCAAAATGGCGCCATGCCATCTTCCTCCTGCGGGGTCTCGACGCCGCTTTTTCCGCTCATACCCTAAACCCGCACCCCAACATCCAATCAAGATGACCATGAGAAAAGTAAAACTGGGCTCAGAAGGCGCTCAAGTCTCGCGCATGGGGCTCGGCTGCATGGGCATGAGCGAATTCTACGGCGAATGCAACGACGCCGAATCCGCCGCCACCCTGCTCCGTGCCCTCGATCTCGGAATAAACTTCCTCGACACCGCCGACACCTACGGCATCGGCGACAACGAAGAGCTGGTCGGCAAGACCATCAAAAACCGCCGCGACGAAGTTTTCCTCGCCACCAAATTCGCCAACATCCGCAAAAAAGACGATCCGAAGCATTGGGTCATCAGCGGCAAGCCCGAATACGTTCGCGCCGCCTGCGACGCCTCGCTAAAACGCCTGGGCGTCGAGCACATCGATCTCTATTACCAGCACCGCGTCGACCCCGAAACGCCCATCGAGGAAACCGTGGGAGCCATGGCCGAACTGGTCAAAGCCGGCAAAGTAAAATATCTCGGCCTCTCGGAAGCCTCGCCGGCCACGATCCGCCGCGCCCACAAAGTTCACCCCATCAGCGCGCTGCAAACGGAATATTCACTCTGGGAGCGCCACGCCGAGGGCGAAATCATCCCCACCACACGCGAACTGGGCATCGCTTTCATCCCCTACAGCCCGCTGGGGCGCGGCTTCCTCACCGGGGCCATCACCCGGCCGGGCGATCTCAGCGACGCGGATTCGCGCACCAAGCGCTACCCCCGCTTCACCCCCGAGAATTTCGACAAAAATCAGGTTTTAGTGGATCGCGTGCGCGCGATCGCGAAGCGCCGCGGCAGAACTGCGGGGCAACTGGCCCTGGCCTGGGTCTTGGCCAAAGGCGAAGACCTGATCCCCATCCCTGGCACCAAACGCAGAAAATATCTGGAGGAAAACGCCGCCGCCGCCGACATCCGTCTCAGTCCCGCGGAAGTCCTCGAACTAGAAGCGGCCATCCCGGAAAGCGAAATCGCCGGCGAGCGTTACGCTCCCGCCAGCATGCGACACATCGACCGCTAGGGGTATTGGCATCGCCTGCTTCGCTCGCAAGGGTTGGACGAGCTGGCGGACGCGTTTCGTGCTGCCGCGAAAAGGGTTCCGGGGATACCATGGACGGTTGCCGGCGTCCCGAGTGGTAATGAACACTTCGTTCGAGTGGCGCGGCCAAGCGGGGGTCGAAATCGCGTGAGCGAGCCCGAGAAGGTACGTGCAGGCGGGGCCGCGCAGCTCTTTCTGCGCTACGCCCGGCGGCTGTCCGGGCTGCGCCGCCTGCCGCTCGTTGGTCCGCTGGTTGGCTGGGCCAGCGGGAAAGTTCTGCCCCGCGGAACACTTGTCTGGGCGCAGGTGCAGAGCGGTCCGGCGAAGGATCTATGGCTGCATCTGAACCCCCGAACCGGCGGCTCCTATTTCGCCGGGGGCGGGGAGCCGGCGGTACAGGCGGCGTTAGAAGAACACTTGCGGCCGGGCATGGTCTTCTTTGACATCGGCGCCAATATTGGATTTTTCTCCTTGCTCGGGGCGCGCCTTGTGGGTCCCGCGGGTCGTGTTGTGGCCTTTGAAGCGGATCCTGAAGCGGCTGCCCGCCTCAGCGAGCATGTCTCCCGGAACGGTTTCTCCTGGATTGCCGCGGAGCAGCGGGCGGTATGGTCCGCATCGACTACCGTTTCCTTTGCGCGTACCGACCCGGCCACGTCGCCGGACCGCGGCCTCGGCCATGTGGTTTCCGCGCCCTCGGAAGGAACGATCGAGGTCCATGCGACTTCCCTCGATGTTTTTGCGCGAGCTGAGGTGGCTCCCGATTTTCTGAAGTGCGACGTTGAAGGCGCGGAGGTCGAAGTATTTCGTGGCGCGCAGCGCCTGCTTGAGCAAAAACGGCCAGGCATCCTCTGCGAGATGCACAGCGCCGAAAACCGCCGCGTCTTGCTCGAGGAATTCGCGCGTTACCGCTACGTGTCTACGGACCTCGATGAGGTTCACGTCCTGGCGCTTCCCCGGTGACCCGGGGCGGGCGCCTCGCGCCAGGCGATAAGCCCGCCGCCGCTTGAAGAACGTTGCCGATATCCGGAGCCGGCCTTCGCGGCAGGACGCCTTCGCCGTGCGTAGCGCGTGTTTCCCCGGGGCGGCCGAACCGCGCTACCAGTTCTTGGCCAGGACCGCGACGATTTTTGCCAGCGCGTCCACATCGCGGGTATCGATCACTTCCGCCGCCGAGTGCGCATAGCGCAGCGGCCAGCTCAGCGGAATGTCCACCGTGCCATAACGAACAAATACCGCGCCATCATTGCCCCCGCCCGTGACGCCGTATTGCACGGGAATTTTATTTTCCCGGGCCAGGGCCACGACGCGGTCGACGTATTCGCGAGGCGCAATGTTGGAATTGTCGATGGCCCGAATGACGAAACCTTTCCCGATCTCGGCGTCAGCAAACCGTTTGGATTCAAGGGGCGAATCTGAACTGACGAAGGTGTCGATGGCGAAGACAAAATCCGGTGCCTGACCCTCCTTGGCCATCCTTGCGGCCAAGGCTGCCGCGCCCTTCAGTCCAACTTCTTCCTCCGTGGACCATACGAAGGTGACATCGCGTCCCGGCAGATCTGCGCCCAGCGCTTTAACGGCTTCGATCAGCGCGGTACAGCCCACGCGGTCATCGAAGCTGCGCGCGTTGGCTCGTGTGCCGAGCAGCGGATGATAATGCTTGGGGATGGTGACCGAATCGCCGGCCTGGATGCCCAATTTCCGGGTTTCCTCTGCCGAATGCGTGCCGAGGTAAACGTGCACGGCATCATCCATGGTTCGCGGTCCGTGCGGCCATTCAAATCCCGGCTGGTCCCAGCCATCCGGCAGCTCCAGAATTCCGGCACTCGCCGAGCCGTCGCTTTTGTGGACCAGCACCGCGTGGCCCATGAAATATTCCGTGTAGCCGCCGCCCAGAACGTCCACAAGGAGGCGCCCGTCGGATTCAACCGACCGCACTTGGTATCCGATTTCATCCATATGCGCGACAAAGACAATCTTCTTGGCCGCGGTTCCGTCGCTCGCCCGGCCGACATGGAATATCAAATTTCCCGCCGCGTCGGTCTCGGTTTTGGCGTCCTTCGGCAGCGACTTCCGCACGGCGTCGCGCACCGCGGCTTCGTGGCCGCTCGCGCCATACGTCTCGGTCAAGGACTCTAGCAAGCCCGGAATCCCGAGTCCCATATCTCCGGCGATGGTCGAGTTTGAGCTGCCGCGGGGGCTGGCTCCCGCGAGGTGGTGATAGAGCAACGCCGTGACGCCGCGCGCGTCGCGCATGCTGACGGTTTCCGCCGGGGTCGCCGGATACAGGCTCGGGATGCCGATCGCGGCAAACTCTTCCGGAAAGGGCGTGGGTAAAGCGTATCCCGCGATGCGCGGAGGGGACGCAAGCTCCGGGTGAATCGCGAAACCTTCCTCTTGCGCATCCTGTTGCAGCTGCGCGGCCAAGCCCGTGAGCGGAACGCTTTCGTTGGACACCCCGAGGAGAACTCCGGCGCCCGGCCGGAACACTGCCGGCACTGGCTCGGGCGCGCTGGTCGCCCCGGCGGCTTTCCGGGGCGCTGATAAGCGGCCAACATAAATCATCTCCTCTGCGGAAATCTCGTTGAGGATGCGCTCCAGCCCGCGCCCACCGGTCCACTGCTGGGTGATGAAGGCCACGCTCAGCGTTCCAGGAAATTTCGCTTTGCCCGCCCCTAACTCGTCGAGCAAGTCGAGCAACACAACCGCGGCGAAACGGTCGCCGATCGCGGGAGCCGTGTATTCGGAATTTCCCATCTCGCGTACCTCGCGGTCCATGACCAGCGGGTCGAGCAGGTCGATGCCCGCGGCACGCACTTCATCGGCGCTCGACGCACCAATGTCCACGTACATTTCGTCGGGGTGGGCCATCTTCGGAGCATTCTGCCGCGCCGGCTCAAGGTGCACGGAGAGGCCGGCAAAAACCCCCGCGACCTGTTTTCCGCCACGCGTCGCAATCATGACCGGCTGGGCCGCCTCAAGCAGGTCGAATACCGGATTGGGTGCGGCTTGCGGCAGGCGCTGGACGCGCAAGTAACCGTCCGGAGTGATGGCGCTGACCACGTAGCCCGCTTCGTCGATGGCTGCGACGATCAAGCGCCGCGGCGCGCCGCTGCCCATGGTCACGATCACATTTCCCAAGTTGTCCGTTTTCGGAGAAAACTCCTTGAGCCGCTCGCGAATCTGCGCCGCCAATCCCTGTTCGTAGCCGCTCACCGCCGCGGTGTTGACCAGCCTCTGCCAGTTCCGGGCGCCGTTCTGCGCTCGCGCCGCGCAGAGGCTGAGCGCGCAACCCAGAAACGTCAGCAGACTGCGCAGGAATCGATTCCCGAGATGCATCGCTGGTCTCCCTGCGGCGCGGCCGGTCCGGAATTGAGGACGAGGTATCAAATGAAGTTCTCTTTAGCGGCACAACGCTTCGATCAGCGTCTCTTTTTTCTGTTCCGCATACTGGCTGAGCGGGTCGAGCGATGCAACGTATCCGGCGATCGCCGCGGCCGCCAGAAATCCGAAGGCCTCCGCAGGCAACCAGGGATTTCCCGTCCAGACGCCCGCCAAGAACAGCAGCGCGCTGATTCCCCCGAGCATGATCTGGGCGCCGAATGCGATCAGCACGGCCATGCCGGACTGGCGCTGGCCGCGCATCTGTCCGAAGCTCAGTTTGCGGGGAAAAGTCAGCGAGGACCAGTTGGCAATCGCGAACTGGCCGACGCTGGTGAAGACGATGGCCAGCAACGTAGCGGTTACAACCGGCGCGCCCGGCAGCCCCACGCGCAAGGAAAACACCAGAATCGATAGAGCAATCTCAAGGCCCAGCACCGCGCCCATCATCAGGTTTTTGCCCAGAAAAACTTCGCGAAAGCGTACCGGCGACATGAAATATGTCTGGATGCCGCGTCCCTCATACGCAAAACAGTTATACGCCGGAGACATCAGCACCAGGATGAGGTAGCCCATCATTCCCGGGAAGAACGCGCTGCGCGAAGCGCCCATGACCGAAACGCCGTGGTGGCGACCGCCGCCCTGCAGGGTGAAAACAAGAATCATGAAAGGCGGCAGAACCAGCAACACAAAGGAAAATCCGTTGCGCAGCAGGTAGTGAAACTCCTTGCGTAAAACCTCCGCGACGGACGGTTCAAGAAAGCGCAACCCGTCAACGGGGCGGCCTTGCGCGGCAGCGCGAATCCCGGCGCGGGGAGCGGGGGCCGCGCTTTCGCTGAGCTCCTCGCCGCGATACTGGGCCCGCAACCGCAACCACAGCATGGCGCTGAAGATGGCCACGTACGTGAGCAGCCCGGCGATCCCTAGGAGCGCGTCGCCCGTCGCGCCTTTTGCGAAGTCGGCAATGGCGGCGCCGGCGAGCGAACCGGGGAACGGCGCGAAGTACGGCGCCCAGCGGCTGAACAGGGGCATGGCGGAGTTTCCGTAGCGCTGCAACAGCGGGTTGAGCAGCTGCAAGGACAGCATGGCCAAAACGAACAGAGCGAAAAATATTTCGCGCGTTCGCCGCCGCGCCAGCAGGCGTTCGAGCCAGGAACCGATAAGCCGTTCCAAGGTGACGTTGAGGAGCACGAAGATCCCCGAGACGAGCGCGACCGCGGGCAACAATTTAGGCTGCGCCGTGGCCACCCCGATGGTTATGGCCAGCAGCCAGCACAACGCGGCGATCGCGGAAAAATCCGCCAGGCCGTAAGCCAGGCCGATCAAATAAAAGGCGCGGCGGCTCAGCGGGAAACGCAACAACGTGCGAAATTCGAAACTCGCTCCGAAGCCCGCCACGAAAAAGGGGAATACCTGCCACCAGAGGAAAATCCCCCAAAAAAGCAGGGACAACCAAGTCGTGCGGCGCTCGCTTATTAGCGCGTGCGCGCCGGCAAAAAACGCGAAACTCAAGCCGAGCGCCAGGATCGCGCCGAGGAGTCCGGCGAATCCCATGCCAATCATGTCCATGACATTGTTGCGCTGGCGCAGCTTGTTGCGCAGCAAGCGCCAGCGCAACCCGGCAACCAGGCGGATCTGCTGGGCCAGGCTGAGGGAACGGGCCTGGTTTTCCAGAGCTAGGTCAGCCACGAGAGCTCCTCAAGTTGCGGCCCATCTCCCCCCTCGTGTCCCACAATGGAAAGAAAAATCTCCTCCAGCGTTTTGTGGGTGTCCTCTTCACCAGGAATTCCCGCGCGCAATTCCTCAAGCGAGCCTTGCGCCACCAGCCGCCCCTTATTGATGATGGCCACGTGGCTGCACAGGCGCTCGACGATTTCGAGCACGTGGGAAGTCAGGAAAATGGTCACGCCGCGCTCGGTCATGCGCCCCAGCAAGGCCTTCAACGCGCCGGCGGCCAGGGCGTCGACGCCCTCAAATGGTTCGTCCAGAAATAAAATACGCGGCCCGTGAATCACCGCCGCCGCGAGCGCCAGTTTCTTCTGCATGCCGTGCGAATAGTCCGCAATCATGGTTTTCGGACGATCGGCGAGGTGCATAAACTCGAGCAACTCCGCGGAGCGCCGTCTGGTCGTGAGCAGATCGAGGCCGTACATGCGACCGACAAATTGCAGATATTCCGCGCCGGTCAGACGCTCGAAAAGACCCATGCCTTCGGGCACCACGCCAATCTGGCGTTTCACTTCGACCGGGTGCGCGGCGAAATCCGTGCCGAGCAGGGTCACGCACCCGGCCGAGGGAGCCAAAAGGCCGGTCAGCATCTTTATGGTTGTGGATTTCCCCGCGCCATTCGGTCCGAGAAAGCCGAAAAATTGTCCGCCAGCAACCCGCAGATCCACGCCGTCGACCGCGGTCAGGGCTCCGAAGCGCCTGGTGAGTTTTTCAGTGACGATGGCGGCATCGGTCATGGATTCTCCGGGGCAGCGGGGAAAAGTCGACTCTAACACGCCGGCGCCCGCTTTCCGTACCGCAGCGCCACAAAACTTTTCGCTCGCACGAACTCAGGAAGGTTTTTGAGAGGAAGCCGACCCCGCAGCGACGGGCACTTCGCGCGCGGGCAAGGCCGCCAGCACCGCGGGCAGTTCCACGCGAAACACCGCGCCACCCTCCGGCCGGTTGTAACAGAATATTTTTCCCGCGTGCTCCTGCACGATGCCAAAGCAAATGCTCAAGCCGAGCCCGGTGCCCTTGCCGACAGGCTTGGTGGTGTAAAAAGGATCGAAGACGCGATGTGGCTCTTTGAGCCCGGGGCCGGTGTCGGAAAATAAAATGATCACGTTGCCGCGGTCGCGCGTGGTTTTCACCGTCAAAATCCCGCCGTTTCCCGTGGCTTCCATGGCGTCGATGGCGTTATTGACGATGTTGAAGAACACCTGCATCAGCTGGTTGCCGTCGCCGCGCACGCCCGGCAGCACCGATTCCAGCTGCATCTCGATGCGCGATTTGCCCGAGCGCAAATCGAGGCCGCGCAGTTGCACGGCATTGGTTGCCACGGTATTGATGTCCAGCAAGGTGCGCTCCGCGGGCACCTGTCTGGCGAAGCTCAATAAATTTCCCACCAGTGTTTTCGTCCGCCGCGCCTGCTCGCGAATCTTCGAGGCCGTGTTGCGCGCCTTTTCGGGCAGCGTCGGGTCGTCGGCGAGAAGATCGGAAAAGCCCAGAATGGCGGTCAGCGGGTTGTTGATTTCGTGCGCGGCGCCGGCGGCCAGCTGTCCGAGGGAGACCAGCTTTTCCGACTGCACGATTTGCGCCTGCAGGCGTTGCAGATTTTCGACCGAACGTTCCGACTGCGCCAGCAGCCGGATGCGGTCAGCGTCGGCCAGATGCGTGCGCAAAAAAATGAACAGCGCCAGGGGTACGGCCGCCACCAGCGTGGTGGTCAGGCGAAAATCGCGCACTTCCCCGCCGTCGTGGGCGAAACGCAGGGTGTAAATGGCGAAAAGCGGCAAGGAGATCACCGCGGCCATGGCCATGCGCGCGGCCCAGGAGCTCTCGCTCTGTTTCGTCTCCGCGTCCGAGCCGTAGGACATCTCGCTTGGCGCATCGAGGCGCTCGCGCTGCTGGTACGCGATCCAACCCGTCAGCCCGTACCAGAAGAAGGATGTGATCAGCGGCAGGTCGAAGAGGCTTCCCGTAAAGTATTCGCCGAAATCGCTGGCGACATCAATGGCCAGCGCCGAGAGCATGTACAACGCGGTGGCGATGAACAGATTGGTGTAGACCATGCGCCAGGCGCCGCTTGAGCGCAGCCACAGCACGCCCAGGCTCACCACGATCACCATGTTCTGAACATTGGTGACCACGTTGAAGGCGTAGTTGTATTGCGCCGCCGAAGGCGAAGCGTAGATCCACGGCATTACCGTGAAAACGTACAGATACGTCCACCATGTCAGAAGCACGGCGAAATCGAGATAACCGAAACGCATGCGTAACTCGCCGCGCTTGAGGTGCGGGCGCAGCGCCAGCGCCGCCATCACCGGAATGCCGCGCAGGAAAAACATACGTCCACTCGAACTGGCCGATCATCCACAGCGTGCAGCTCATGGCCAGCAGCATCCAGAATACGTTGCGCCGCCAGTGGGGCGTGCCGGCGTTCAGCAACAGCCCGGCATTGGCCAGCAGGGGCACCAGGCATTGCACCAGGTTGCCCAAGGTTGAAAGCATCTGCCGGTCGTGCGCGTGGGTCAGGGAAAGCGCGGCGTACACGGCAAGGAACGCCGCCCACGCGGACACTAGCAGCACGATTCTGCGTGTCATCAAGGCCATAAGGTATGGTTCAGCTTAGTGTAATCGCGCACAGGAACGGCGTGGCGCGCGCTCTCGAACGGGCATGGCCTAAGGATTAACCTCGCGTGCCCGCGAGGTTACCGGCCTTGCTTCGGTGTTGTGTCCTTACTTGGTTGTCTCGGCCTCGGCCGGGGTCTCGCGTGACGCCGCGAACTGCGCGGCCAGGAAGCGGTCGTCGCGCGGGTGGCGCACGGCGAGGAACTGGTTGGTGAGAATCGCCGCGGGGACGAGGTAAATGACCGTGACAGACATCCACATGAGCGCGGCGGCACACTGTTGATCGGCTAGGGCCGAGATCGCGAAGGTCCTTGGCGCGCGAGCGTAGATCGGATAGGCCACGCGGTCTGAAAAGACCAGGAATCCCGAGAGAATGTCGCAGGGCAGCGTGGCCAGGAACAGATAGAGCAGCATGGACCAGCGCGGAACTGCCGGGGAGCTCGGCCAGGGGCGCACCACTGGCCACCAGAACAAAAAACCCGCCGTGAGGAAACAGGAGTGTTCGACGACGTGCCAGGTTTCCGATTCTAGCGCCAGCGTAAAGGCCGCCGGGATATGCCAGGCGATCAACGCTGCCGCCGCCGCCAGCCAGCCAATGGCCGGCCGCGAAAGGACGCTGCCCAATTTCTCAACCGGCGGCCAGCGGAGCAGCGGGCCGAGGACGCTTTTTACCAAGGAACGCGGCAGGCCGTGCAGCAGGGGCATGACCGGCGCGCCCAGCAAAATCAGCGCGGGCGCGATGGTCATGAGCAGCAGGTGCTGAGCCATGTGAACGGTGAGCAACTGCTCGTCGAAGACCGAGAGAGGCGAAGCGAGAGCCAGCCAAATCAGGAAGAGTCCGAGAAAGAAGGCCGCGGCGCGCCAGGCGGGGAGCACTTGCTGCGACGCCGAGCCAAGGCGAGACCAACCGAGCGCGTACAGGGAAGCCGTAACAAGGACTGCGAGGGTCAGAAGCGGCGGCGGCGACCAGTTTTGCAACGCGGCTGCAACGGGCGTCGGCATGGGTTTTCTACGGCCCGGCCGCTGCGGGCTTGGCCCCGGCCGGAGGGGCCGCGCGCGGCGTTTCCCCGAGCACGGCGTCGCGCGAAGCATCGCGCGCGGCGGCCCGCCCCGCAGGATGCAGGGTTTCAAGGAAGGCCACCAGCGCCGTGGTCTCCGCCGGACTCAGATTTTTGCCGTACGCCGGCATGTTGCCGCCGCCTTGAATTACCTGGCGGATGAGCTGGTCCTCGGTGAGTCGCACGGCAACGCTATCGAGCGTGGGGCCGCGCTGCCCGCCGAGTTCGCCAAGCGAGTGACAGTTGCGGCATTGCTTGGACTGGAAGACCAGTGCGCCCCGCCGCTCGAGCGCGCTGCTCCCGTGCAGGAATCTCTCGGGCACGGGATCGCCGCTCCAGGCGTTCATGTGCGGGCTCCACGGAGCGTATCCCGCAAGGTGCGTGAAGGTCCCCAGTGTCACGGCCACCAAAAGGAGGGTCAGGACCGCGATCGGTCTGCGCCGCCAGCTTTTTTCGCCTTCGCCGGACAGGAATGGCAGCAGCAGCAAGGCAATGATGACCAGAACGGGGCCGATCAGCAGCGCGGGCGTTTCCATCGACGGCGGGAGGAGTGAAAGCAGCGCATACAACCACAGGAAAAAGTAATCGGGACGCGGCGCGGTCTGAATGATGGTCGGATCGGGTTGCCCGGAGGGGCCGAACGGTCCGAAGTACACGGCGCAGGCCGCAATGGCCAGCAAAATAAAGGCCACAAAAAACATGTCTTTCCACACGGCGTAGGGAACGAAAGGCTCGCCATCTTTTTTGGCCAGTGCGTGGTATTCGGTTTCGTAGGTGGATTTTCTCACCAGGCGGCCGGGCATGGGCCATTCGTTGATGCCCAGCTTCAGCACCATCAGCAGGTGCAGGGATACAAAAGCGATCAGCAGTCCGGGAATGACGAAAACGTGCAGCGCGAAAAATCGCGACAGGGTGGCACCGGAAATGATCGGCCCGCCGAGCATCAGTTTCACGGTTAGCGGACCGAGCCAAGGCACGCGGCTGGCGATAGAGGCGCCGATGCCCAGTCCCCAATAGGCGTCCTGATCGAAGCGGAGAACCTGTCCCGAAAAGGCCATGCCCAGGGTCACGAGCAGAAGAAAAACACCCATGATCCAGGTCAGTTCGCGCGGGAATTTGTAGGCGCCGAAAAGAAACACCTGCACCATGTGTATGAGCACCACGGCAATCATGAAATTCGAACCCCAGCCGTGCAACCCGCGGATGAACCAGCCGAGTGTGACCTCGTGATTGAGGGACTGCAGGCTTTGCCAGGCTTCGGCGCCGGACGGCACGTAAATCAAGGCCAGCAGGATTCCCGTGGCGATCTGCAAAAGAAAAATGGCCAGCGCGGCGCTGCCGAAGACGTACCACCAGCTGGCGGTGTTGCGCGGGACGGGATGCTCGGCAACTTCGCGGATGGGCGCAGCGAGTTGCAAGCGGTGGTCCAACCACTCGCCGATGTCAACGGCCATTTTTTTCAGGCGCATGGCGGCTTCTTTCCAAGCAGCGCGGAACAATCCTGAAGCGCCGCGCAATCTGTAAACGCGGAAGGTTTTGCCGCGAGAGCTCGCCCGCCCTCGATGGTAACCAGCTCGCTGCCCGGCTCTTTTCGCGGCAGATTGGCGGCGCTGCCTCCGGGCGTTGGCAGTTCGCCGGCCCGGATGGTTACCACCCCGTCCTCGACCTTGTAGGGATACTCAAACAAGCCGCGTTCGGGCGGGCCCGAGGCGCGCGAACCATCGCGGTAATACGCGCCGCCGTGGCAGGGGCACATGAACAAACCGGATTGCGGAAACCACCGGACGGGGCAGCCAAGATGCGCACAGTTGACGGCAAAAACCTGAAATTCGTCGCCCGCGACGCGCCGCACCCAGCAAGCGGTATCCACGGTTTTTCCATCGGTGGGCGTGACAAAAGGGTTGCGGAAGGTGGCCAGCCGGGTTTCCCCTTCGGGAAAATCGCTCACCGGACCGAGACGCACCCACGAAATATAACCGTTAGACCGGCCGCGCGTGACCGAGGAGAGTGCGAAGCGCACGATGGGTACAGCGAGTGCGAGGGCCACGAGGCCGTTGAAGGCAATTCCGAGCTTCATCAGCAAGCCGCGGCGGGTGAGCATGGCGGATTCGGAAGCCTCTTGCCGCTTCGCTGGCGATGATTGCGGTGAAATTTGCTGGGCCATGCTGCCGCTCCTAGTGTTGTGCGCGATTCGCTACGGAATAAGGTTGCCCGGGAGTTTGTACGCGCTGCGCGACCAGCCAGGCCACCACGTCGGTGATTTCCTGCTCGGACATGGGCTTGCCGGCCAGGTTGCCGCGCCAGTCTGGAGCGCCGAGCTCGGGGCGACCGGTGATCACCACGGTGCGCAGGCCCTGATCGCTCGTGAGCGCGAGAAACGAATCGTCGGTGATCGAACTGGCTTGGCCGCCACCGCGCCCGTCCGGACCGTGGCAGGATTGGCAATAGGTTTTAAAGACCAGCGCACCGTGCGCAACGTCTCCCGGGGCTCGGGGCGCGTAGGACGGGGGGCTTAGAGAGGCAAGAATGCCGGGCCTAGTCCAGCTCGCGCGGATGCCGCTTGTGAGTACTTCGACCTGCTTCGCGGTGAGCATGCCGCCGGCGCTTTGCGCGAAAGCCGCCATGGCCGTGCCGCGGACACCGCTCGTGATGGTTTTGCGGATGGTGGCGTCGTCGACGATGGCCAGATAGACGGGATCGGACAGCGCGATGGCCGCGCCGCCCCGGCCCTCGGCGCCGTGACAGCCGGAGCAGTTGTCGGCGAAAAGCGTCGGGAAGTCGAGGATCTCGCTGGGAGCGAGGGTTGCGGAATCGGCGGCGGGGCGGCCCGGGGAGGTGCTGCAGCCGGCCCCCAATACCGTCAAAAGAGCCCAGCCCATCATGGCCGCGGCAGGCAAGGGGCGCCGGTGATGGCGGCGGGAGTTCACGGGCGATTTTCTCCGTCATTTTTGGGTGAGATGATGCCCGGGGCTTCGATTCCGGCGCGCAGGGCGAAGGGCATGTTTTCCTCGGTCCGCACGCGGTGCTGGCGCAGCACGATGAGGCCGGCCACCACGCCGAAGGCCACCTGGGAAGCGACGAACCAGTACCAGTCGATGCGCTGCTGCAGCAAGGGATCCAGAATGTTCAGGATGGAGTAGAGCAGGCCGGACCACAGCACCGGGGCGAGCAAACCGCCGAGCAGGATGGGACGGCGCGCGAACATGGGAAGCATGGCGCCATACAACAAGCCGACCAGCAGCGAGACCGAGAGGTGAAGCACCGCGGCCAGAGCGAAGGTAACCAGATGAAAGGAGTTCATCTCCGCCGGAGTCCAGGAGAGGGCCAGGTCGCTGATGCCGCCGGACAGAAGATTGATGGGATACCAGATGCTGCCGAATTTGAGCAGTCCGAAGGCGCAGGCCAGAATGGCCATGGCCACGCTGCCCGCCAGGCCGCCTTTTATGCCCGCGGAGATCGGATAGGTTTCTACCGGCAGCCAGGCGCGAGCTTGTTCTTCGGCCAGAGGAAAACGCTCGACGACACGGCGCGAGGTGTACTCGACAGCTTGGTCGGGAACGCTGTGCACGACCTCCTCGTGTTCGTGGGGAAAGACTTCGCGAAACCAGCCGACCGCACCGGCAAGCGCCAGTAGCGCACCCAAAACCGTGACCGCGGCAGCCGTGAGCAGGCCGGCAAAGAGCAGAGTCACGCCGAAGGCCAGCACAATGGGCCAGGCGGTCGGCGCTGGCAGCACGATCTCGCCAGGAGCGTGCGGGCCCGTTTCGGAATTTTCCACGGATGGCATGATTCTGTTTTCTCTTTCCTTCCCCAGCTCGAGCAAAACTCAGCGGCCAAGAATGTATACGACGGTAAAAACCACCACCCAAACGGCATCGACGAAATGCCAGTAGAGCGAAAGAGTTGCTACCCGCGCGGACTGTTCGGGGCCAACCCGGCCAGCCACGGCAAAAATGAAAACGATGGACAACAAGAGCAGGCCCACGATGACGTGGAAACCGTGGAGACCCACGAGGGAATAGTAGGTAGTGCCAAAGAGATTGGTGGAGATGGTGAGGTCGTGCTCGTAAATCAAGCGGTGCCACTCGAGGGCGGTGCCGAAAAGAAAGAGGCCACCGAGAACGATGGTGAGCAGCCAGAGAGCCAGGAAGGCGGTGCGCTTGCCGTGTTCAAGGGATCGCGATGCAAAGTGCACGGTGAGGCTGCTCGAGAGCAGGCAGATGGTGAAGAAGATGGGAACCGTGAGGACTTCGCGAGGCGTAGGGCCGGTCAGGCTCTTGCCGAGGTAGAAAAGATAGGCGACCAGGAAGATGGTGAAGATCGCGGACTCGGCGATGATCAGGCAGGCCATGGCGACGGTTCCGCGATACGGCAGTTTCCAGGCGGTCGGCGAAGCGGTGAGCGGGTTCGAGGTGACGCTCATCGTGGCGTGCCCCTTTGCGGATCTGCGATTCTTGCGACCTGGCAAGGCCAGGCGCAGCACCCTGCGCCGCCACGAGGCGTTGCGCGCGGCGAGAGCCCGGAATTTCTGAGGGTTTTATTCATAGCGGCTGTCCGGATCTTCCGGGTGCTTCAGATCCCAAAGGGGGCGGCGGCTGGCCACGGTGGGGATCGTGGCGAAATTGTACGCCGGGGGCGGCGAAGAGGTGGACCACTCAAGAGTCCAGGCGTCCCAAGGATCGTTGCCGGCTTTTGCGCCTTTGAAATACGAGATGATCATGTTGGCGACGAAAACCAGGGTGGCAACGCCTTGGATGAAGGCCCCGATGGTAACGAGCAGATTCCAGATCTCCCAGCCGCGCCCGGGCTCATAGGTATAAATGCGGCGCGGCATGCCGAGGACGCCGGGAATATGCATGAGATCGAAGGTCAGATGAAATCCGATGACGAAGAGCCAGAAGTGCCATTTGCCGAGAGTTTCATTCAACATTCTTCCCGTGATCTTGGGGAACCAGTAGTAGAAAGCGGCAAACAGAGCGAAGAGAATTCCCCCGACGATGACGTAGTGGAAGTGGGCGACCACAAAGTAGGAACCGCTGAGCTGCCAGTCAAAAGGCGCGGCAGCCAGCATGATGCCCGTGAGCCCGGCGATCAGAAACTGGAAAAGGAAAGCGATGCAGAAGAGCATGGGAGTCTTGAAGATAAGCTTGCCGCCCCACATGGTGCCGAGCCAGTTGAAGATTTTGATGCCCGTGGGCACGCCAACGACCATGCTGGTGATCGCGAAAAAGGCGTTCGAATAAGAACTCATGCCGATGGTGAACATGTGGTGGGCCCACACGCTCATGCTGACAAAGCCGATGCACACGGTGGCGCCGACCATGACGGGATAGCCGAAAATCGGCTTGCGCGAAAAAACCGGAACGATCTCCGAGATAAAGGCGAAGCACGGAATGATCAAAACATAGACTTCGGGATGGCCGAAGATCCAGAAGAAATGCATCCAGATCGCCGCGGAGCCGCCCGCCTGGGTATCGAAGAAATGGCCGCCGAGGTAGCGATCGACGAGCAGCATGATTTGCGCGGCGGAAAGCGGCGTGATGGTGAGCAGCACCAGGCCGTTCATTACCAGCGCCAGCCAGGGGAACAGGGGCATGCGCCCGAGCGTCATACCCGGGCAGCGCAGGCACAGAACCGTGGCGATGATGTTGACCGCGGTGCCGATGCTGCCAAAGCCCGAAGCGAGAACGGAAATCGTCCAATAGTCGGAACTGTGGCCGGGGGAAAAGGCCCGTGCGGTCAGGGGCGCATAGGCCCACCAGCCGACGTCGGGGGCGTTGCCGGCTCCGTAGAGACCGCTGCCGCCGAAGAAACTGAAATAGAGGAGAAGGCCGCCGAAAGCGGTGAGCCAGAAGCTGAAGGCATTGAGGCGTGGGAAGGCCATATCGCGGGCGCCGATCATCAGCGGGACCAGATAGTTGGCGAAGCCGAAGAGTACGGGCATGGCCACGAAGAAAATCATGGTGGTGCCGTGCATGGTGAACATGCGGTTGAAAGCCTGGGGCGAAACGAAGCCGTTGTGCGGGCGAATCAGCTGGATGCGGATGACCATGGCTTCGCAGCCCCCCACGACGAGGAACACCAGGGCGTAAACGATGTAGAGGATGCCGAGGCGCTTGTGGTCGACGGTGGTAACCCACTCGTGCAGCGTCGCGACCAGCGGTTTCTCCGCGGCAGCTACGCCCGAAATGGCCAATGCATCCGATGCCATGACGCGTCTCCAAATACTGCAACTACTTCAAGGTCCCTAAATAGCGCACCAAAGCATCCAGATCGCTGTCCGCCAGCTGCATGGCGGGCATGAGCGAGCCGGGCTTGAGGGCGTCCGGGTCCTGAATCCACAAACGAAGATTTTGCGCAGTGTTTTCCGCAGCCCCGGCGGCAATGGTGCGACGGCTCATGAGGTGCGTGAGATCCGGGCCGAAGCGCCCGGTGGCGGCCGTCCCGCTGACGGCGTGACAATTCATGCAGGCATTGGTCTCAAAGACGCGCCGGCCGGCATTTTCCTTTTCGTCCTGAAAACCGGGCTGCTTTTGCGCGCGCGCCCAAGCCGCAAAATCCTCGGCGCTGTCGACGGAAACCGCCAGGAGCATTTTGGCGTGCTGCGTCCCGCAATACTGCGCGCATTGCCCGAGAAAGAGCCCGGTGCGATGGGGATCCACCCACATTTCGTTGGGATGGTTGGGGATCAGGTCCGTTTTGCCGGCCAGTTGCGGCACCCAGAAACTGTGGTCGGTGTCCGCGGAAAAGAGTTTCAGAAAGGTGGGAGTCGGATGGGCGGAATCGCTGACGGGGATGTGCAGTTCGTTGGCGGTGACGACGCCCAGACCGGGATAGCGGAACTCCCACCAGAACTGGTGGCCGATGACCGTGACATCGAGCGCGCCGGGAGGTTCGGGCGCGTCCTGGACGGCGTGGATCACGCGAGCGGAAGCCAAAAACAGCACCACCACGATCAGGACGGGAATAACCGTCCAAGCCAGCTCAATCTGGGTGCTGCCATAAACCTGCGCCGGCTCCCGCTCCGCATCCCCGGCGCGACTGCGGAACTTGACGATCGCGTAGCACAGCAAGGTGAAGACCACCGCAAAAATGAGACCACAGATGCCGAGAACAAACAGCGAGAGGTGGTTAATGAAGTCCGCCGGGGTCGAGTGCGGTGCGAAGATACTCGGAATGGGATTGGAGGGCGGCGGAGCGGCGGCGCACAGGCCCGCGGCAAGAAGTATGCCGGCCAGAAAAATAAGCACGCCGGCGGCGCGGCTGGCGACAACTCCCCAATCCGTTTTGGGTTGCGGATTCTGCACGTCGTTTCAAGCCTTCCGCTAAGACATCTTCGCGAGGGCCACGCCGCCGGCGTCACTGGGCGCCAGTGCGGGAGAACGCGAGTCTACTGCAAACCGCATTGCGTTTACACCGCCGGCCGAGGCAAGCTCCGCGGCGCGCCGGGCACCTACACCAGGGTAACTGCCTGCACAGATGCACCTCGCGCAGCGGTGGATGCGAAGAAAATGATGCCGCGCTTTCGCCCGGGCCCCTCTGCAGATGCGAATCGCGCCTGCCGCGGCTGTTGTTTGGTCGGATGGGTCCTCCGGGCGCGGCAGATAAAAAACTGTGTCCGCACCGCAGACCCGCTGCATCTTGACCTAGCGAGGCTAGCGCCGAGGAGGGGTGAGTGAGGCGAGTACGAAATGGCAGCCTGGCGCTGCTATTGTCCGCAATGCTGGCCGCCGCGCCGCTTTGGGGATGCGCGGACGGCTCGACGCGCCCGGCAGCGCAATCAGAGAGTTCCGCGCCGCCCGCCGAGTCCCCCGAACAACTGAGTGCGGAAGGCCAGGCCTCGCTGCGCGCCATGGTTCAGGCGGGAAATCTTCCCGACTTGCGCTGGCCGGATTTCAGCGACTACGCGAAACTCGTGCAGAAATTCTATGACTCGTACGGGTACACGCTGCCGTGGATCAGGGCCATGGAACCGTCGCGGCAAGCCCGGCAGGTCATCGCCGTGCTGCTGAGCGCGGACGAGAAGGGATTGTCGGCCGAAGACTATGACGGGCCGCGCTGGCAGGACCGCCTCGCCAGGCTAAAGCCCGCAACAGCCCAGCCCTCCGAAGCCGATGCCCTGCGATTCGACGCGGCGCTGACCATCTGCCTGATGCGCTATATCTCGGACGTGCACATCGGGAAGGTGAACCCCAAACATTTCGCCTTTGGTTTCGATGTGGAAGCCAAGAAATACGATCTGCCGGAGTTTCTGAAAGAAAATGTTACCGAGTCTTCCGATGCTGCCGGGGCCCTGGCACAGGTCGAGCCCCCGTACCCGGGCTACCAGCGCACCGTTCAAGCCCTGCACAAGTATCTCGAGATGGCCAAGCAATCCGACGGCAAGCCGCTTCCTCCCGCGAGCAAAACCATCGCGCCTGGAGACGCCTATGCGGGGGTCGGGCAGCTGGCAAAATTTCTGCAAGCGGTCGGCGACTTGCCCGGCAACGCCAGTCTCCCGGGCGATGCCGCCGTCTATGACGGCGCGCTGGTCGATGCGGTGAAGAATTTCCAGCGCCGCCATGGCCGCACCCCAGACGGGCGCATCGACGCGCAAACGCTGACGGATCTGAATGTGCCGCTGGCCGCGCGAGTTCGTCAGATGCAACTCACACTCGAGCGCTGGCGCTGGATCCCCGTGGGTCTGCACTCGGCCCCCATCGTTGCCAACATCCCCGAGTTCCGGGTGCGCGCCTACGATGAGAATTACAAGGTGGCGCTGTCCATGAATGTCGTCGTGGGCAAAGCCTACAGACACACCACGCCCGTGTTTCTCGACAGCATGCAGTACGTCATCTTCCGGCCGTACTGGAGTGTTCCCTACTCGATCGCCAAGGGCGAAATCCTGCCGCACCTGGCCAGCGATCCGGACTACCTGGCGAAAAAAGGCTTTGAAGTCGTGAATAGCCGCCAGGAAGTTGTCACCTCGGGAACGGTCAGTGGCGACGTGCTCGAGCAACTGCGCGGCGGCAAGCTGTTCATCCGCGAAAAGCCGGGCCCCAAAAACTCTCTCGGCTTGGCGAAGTTTATTTTCCCGAACAACTTCGACGTATACATGCACGACAGTCCGGAGCACGAACTCTTCAGCAAATCGCGCCGCGACTTCAGCCACGGCTGCGTCCGTCTCGAGCGCCCTGCGGATATGGCCGTCTGGGTCCTCCGCAACAATCCTGGATGGGATCTTGAACACGTGCGCGCGGCGATGAACGGCGACAGCACGCTGCAGGTGAATCTCGCTCATCCCATTCCGGTTTTAATCGTTTATGGCACGGCCATCGTGCCCGAGGACGGACAGGTCTATTTTTTCGACGACATCTACGGCTACGACGCGGATCTTGAAAAGGTGCTCGAGAAGGGTTACCCGTATCCCGGTTAGTCGCCGGCGGTGAGGCTGGCGGGGCAATCAAAACACCATTGGCGCACCCGCCCCACATCGACATGGATGAAGTCCGAGTGCGGATAGTAACCGACGCCGCCGCGATGCAACGCTAGCGCCGCCTTGCGCAGCGCGAGAGTATTGATCGAGGGCATGCGCAGATCGATGGCCTGGGCTTGAATGTGCAGGCTGTTCTTGGCCACCCCGCTCGTCTGGGCCCGCAGCGCGTCGTTGGTCGCGGGGGTGCGGTAGCCGCAGACAATGTCGATCTCGCCATCCGGATGCCTGACCGCGGCGGCCAGATCGGAGAGAATGTCGTAGAGACGCGGGTCGAAGTGGCGAACCTCGCCGGTACGATGATCGCGCAGGAAATAATCGAGCTTGGCCAGGGCGCCGGGCAGGTAACGCTCGCCGCGGCGGTAGACAATCTCGAGGCGTTCGGCGGTGTGGGTGTTATAGAGAACCAGCCGGTGTTCCGGGCCGGCCGGAACCTCTAGAGCGGCCGGAGTTTCTGAACGCATGGCGCGGGGAGCCAGCAAGAGGAGCATGGCTGTGACCATCGTGCCGAGCAACAAGCCTTTACCGCGGGGAAGCATGGCGATTCTCTCCACCTAAATTTTAACAGAACTTCATGGGTGGATTCAGCAAGAGCGAGGCGAGGCCACAGCCGCAACCGGAAACCGCGGAAGCCGCCATTATTCTAGAGTCTTAACCGCGCCGCGAAGCATCTCTGGCCATGACCGGGACAAGCCCGAGCGAGGGCCGGCATCGGCATGGCCGCAGATGGCGGAGGGGGCCCGGCGGCGCGGTTCGGCCTGATTGCCCGGAAAAGGAAGCGAGGAGGTCAAGCCATGAGAGTGGTCATCATTGGCGGGGGATTCGCGGCGGTCGAGTTTGCCAAAACGCTGCGCTCAAAGCTCGCCGCGCAGGAATGCGAAATTCTGGTCTTCAGCCGCGAGAATCACATGGTCTTTCACCCGTTGCTCGCCGACGTGGCCGGGGCATCGATCAACGCCGACGCCGCAGCGGCGCCGCTGCGCCAAATGCTGCCCGGGGTTGCCTGCCGCACGGAACGCGTACAACGCATTGTGCTGGAGTCTTCTGAAATTGAATATGAGGATGGCGCGGGCGGATTGGCGCGCATGCGCTACGACCACGTGGTGGTGGCTTGTGGCGCGGACAGCAATCTGGGGGTTGTCCCCGGCATGAGCGATCAGGCCTTTGGCTTCAAGGTCATTCGCGACGCGATCGAGCTGCGCCAGCATATTGTCCGGCAAATGGAGCTGGCCGAAGGCTGCAGCGAACCCGCACGCTGGCGCTGGCTGCTCAGCTTTATCGTCGTGGGCGGGGGCTTCAGCGGCGTGGAAGTGGCCGGGGAAGTGAATGAACTGGTGCGCAGCAGCACGCGTTTTTACCGCAACTTCAAGAAGAGCGACGTGGTGGTGACCATCGTGCACGGGCAGGATCAGATCTTGCCGGAAGTGGTACCGACGCTGCGGGAGTTTGCCAGGAAAAAGATGGAGAAAGCCGGCATCACCATATTGCTGAAATCCCGCGCGGTGGCCGTCACGCAGGAGGGCGTGGAGCTCGGCGACGGCAGAATGCTGCCGGGGGCCACGATAGTGTGCACCATCGGAACCACTCCTACGGCTCTCGTGCAGCACCTTGAGGTTCCCAAGGAAAAAGGCCGCATCCGCACCGCGCCGGACATGCGCGTAGAGGGGCAGAGCAACGCTTGGGCGCTCGGCGACTGCGCGTACATCCTCAACGGCTTCGACAACAAGCCCTCGCCGACCACCGCGCAGTTCGCGGTCAGGCAGGGCCGCCAGGCGGCCATGAACCTTGTACGCGTTGTGCGCGGCGAGGCTACGCGACCGTTCCATTTCAAGGCCCTCGGGCAGCTGTGCTCGATTGGTGGTTATCAGGCGGTGGCGGAAATGTTCGGGATGCGGGTTTCCGGTTTCACCGCCTGGTTGATGTGGCGCGGGGTGTATCTCCTCAAGCTGCCGACGTGGTCGCGGCGAATTAAGGTGGCGTTCGATTGGGCGTGGGACTTGCTGTTTCCGCGGGACCTCAGTTTTCTCAACATCGACAACGCACAAGGCGTCACGCATGCCTATTTTCGCCCCGGGGATTACATTTACCGCCAGGGGGAAATGGCCCGCACGTTCAGCATCATTGACGAGGGCGAGGTGGAGGCCCTCAAGGCCACGCCGCAGGATGCCGAGCCCAAGGTGGTTGCGGTGCTGAGCAAAGGTGACTTTTTTGGCGAGGCGACGCTAATGGGCGATCACCTGCACGAGACGAGCGCGCGGGCTCGCTCGGTGGTGCGCTTGACGCAGATCGGGAGCGAGCTTTTTTCGCAGCTCGCCGGGGCCTCCGCACCTTTGCGAGATCTTCTGTCGCGCACCCTCACGCGGCGGTCGGGTGATTTCTGGCGGCGCTTGCCGCTGGCGAAGTCGCTGCTTTCCGGTGAGCCGCTGGCCTCGTTTATGGATACCCCGCAGGGAAAATCCCTGAACAAAGAGACAACCCTGGCGGACGCCGTGGTGGCACTCAACGAGAACGCCGCGGGCCAGCTGCTGATTCTCGATGAAAAACAACGCCTGTGGGGAACGCTCGACCGCAACGACCTCTATGACATGATCGCCCGCATTGCGCTGATACCGGCGGCGACCCGGGGCGACATCACCCGGCGGAAGCTGAGCGAGTTGCTACTCGGAAATCCGCTGTACGTCGCCATCGACGATTCGATTCTGGTGGCGACCGCCACCATGTTGGACCACGGTATCTCCTGGCTCCCGGTGGTACAGAGTAAGGACGATTTACGGCCGATCGGGGTTTTGCGCGGGGAAACAATTGGCAGCCGCATGATTGAGAAGATCAGCGCGACCAAGGCGGATCACGCCGCGTCGGCGAACTGAAACACGATGGTGGCCAGCGCTCAAGGCGGTACGAGGAACGGTCGAAGGGCCGCGGAACGCAGCCCCCGCATGAAGGGGCTGATCCCCTATACCGGCAGACGCGACGCAACGTAACTGGCGGCAATCGCCGCGAGCAGCGCCCTTGGCCGTGAAGCGCTCCGGGGAGCGGCGCCTGCGCCAGGCGAGGACTATCCTGATCACCGGGCGTGGTCATCGCCGCCCAGGCGCTCGCGTTCCGCGCTCCCGCAACTTGGCACGCGGGCGCCGCGCTCGCATCTTTGCCGCCGCGGTTCGCGGCAGGCCCGGCTCGCGAGATTGACGAGCGCGTCGCTCAGCAACCGAATCGCGGGAGGCTAAGCGTTTTGCATGGCGTCGTGAACGGGTGCCACGGTTTTAGGGTTCAGGGAAGCCTCGATTTCCTCTAAAGTGCGGCCTTTGGTTTCGGGCACCAGGTAATAGGCGAAGAGCCAGGCAGCAACGGCGAAGCAGGCATAGAGCCAGAAGGTCCGCGCGGGACCGAGGGCTTTCACCAGGGTGAGGAATGTCAGGGAAACCAGGAGGTTGGCTGACCAGTTTGCGGCCGCGGCGGTCCCCTCCGCCAAGCCGCGGATATTCAGCGGATAGATTTCCGAGATGAGCAACCAGAAAATCGGGCCAAGGCTGATGGCGAAGGACGCAACGTAAGCCATGAGCGTGACCACGGCGACCTCGGCGAGACCGCCCCCAGAGCGGAGAAAGGCAAAACCGAGGACGCCGAGGGCGATGATGATTCCGGCCGTGCCGATCAACAAGAGCGGACGGCGGCCCATGCGGTCCACCAGCCACATCGAGACCAGGGTCATGAGGACGTTGACGACGCCGATCCCCGCGGTGGCCAGAATCGCGCCCGAAGCGGAGGGAATTCCGGCCGATTGCAGAATGGTGGGAGCGTAATAAATGACGGTGTTGATGCCGGTGATCTGCTGAAAGACTGCCAGACCGATGCCCACGACCAGGGCGGGGCGAATCGCGGGACGGAAAAGATCGCTCCATCGCCCTTGCTGGCTGGATTGCGCGAGCGTGGCCTGAATCTCCCCGAATTCCGCTGTGGCGTTTGAGTTTCCCCGGATGCGCGACAAAATCTTGAGCGCCTTTTCGGTTTGTCCGTGTTTGGCAAGCCAGCGCGGACTTTCAGGAAGGTACAGCATCCCGAGGCCGAGGATAAGACCGGGCACGGCCGCCAAGCCGAGCATCCACCGCCAGGCGCCGCTGGGGGCAAAAGCGTAGTCGACCACGTAAGCCGCGAGAATCCCCACGGTGATCGCCAGCTGGAAAAGTGAGACTTGCCATCCGCGAGCTTTGGGCGGCGCGACCTCGGAGATGTAGACCGGAACGGTCGTGGACGCCAGTCCAATGCCAACGCCGACGACGGTCCGGCCGACGAGAAGGATTGGAAAGGAACCGGCAAAGGCGCAGATCAGCGCGCCCATAACAAAAATAATTGAGGTGAGGATCAATGTGATTCTGCGGCCCAGGCGATCTGAGAGAGCGCCGCCGCCGAGCGCCGCGCTGGCCGCGCCGACCAGCACCATGCTGACTACCAGTTCTTCGGGAAACGTGGAGAGAGAAAACTGTTGCTTGATGAAAATGACCGCGCCGGAAATGGCGGCGGTGTCGTAGCCGAACAGCAATCCGCCCACGGCCGCAAAAATGGCCGCGAGAATCACAAAACCGGAACTTTCCGGCGCCACATGGCCCGCCGCATTTTGCGGAGTACTTTCGAGTTGCGTTTTCATGGGCACGCTCCTAGAACTAAATTCCTACCACCAGGTTTCCGCTTGCACGCCGTAGGTCAGTCCGCTGGTTCTGTCCTCGAAGGGAATGCCGCCGACCAAGCCGCGGAAGCCGTCGGACCAGGTCGCGTAAGTCATAAAAACACGCAGCACCGGGCGGCTGAAGAACTTCCTGCCAGCCCCGATCTGCGGCGCGATGGTGAACTTGCGGAGCCAGCCGTCGTACGACGTATTGGCGCCAGTTTGCGTGGTGGCGAAGCCCTCGGTGTGATCGAAGCCGGTTTCCAGCGCCAAGGAGAGATATTTGGTAAGAAATATTATCGGCCGAACGCCGAAGGAGGCCCAGTCGTTGAAGCCGTGGTTGGGCTGGCCGTCGCGCTGCCGCTGGAAAACAAAAATCGGCATGATGGCCAGGCGGTCGTTGCTTTGAACAAGGAGATGCTCGGCGAGGAGCAAACGTTCCGAGCCGGCAAGGAACGGGCTGGGGTTGTCGATCGAGGTGCTGAAATTGCTGGCCGCGCCTTTGCCGTACTGGAAGGACAAGTTGTGATAGCCGCCATGCCATTCCAGGTTCTGCAGGCGGATGCCCGCGGCGTAACCGTCGGTTGTGGGAATAACGGCCCCGGCGGTCGGGGTGCCAGTCTGCGTGCTCACGCTCTGAACCGTGCCGCCTTTGGCAACCGAATAGTCGAACCAGACGCCTAGCAATCCGAATGGACCCTTCAGATCGTAGAAGCGCACGTCGATATTGCTTTTTGCATAGTTACCGTATTGCGTGACGATGTCCGGGCGCGCACCAGCCAGATAGGCGACGGCCATCTTGCCAATGCGCAGATTCCAATCTTCGACGCCCGCGCCATAACCGCTCATGTCCAGGGGATAAAAATCGTCGATCTCGATATGCTGGCGCCGGTAATAGCGGTCGCCGGCCCAGAACTTGGCGTCCGGCTGGAAGTCGAAAATATTGCCGGCCTGCACGAAGGCCTCGCGCAGGCGGAACTGATCGTTGCCGGCACCGCTGGGGAAATTTGCGTAGGTCGCCGAATTCGAGGTGTTGGCTTCGATCATCACCTCGGTCTTCATCCAGGCTTTGTCGGTGGCGTGCCGGGGGTTAATCCAGTTGTTGACGAAGATGAATTCGCCGTAGGTTTCCGCTTCATTGCCGAGACGATATTTGGCGTCCGCGCCGGGCGCTTCAAAGGCGACCTGCTGGCCGCCGTCGGAATTAAGGCCAAAGCCCGAGCGGAAGTACCCGTGAAATTCAAACGATTTCACTTCCTCCTGCAGTTCGGCGATTTTTGTTTCCGCTTCGTTCAGCAGGTCGTAGGTCGGCTCGGAGGGCACCTGACCCTGAAACCGCGCGCCGACGTCGCTGGGCGCGCCTCCTTGCAGGGCGGTTTTGGCCGCTTGCTGCGCGGCGAGTTCGACGGCGGAGACGGTGGACTCTTTCTTTGCTTGCTCCTGATCTTTTTCCTGGCTGGCTTTCGCCTGCGCGGCTTTCTGCTTGGCGATCTGCTCTTCGAGTACGGCGATGCGCTGCTCCATGTCGCGCATGCTCTGTTCATACTGCTGTTTGAGTTGGTCGAGCTGCTTCTGCAAATCGTCGGGTTGCTGTGCAGCGGAGCGTTTTGCCAGGGCTGCCAGCAAAATTGCAATCCAGACGAGGCGCGCGAGACCGGGTGTGCGGAACATTTTCAGGCTCCTCAAGCCGCAGAATAAAAATGGGACCGAAGCTTCTCGCAAACTTTGATCATCCTGGCCATCCCGCTAGACACAGTTCACCGCCCGTGGCTCACGCAATGCTTATTCTCCGGGAGCGTGCGCCGCTCGAATCGCCGGCGCCAGACCTGCGACGTGGAAGTACTTGTCAATCTTGGCTTGATATTCCCGAATGGCGTCCCGCGTGTGCCCGGCGGACCAGCCGAGCAGCGGTCCGAGTATGGCGCCGACACAGGGCGCGGCCTCTTGCGCGACCTGCCAGCTGAAAAACTCCAGTCCGACGCGGCGGGCCAGCACATCCTCGATGGTCAGGGCCATTTCACCGGCGCTGTAGACAATTTCCGCGCGAATGGGCGCAAAGCCTCGGACGATGGGCTTGGCGAGGTCGGGATCGTTTTTGGCGATTTCCAGTACCTCCGGAGCGGCGGTGCCGAAGCGTTCCGCGAGGTGTTGCGCGGTCGGCTCGGAGATATCGAACTGCTTTACCAGCGCCATCCAGTAGACAGGAGTAAAACCACTCGAACCGGTGAGCGGACGATAGCGCGTCAGCGTAGGCGTCACCGCTAGCCCGAGAGATTTTTGCACCGCATCGATGGTGTCTTCGGCCATGGCGCGATGGGTGGTCCACTTTCCGCCCATGATACTGATGAGACCAGTTTGTGGATCGATTTCGATTTCGTCATCACGGGAAAGCCTCTTGGTATCGCCCTTGCCGCGGCTTACGAGCGGGCGCGCCCCGGCGAATCCGCCAACGACCTGGCTCGCGGGCACCGGCTTTTCCAGATACTTGTTCAGTTGCCCCAGCATGAAGTCGACTTCGTCCCGGGTCAGCAGCAGTTCGTCGTCCACGCCGACTTCCGTTTCCGTGGTACCTACCAGCAGGCGGCCCATCCATGGCACGGCAAAGAGCACGCGGCCATCTTCGGTCTTCGGAATCAGCAAGGCGTCGTCGCTCGGCAACACCTCGAGGGGCAGCAGAATGTGACTGCCCTTACTGAGGCGCATGCGCCGCGAAACGCCCGGACTGGCCAGATTGCGCAGAATATCCGCGAGCGGACCCGTGGAATTTACGAAGACGCGGGCGCGCACTACAAATTTTTGCCGCGTGAGTTGATCCTCAACCTCCGCGGCAGCAAGCTTGCCCGCCGCCGACTTCTCAAATCCCGTGACCCGTACGTAATTCGCCGCGTCCCCTCCACACTGCCAGAACGTTTTTACCAGCGCGATGTTGTAGCGCGCATCATTAAACTGACCGTCCGCATAAGCGATGGCCCCCACCAGTTCCTCCGATTTCAGCGTGGGCATCCGCCGCAGCGTCTCCTGCCGCGAGAGAAAATGGCTGGGGAAAATGCTGCTGTCTCCCGCAATCCAGTCGTACAGCTTGAGACCGACGTCGTAGTAACCGGCATCCAGCCAGTGAAAGCAGGGAATGAGAAATTCCATGGTCCGCGAGAGATACGGGCCGTTTTTGAGCATCAGAATGCGTTCGCGCAGCGCGCGGTTGACCACGTGATATTCGGCGGGGTCCAGCTCCTTAACCGCCTCTTCGAGATAGCGCACTCCCCCGTGAATAATCTTGGTAGCCTTGCTCGAAGTCGCTCCCGCAAAATCGCCCGCTTCAACCAGCACCGTTTTCAAGCCGCGCAGTTGCGCGTCGAGTGCGCAGCCGGCTCCGGTCGCGCCTCCACCGATTACGCAAACGTCAAACGATTGGCTGGCGATGTTGCGCAGATTCTCTTCACGGCTTTTCATGGACAGGCCCCAAGGTAATCCCCCTTCACTTTGCCACGCATCCGCTGCCGGGTGGGCCAAGCCCACTCGGGCCTCTACGCAAAACAGGCGATCGCCGATTCGCCACGCGGGGGACTCGTTTGAAGACTCAGATGCACGAGTGCGCCCGGTGGACAGCAATAAAAACATGCAGAGCGACACGGGTCTAACGCGCTGCCGTTGCCCGAAGCGCGCGCAGGCGCTTTTCACCGCCATCGAAGCTCACCGTTCATTGCGTTTAAGAGCTCATTTCCGTCCGGGGGCGCCTCGTCCCCGGCCCGCACGAATGGAATTCCCCCAGCGAAAAAGCTGTGTGATTTTTCTGACGCTTCGGCTCTTCTGAGGCTTCGGCGTTTTCCTCTGCCGTAAAGCCCAGAGAATCAGCGGCTTATCTTGGCTTTCCTCAACGACATGCTCAATCACCTTCGCGAGCAAGTCGACGCGGGCATGCAGGCCCTGGCGGAAAAACAGGATAAAGATCGGTTGCCCGCTGCTCCGCCCTACACGGCCGCGCGCAGTTCCTGAAGGGACGGCGGCCGCAGCGGACCTAGAAAAGCAGCAGCAGGCAGAAGGGAAGTCCAAGAGGAAACATTGCCTAGGTGGTCAGGCGCTCGAGGCTCGTAGTATAAAAGGACCGTGCCGATTGGCGCCGCCCCTTCTGATGCAGATGATCCGCTCCGCGCCGTCTGAGTTGCCAGCATTGTCTCGCTACGCATTCGCAGTCGCCCTGGTACTTGCTGCGTTATCGTTGTCGCTGCTTCTGCAGGTTCCCTTCGGTAACCCTTTCTGGTTCTTTTTCGCCATCGCGGTGATTGCCGCTACTTGGTTCGGCGGTCGGGGACCCGGCTGGCTCGCCGTCGGCCTGAGCACCGCGCTGGTACTGTATTACTTCATTCCCCCGGCTCGTTCCTGGCACGTGAAACCACGCGATGTTCCGTTCTTTCTGACCTTCACGGCCTGTCAAATCGCTGCAAATTGGTTGATTTCCTGGCGAAGAGAGGCGGAAGGGTCCCTGCGCCAGGCCCGCGATGAGCTGGAGCTAAGGGTTAAAGAGCGCACCATGGAACTCAAGAACGCCAACGAGGCGCTTCTCAGCCAGATTGCGGAACAGAAGCGCGTTGAAGAAGCTCTCCAGATGACGCGGAGCGAGCTCGCGCGCGTGGCTCGCATCACTACCATTGGTGAACTTACGGCATCCATTGCCCACGAGGTCAATCAGCCGCTCGCCGCGGTGGTGGCCAATGCCGATGCCTGTGTGGCCTGGCTCTCCCGTCCAACTCCCAATCTGGCAGAAGCGCGAGCGGCCGCGGAACGCACGGCGCAAGGCGCGACACGGGCATCCGAGGTCATCGTGCGGATTCGTTCGCTGATTAACAAAGCGACACCGGAAAAAGTGCCGGTGCAGATCAACGAAGTCATTGCCGAGACAGGGGCGCTGGCCGATTCGCAGGCGTCGAGAAATGAGGTAGGGCTGGTGATGGAATTGCAGCCGGATTTGCCGGTGGTGCTTGGCGACAGAATTCAGTTGCAACAAGTGCTCCTGAATCTGGTGATGAATGGAATCGATGCCATGACCAGCACGAGCGGCCGAAAACGGCGACTGCTGATCCGCTCACGATTGCAAGCGGACCAACAGATTCTGGTTTCCGTCGAGGACAGCGGGGTCGGAGTAAGTGTCGAGGCCATGCCTCGCTTGTTCGAGCCCTTCTTCACGACACGCTCCCAGGGCATGGGCATGGGACTGCCCATCAGCCGTTCGATTATTGAATCCCACGGCGGGAGGTTGTGGGCGGAGTCCGCGCTCTCTGAAGGATCGGTATTTCAGTTCACACTGCCAAGCGCGAGCGGGACGGTCTCATGAAGGAAACCGAGCCTGTTGTCTTTGTGATTGACGATGACAAGGCCGTTCGCGAGGGACTGCAGAGTCTGATCAGGTCGGTTGGTCTGCGCGTGGAGACCTTCGCCTCCGCCCAAGACTTCCTGATCGCGAAACGACCCGATGCACCGGCTTGTCTGATCCTCGACGTGCGAATGCCGGGCTTAAATGGCCTCGACCTGCAACGCAAATTGAGCGAGGCCGGTACTCAAATCCCGACGATTTTTATAACCGGTCACGGCGACATCCCAATGTCCGTGCGCGCCATGAAAGAAGGAGCGCAGGAGTTCTTGACCAAGCCGGTGCGCGGGCAGGATTTGCTGGACGCCGTCGAGAAGGCCATCGCCAGCGACCGCGGTCTGCGCAAGGAACGCGCGCAAATGGGAGAGATTCGCCAGCGCTTTGAGTCCCTTACCCCGCGCGAAAAGGAAGTGCTCGCTTTGGTCGTCGCCGGCCTTCTGAATAAGCAGATCGCGGATGAACTGGGAATGAGTGAACTCACCGTGAAGACTCACCGCGCTCACGTCATGCAAAAGACCGAGGCGGACTCACTGGCGCACCTCGTGCGCATGGCCGAGAAGCTCAAAAACACCCTTCCGAAGTAGGTACCCATCTCCTCCTAAAGCAGGATGGTTTCGCGCTTGGCGAATTGCTAGCCTCTTGCTTGTTCGCGACAGATTTCAGCGAGCGAGAGATGGGACCAAACGCAGTGAGCGAGACGCAACGCAAAAACGGGGTCATCGCTATCGTGGACGATGATGCGCCTCTTCGTGAAGCGCTGGGAAGCGTAATGAAGGCTGCGGGATTTTCGATCAACACCTTTGCTTCCGCGGAGGAATTCCTCGCTTCGGGCAATGGGCAAAAGAGCATGTGCTTGATTCTCGATGTGCGTTTGCCGGGAATGAGCGGCCTCGAGCTGCAGAGAAGACTGCGCGAAGCCGGGAACCAGGTGCCCGTCGTTTTTGTTACCGCGCACGGTGATGCATCCCTCCGCGATTTGGCATTGAAAACCGGGGCGGCGGCCTTTCTGAACAAGCCGGTGCGGAGCGACACGTTACTAAACGCAATCCGCGCGGCGCTCGGACAGCCGGAGATTAATAAACCTACTTGATTTTGTTGTAAGGAGACTGGCATGGCCTCTACCTACACGTTCGACAGAAACGAGACGACCTTCGCGACACTCCGTGGACGAGAACTGAGCAACGGGGGCGAGGGATTGGACATGATTGTGGGACCGAGCCCGCTCTTTAGAGCGGTGATGCAGGAGGTGGATCTCGTGGCGCCGACGGACGCGACCGTCCTGATTCTGGGCGAGACGGGAACCGGCAAAGAGCTGGTTGCCCGCGCCATTCATAAGCGCTCGGCCCGCGCTTCACGACCTTTCATCCGGGTGAACTGCGCAGCCATTCCGTCTTCGCTGATCGCCTCTGAACTGTTCGGACACGAACGAGGCGCCTTTACCGGGGCTTTGCAGCGCCGTCTGGGCCGCTTTGAAGCGGCTGACGGCGGGACCATCTTCCTTGACGAAGTCGGCGAACTTCCCATGGAGACGCAGATCACCTTGCTGCGGGTTCTACAGGAACGTGAATTTGAACGCGTGGGAAGCAGCCAGCCGATTTCCGTTGATGTCCGGATAATCGCCGCTACCAACCGCAACCTGCAGGCGGCGGTTGCCGCAGGTACCTTCCGCGTGGATCTTTTTTACAGGCTGAATGTATTTCCCCTCGAGATTCCTCCCTTGCGGAACCGCATCGTTGATATTCCGCTGCTGGTCGAACATCTCGTTGAACGCTACGCCAGGAAAGCCGGCAAGAAATTCAGCGTCATAAAGATGAATACCATTGAAACGCTGCAGGCCTATCATTGGCCGGGAAACATCCGCGAGCTGCAAAATGTCATCGAGCGGGCGGTGATCTTGTCGGAGGGCGAGACCTTCGCGGTCGGCGAGATGGCCCTTAAGCGCGAAGCATCGCGGCAAACGGCACCGAGTGTTCTGCTGGTATCGACGCTGGCGGATCGCGAAAGAGAAATGATCGAAGCCGCGCTGGCAGAGAGTCGGGGGCGTATTGCCGGCCCTGCCGGTGCGGCGGCGAAGCTGGGCATTCCGCGTCAGACACTGGACTCAAAAATTGCCAATCTGCAAATCAGCAAAAGCCGATTTAAGGTTCGCGTCGCCAGCTAGACAAACGGTCCGACCAAAAGTTCAGCCGCCTCATTCCTAAACATTCCGTCGTGGCTCTTCACTGGCGATTTGCGCCTGCGCCTTGCCTGGTACTCCGCCGCCAGCGCAAGTTGCGTTTCTGTCAGAGACCTTCGCGGCCGTGCCGAGGGTTCGGCATTTCTGAAACGATCAGCAACGATTTCCGCCGCAAGTCCAGAGCCTGCACTATTTCGCTTTGGCCAGCGGGTTGCAAACCTCAAACGCGTACCGGCAGACCGCCGAGTTCGAATGGAAAACAGGAGGATGTGATGCGAAAGAACTATTTGATTCAGAAATTGTCGATGCTTCTGGTCCTGGTGCTTGCGGGGCTAGTCCCCGGGTACGCTGAAGGCCAGGTGCCGGCAGAAACCACTCCCGTGCAAATGACGGTTAGTCTTCGCGCGTTGGGCGATAACAAGCGCCTGCCTGAAGTAACCCGCGACGATGTAATCGTCAAACAGGGCAAGGACCGTTTGCAAGTCACGGGCTGGAGGCCAGCTCAAGGCCAAGGCGGGGTCGATCTGTTTATTCTGATTGACGATGCGTCCGACCCGGTTTTGGGCTCACAACTTGACGATCTGCGTTCGTTCATAAACGCGCAGCCGCCGGATACCGCGGTGGGAGTCGGTTACATGCGCAATGGAACCGTTCAGATTGCTCAGGATTTGACCACCGCGCGCGGGGAGGCGGCGCAAGCTTTGCGCCTTCCAGTCGCTTCCAGCGGCGCTTACGGGAGTTCCTATCTTTCCGTGATCGACCTGATGAAGCGCTGGCCGGACGATGGCAATCGCCGCGAAGTGTTGATGATCACCGACGGCATAGACCGTTTTCGCGGCGGCCCGCACTATCGCGGATTGCGTGCGGTTAGTCCCGACGTCGATTCAGCAAGCCGCGTGGCGCAGCGCACGGGAACGACGGTGCACACTATCTTTGCTCGCGGTGTGGGGCGGCTCGGAAACAACTTCTGGGAAATAATGAATGGCCAGAACGGTATCGCCAAGCTTTCTGACGAAACCGGCGGGCAATCCTACTATTTCGCCACCCAGAACGCGGTGAGCTTTAAACCCTATCTCGATGATTTGCAGCAGACGCTCGACAACAAGTACGTGCTGGAATTCCGCGTCGTGGCGGGCAAAAAGTCTGGTCCGCAATACGTAAAGCTCAGCACCGAAGTTGCCGGCGTGGAGCTCAATTCCGCTGACAGCGTTTGGGTGAATGCCAAGTAACCGTCGGTACGGGAGTCTTTGCCCGAGAGTCCCTTGGCCAAAGACTCCTTTGTTTTCCCGCAGCCACAAATACTCCCGCGCCGCTTTGCCGTTGTTCCCTTCCGCTCTCTTCCCTCCGCTTGTTCTGTCTTTCCGATTTCGGATCGGGGATCTGAGAGGAGAGGTCCGCCATAACCCACATTTTTGATTCTGATCCCTCGGCATTTCTGAACGGCTCGGCGTTTTGGTGCCCGGCAAGTGCCCGCGATTCAGTGGATTGAGTTGGCATGGCGCTTGCAGTTCTTTGCGCTGAGCCGTTGAGAAAGTTCTGGCGATGCCCGCATGGAGAGAAAGACATGGAACCAAATCCGCTTTTGTTTCGCGACCTGACCTACATATTCCTTGCCGCCCTTAGCGGAGGACTTGTGGCCTGGAAGTTGCGCCTCCCTTTAATCCTCGGTTTCGTCCTCGGGGGCATTGCCATCAGCCCGTTCACCCCGGGCCCGCAGCTCTCCGAGCCGCACACTTTCGCGCTCTTTGCCGAGGTCGGCGTGGTGCTGCTGATGTTTTCCATCGGCGTCGAGTTCTCCATTTCCGATCTGAAGCGCGTGAAATGGGTTGCGCTCGCCGGCGCTCCCCTGGGAATTCTGCTGACGCTGGGCCTCACCGCAGGCGTCGGAAAGCTTGCGGGCTGGAACGTGACGGAAGCATTTGCTATCGGCGCGGCCGTATCCGTGGCCAGCACCATGGTACTGGCTCGGCTGCTGAACGATGGCCGAACGCTGCGTACCACCCACGGCCGGGTGATGATCGGCATCACGCTCGTCGAAGACCTGGCGGTCATCTGCATGACCGTGGTTCTTCCGGTATTCGGCAGCTCCGGAGACGGCAGTCTCGTACAAGCAACCGCTACGCTTGGCAAAGCTGCACTCCTGCTTGTTCCCCTCGTTTTCCTGGCGATCAACGTCATTCCGCGGCTTCTGCGGCGAGTCAAGTTGACCTGCAACGGGGAGCTTTTCCTTCTGGTAGTGATCGCGGTTTGCCTCGGCACTGCGGCGCTGGCGCAAACCCTGGGATTTTCCGTTGCCCTCGGTGCT
>JBEKSZ010000069.1:0-25428 GCA_049516615.1 Candidatus Acidiferrum sp. | reverse complement strand
TTCTGGCGCGTTTTGGCCATGCAGAGGCTCCCGTATGAGGACGGCTCGTTTTTCGTTTTGCCGTGGAGCTTGCGCAGGGAACTACCCGTTCGCTGCGCGGCAATTTAACAATAACCCAGCAGAGAGATGATGCTACCGAGAAAGCAGGCTCGTCAATCTGACGCTTTGCCGAGATGGGCGCAACACCCCTCTAGGCCTCCTGCCGGAAAAAGGGCTGCCGCGGCGGCCCAGGCAGTTTTATTTGGATTCGACTTCGTCCCAGATTTTGACGCCGTGAGTCTCCTTCAATAGCAGGCTGCCGACGATGAGGGTGACGCCTGCGACGGTCATGGGATAGTAGAGACCGGCGTAAATATTCCCAGTCCTCGCACAGATGATGAGACCGATCGTGGGTAATAAACCTCCGAAAACTCCATTTCCGATGTGGTAAGGCAGTGACAACCCGGTATAACGGACCTTCGCCGGAAAGGCCTCGACGAGATAGGCGGCAATCGGCCCGTAGATCATGCAGACGAAGATCACCTGGATGAACACCAGGAGAACCAGCATCGGCTTATTTGGATCGGGAGCTTCTTTAGCCGCGACTAGATTTCCCGCGGCATCCGTGGTCTGCGGCGCCAGTTTCGGCTGACCCGTGACCCTATCCTTGGCGGCACTCAGTCGGACAACGTGATTGCCCGCGGCGGCTTCCATGGCCTTGTAAATGGGGATATAGCTCACCACGGCGAGGAGGCAGGCAGCCATCATCAGCCACTTCCGGCCGATCTTGTCCGACAGCGCGCCAAATACCGTGAAGAACGGCATCGCCAGAAGGAGGGCGACCGCGACGATGAACGCGGCAGTCTTGGCGTTGACCTTGAGAATCGTCTGCATGTAGAACAGAGCGTAAAACTGGCCGGTATACCACACCACGCCCTGTCCCGCCGTTGCGCCGAACAGGGACACGAGGACGATCTTGAGGTTCGCCCATTTCCCGAAAGCGTCTTTCAGCGGCTGCGTGGAAGTCATGCCGGCACTCTTAAGCTCGCTAAAGATCGGTGATTCCTTCATCTTCAAGCGGATATAAAGAGAAATGGAAACCAGAATGATGGAAATGAGAAATGGAATGCGCCAGCCCCAGTCGTTGAATTGATCCTTGGTCATAGCGGACTGCGTGCCGATGACCACAAGAAGTGAAACGAATAGGCCCAGGGTGGCAGTGATCTGAATGAAGCTGGTGTAGAAGCCGCGCTTGTGGTCGGGAACATGTTCCGCGACGTACACCGCTGCGCCGCCATATTCGCCGCCGAGCGCAAGCCCCTGCATCACGCGAATCAAAATGAGCAACACCGGAGTGATCCAACCCGCGGTGGCGAAGCTGGGCATCAAGCCGATTAGCGCGGTCGCTCCGCCCATAATCGTGAGGGTTACGAGGAACGCGTACTTGCGCCCAACGAGGTCGCCGATACGTCCAAAAAACAGCGCGCCAAAAGGACGCACCAGGAAACCGACGGCGAAAGTCGCCAGATAAGCGATGTAGGCGACCAAGTCGTTACCGGGAGGGAAGAACTTGAGCGAGAGAACGGCGGCCAGGCTGCCGAAGATATAAAAGTCGTACCATTCGATCATGGTGCCGACGGATGAGGCGAAGATTACTTTCGGGATGCTGTACTCGCTCGATGTTCCCGCTGCCATTGCGTCAATCCTGCTGGCCATGCTTCCTCCTGTGGAACTGTGGACGAGCCGTCACCATGCTATCCGCAGCGAGGTGCGCGATGCGCTGGGGATCGAAACGATAGCTCAACGACTTTCCTCGTTGGCCAAGAAACCATTTTTCGCCGTACTCGGCCGCTAAGCGACGAAGTCGCCAAAGGAGAGCTGGCAGCGATAAAAGGGCTTTGAAACGGTACGTTCATATATGCAGCGGTCGGTGTTGTCAAGAGATTGCATGGCCGGCGGAACAAGCCGCGGAAGCATCGCGCGCCCGCGGCCAGCCCGCGAAGTGGAGAGAAGCCCGCTAACCGTGATACAAATCGAGCTTGACCATTGCGCACGCCATTTTTCTGTTTTTTGCCGCCGCAGTTGGAGGCGGGCTCAACGCCGTAGCAGGCGGCGGCAGTTTCATTGCCTTCCCGGCGTTGCTGTTTACCGGAGTGCCGCCCGTGCCGGCCAACGCCACCAACACTCTAGCACTGTGGATTGGGGTGACAGCCAGCGGGGGAGCGTATCGCAAGCGCTTGAAAATATCGCGCCGCGTGATGGTGCCGCTGATTGTGACCAGCGTGATCGGTGGAATCGCCGGCGCCGTTTTGCTGATCAAGACCCCGGCGCAAACTTTTTTGCATGTGCTGCCCTGGCTGATGCTGGCGGCCACGCTGCTGTTTGCGTTTGGCAAGCACTTGACCGGGCGAATCTCGGCCGGTATCGGCCACGATGCCAGCAACAAAGCCGTTACCGGCGCTTCGGTTTTTGAGCTGATCGTCTCGGTATACGGCGGGTACTTCGGGGGCGGCATCGGGATCATGAACCTGGCGATGTTTTCGGCCATGGGCATGACGGACATTCATGAGATGAACGCGCTCAAGGTGATTCTGGGCGCGGTAATCAACGGAGTGGCTACAGTTATGTTTATCGCGCTCGGCGCAATCGTCTGGCCGCAGGCCATAGTGATGACCGTGGGCGCCACGCTAGGCGGTTACGCCAGCGCGCACTACGCGCAAAAGCTGCCGCAAAGCTGGATTCGTGCGCTGGTAATCGTAGTGGGTACCTCCATGACGATCTATTTCTTCGTTCGGCAGCTGCATTGACCATCCTTGGCTGCTTTCCTCTGCCCAGGCAAATCGTGGCGCGCTTGCGGCATCAGAAATTTGCCACGCTTCCCCGCATCGGGCATCGCACATAACGCTATCAGATGTAAGGCGGATGTAAGGCGGGCGCCGGTTGTTCGCCGATGCGCTCCCCGCCATCCTGTTGCCGGGCCCTCTTTAAGGTGTTCCCCAGCAGGCTGCCGGCGAGGAACGCTACTTCCACCACGGGCCGGGCGATTTCCGGCGTGAGACCAGTTGGGATCTCCAATGGCAGACGGAGGTGCTCGTCAAATGGCTCGCCCGCGGCGAGAAGCTGGCCGTACGTTGCGAGGGAATTAAAAATATGAAGACCACCGTGCAATGGCCTGCGGACTCCGCGATTCATCAATCCGGGGAAGAACGGGACTCCTCTTGCCGCACCATGAGTGGACGGTGTGGCTGGCGGTACCTATACTTCCAGCATGATTTCGTCAGCTACAGCCAAGACGGTCGCGCCTGAAGAGGTGATGGGCGCGCTGAAACGGTATTGGGGCTATGACGCGTTTCGTCCGCGGCAGGAAAAAATCGTGCGCAGCATTCTGAACCTGCGCGATACCTGCGTAATCATGCCCACGGGCGGCGGCAAATCGCTGTGCTACCAACTGCCGGCAGCGCTCCTGGCCGAGCGCACGGCCATCGTCATTTCGCCGCTGATCGCCTTGATGCAGGACCAGGTGGCGCAGCTCACGCAGATGGGCATTCCTTCGGCGTTTCTGAACAGTTCGCTAAATCCCGCCGAACAGGCCACGATTATCAAGTCCGCGCGGGGCGGCGGCTATCGCTTGTTGTATCTCTCGCCGGAGCGCCTGGCGCGTCAGGACACGCTCGACTGGCTGGGCGGCATTCCCCTGTCATTTTTCGCCATCGACGAAGCGCACTGCATTTCCGAGTGGGGCCACGAGTTTCGTCCGGAATACCGGCAGATGAGCGCCTTGCGGAAGCATTTTCCGCAAACGCCCATTGCGGCATTCACGGCCAGCGCCACGAGACGCGTGCGCCACGACATTATCGAGCAGCTGCAGCTGCGCGAGCCGGACAAGTACATCGCCAGTTTTCACCGGCCGAATCTTCATTACATCGTGAAAGAGTGCAAGGCCCCCGAACAGCGCGCCTTGCTCCTGAAAGCGCTGGCGAAATACGACGGCAGCACGGTGATCATCTACGCGTCCACCATAAAGCGCGTCGACCAGACCGTGGCGATGCTCGCCGAAGAAGGCATCGACGCGCTGGCCTACCACGGACAAATGGACGCGGATTTGCGACGCACGAATCAGGAACGCTGGACCTCCGATGAAGTTCCCGTGCTGGTGGGGACAAATGCCTTCGGTCTGGGCATCAACAAAGCTGCCGTGCGCGCGGTGATTCATCTGGCGCTGCCTAAATCCATCGAACAGTACTACCAGGAGGCGGGCCGCGCGGGGCGAGATGGCCAACCTTCTGAGTGTCTGCTGCTCTGGCAGCGCAAGGATGCAGGACTGCTGGCCTACTTCGCGGGCGCTATTGAAGATCCCCAGGAAAAGCGGCGGGCCTGGGAGCGGTACCACGAAATCATCGATTTTGTGGAGAGCGAGGAGTGCCGCCACAAGTCGATCTGCAAACACTTTGGCGAAACCAAAACCTGGCAGTCGTGCATGGCCTGCGACGTGTGCCTGGGGACCCCGAGTTGGTTCGCGCAAAGAATCAAAACCGATCGCCGCAAGCCGCAGCGCGAAGAGCCACAATTGCGCGCCGTGGTCTCCGAGACCGTGCTACCGGCCGGCGGTTTTGCTACAGCGATACACGAGTACCTGCGGCAATGGCGCCGGGAAGTGGCCAAGCGCCAAAATACCGCCGCTTTTATCGTGATGCACGACACCACGCTGGAGGCCCTGTGCGTCAAGCAGCCCAGGACACTCGCGGAACTGCGGCGCATCCCGGGCATCGGCGAACGCAAGATTGAGCTGTACGGGCAGGAGATTCTGGACACATTGTCGCGCTTCCGCGATGGCCAGCGGGCCGCCCCGAGTGTAGCGATCCGCAAAGGAAAGGCTGCCCCCGGCCCGGGGACCTGAACGCCGTCCTGAACGCTCTCTCCGGCTTGATGACGGGCTTCAAAACGTAGTAGTGTCGCGAGATGCCTCGGAAGCCGCTACGCAAGCCCAAGGGAGGCCGGAGTATCATGGCAGCCAACAGCGAAGATAAAAACATCGCCAACGGAGAAATTCGTGAAGGCGCAAACGTAGATAAGATCCGCGATATTTTATTTGGTTCGCAGATGCGTGATTACGAGAAGCGCTTCCTGCGCCTCGAAGAACGCCTGGCCAAAGCGTCGGATGCTCTGCGAGACGATCTGAAAAAACGGTTCGACTCGCTGGAATCCTTCGTGCAACAGGAGATGGAAGCGCTCGCCCAGCGCCTGAAAACGGAAAAAAACGAGCGGGCCGACGCTTTGAAAGAGTTGACTCGCGAGACCCGCGACAGTTCCAAGAGCTTGGAGAAGAAGCTTTCGCAGCTCGAAGAGCAGCTTTCCAGCGCGCAAGGAGATCTGCGCACGCGCATCCTCGATCAATCCAAAGCCCTCGGCAACGAAATCCGCAAGGCGCAAACGGAAATGGAAGCCGCCCTGGAACGCGAAGCCGAAGCCCTGCGTCACGAAAAGACCGACCGCGAGACGCTGGGAGACATGTTCAGCGAACTCGGCCTGCGGCTGAAGGGCGAACTCGAGCTGCCGGAAAAGTAAGTCCATTTCCTGCGCACCCATCGCGCGTCTTTCGGTTTGGTTGCGTTTGTTGCGGTCTTAGACCCCGCTCCCCGCCAGACGCGGCCACAATGCCAATTTTCCTATGCCTGACGATCCGATTTATCGCCTGCCCCTCGATCCCGATGAAGAAATCTCCTCTGGCGATATAAATTCCTTTGAACAGCTGCGGCATTTGATTCTGGCGCCGGAGCAGCAGGATTTGGCGCGCTTGCGCGAACGCCTGGAAGATCCGGGGTTGCGCACCGGAGACATCAGCGCGGTGCTGCCGGAAGCGATTCACCTGCGGCGCCAGGAAGGCGGCGAAGACGCGCTAGGTCAGGCGCTGCTGCCCACCGTCGAGTCCGCGCTGCGCGAGTCGGTGCGCAAGGATCCGGGCACGCTGGCGGATGCGCTGTTTCCGGTTATGGGCCCGGCGATCCGGCGCTCCATTCTGCAGACGCTGCGTTCCTTTTTCGACTCCTTCAACGAAGCCATGGAGCATAGCTTGTCGCTGCGCGGCTTGCAGTGGCGCATCGAAGCGCTGCGCACCGGCCGCTCGTTTTCCGAGATTGTTCTGTTGCACAGCCTGGTGTTTCGCGTCGAACAGGTTTTCCTCATCCACAAAAAAACTGGTTTGCCGCTGGCGCACGCCGTGGCCCCCGCGGTGGCCATGCAAGACGCCAGCCTGGTTTCCGGCATGCTTTCCGCCATTCAGGATTTCGTACGCGATTCGTTTCAATCGGCACGCGGCCAGATTCTGGAAAAAATTGATGTGGGCGAGATGGAAGTTTGGGTCGAAGACGGGCCTTACGCCATTCTCGCTTCCGTGATTCGTGGAATTCCTCCGCCGGATTACCGCTTGCATATGGCCGAGGCCCTCGAACATGTTCACCGCAACTTCGCGGAACAGATGGAACGATTTCAGGGCGAAACCGGACCATTTGCTGGCGCGAACGAAGAGCTGTCGCGCTGCCTGGAATTTCAGTACAAGGAACAGCAGAGCCGCCGTCCCAAATCGTATGTGCTGGCGTTGGCGATCGTGCTGGTGCTTCTGGTTGCTGGATGGAGTTCGTATCGCGGCTGGCAAGATCATCGCTGGGGACAATTCGTCGAGACGCTGCGCGCGCAGCCGGGAATCGTGGTCACCGGGTTCGCGCGCCAGCATGGACACTACGTCATTCGCGGTTTGCGCGATCCGCTTTCCGCCGACCCGCAATCCCTGCTCAAACAGACCGGCCTCGATGCCAGCCAGGCGGAAGTGCGCCTCGGCGGTTACTACGCGCTCGATGACGCGATTGTGCAGAAGCGCGCCGCGGTCCTGCTGCAGACTCCTCCGGGAGTGGAAATGACTGTCAGCGATGGCGTGTTGCATGCCGAAGGGCAAGCGCCGGCAAGCTGGGCCGGCGCGCTGCGTAATCGCGCCCTGCTGCTTCCCGGGATTCGCGAAGTGGACCTCTCGCAATTGACGGACACTGATCAGGCGGAATTCGAGCGCCTGCAGCGCTTGGTGCAGGCGGCCATCATACGATTTCCGCTGGGCAGTTCCGTATTGACGACGGAAGAGACGGCCGCACTTCAGCGCCTGTCCACAGAAATTCGTTCCCTTTTGGCCCAAGCAGAGTTGTTACACAAAACCGTGACCGTAGAGGTTGTCGGGCACAGCGACAGCACCGGGTATGAAGCCACCAACTGGCCCTTAAGCGAAGACCGCGCCGAACGAGTTGTCCTAGAGTTCACGCGCGATGGCGTCCCGCGCAGCCTCCTCCGCGGCCAGGGCGTCGCGGCCAGCCAGCCGCTGCGCCAAGAAGAAAACGAGGGAGCGCGGCAGTATAATCGTAGCGTGACTTTTCGCGTGAAGGATGACGCCACGGCAGGTGCTCGAGCCGCAAGCCGCGTTTCGAGCAATGCTCCCGTCAGCCACGCGGTGGCGCCGTAGCGCCCGCCATGCTGCCGGAAACGCAAAAGAAAATCTGCCTGCTCGGATCCTTTGCGGTGGGAAAAACCAGCCTGGTTCGCCGCTACATCGAGAGCATTTATAACGATCGATATCACACCACCGTGAAGGTCAAGGTGGACAAGAAGGTCGTGAAGTCCGGCGCCAAGGAAGTTACCCTGGTGTTGTGGGACTTGTACGGCGAGGATGACTTCCAAAAAATGCACTGGTCGTATGTGCGCGGCTCGTTCGGGTACTTGCTGGTCGCCGACGGCACGCGGCGCGCCACCCTGGACCGCGCGCTCGAGCTTGAAGACCGCGCCCGGGTCGAGATCGGCCCGGTGCCGCTTATTTTTGTTGTAAATAAATGCGATTTACAACAGGAATGGGAAATCGACGAAGCCATGCTGGAGGGCGTCGCGGCGCGAGGCTGGACCGTCCTGCGCACCAGCGCCAAGACCGGCGAAGGCGTCAACGAGGCTTTTCAGCAATTGACCGAAAAAATATTGCGCTGAATGGGCCGGCGTGAACCGCTGATATGATTTTGTCGCCATGAATCCTTCGAGATGAATATGGATGTGGTACTCCAGAATTTTCTGCGCCAGCAAGACTACGCCCTGCTCGAATATCTGGGCGACGGCTCGTTCGCGTTACTGGCCGAACCGCCGCAGTGGTTCCGCGAAATCTGGAGCCCGCAGCCGACGAATGCCAACGCTTTCCATCTCGGCGAAGCCTCTCCCTTTTTAGAAAATTTTCTGATCGATGCCGAAGCGTACTGGAACAAGGAATCCTCCGTCGGGCCGCCCGCCGAAGGATGGATCGAGCGCACGCGTGCGGGCCAGGAAATTCCCCTGGACGCGCTGGCGTTGCGCGTCGCAGGCAAGCGCGTGCTGGCGATTCAGAGCCGCGCCGCAGCTTTCGCGGAACAATCCCGCGTTTTGCAAACCGCGCGCGATGCTTTGCTCGTTCACGAACGCCTGCTAAAAGAGATTCAGAAAAAAGAGATCCTGCTGCATTGCATCATTCACGACCTTTCCCAGCCGCTCACGGCCATGCGCGGCTGCTTCGAGTGTCTGGCTCTTGAAGGCGGCGGAACCGCGCGCGCCAAACAGTTAGTCGACATGGGAAAACAGCAATCCGAGCAGCAGGAAGAGATGATTCGCGAAGTGTTAAACGCCTTCTCCGCCGACCTTCAGGACAGCATGCAAAGCGGCGACCGCGCCGGCGAGCTTCCCGATATTTTACGTTGCGCCGCGGAAACCGTGGAGGCTTTCACTCCGGTGTTTCGTAGCAAAGGCTCGATCATCCGCCTGGATCCGCGGCTGCAGGGCCATGCGCCCTGGCACGTGACGGGCGAAACCGCGCGGCTCAAGAGAATTTTCTCCAACTTGGTGGAAAATGCCCTGCGCCACGCGCCTGCGGGCTCCATTGTCACCCTCGGTCTGGAGGACGATGAGCCGTACGTCAAAGCCTTCGTCGAAGATCAGGGGTCCGGTCTGCCCAAGGATTTCCTGGCGTCGCGCGCCTTCAGGCTGTTTTCCAAAGGAAAAAAGGGCGGGGGAAAGGCCGGGCTGGGCCTGTATTTCTGCCGCATCACCGTGGAACGCTGGGGCGGCACCATTGGTTGCGAAGACGTGGTGCCGCAAGGCGCGCGCTTCTGGTTTCGTTTGCTCTCGGGCAAAGAGCAAACCGTCGCCGAGCCAGGCATCCCGGCTGCTGCCTCGCCCGTCCCGGCAAGTTCCGAAACGCCAAGCGCAGCAGCCCTCGCAGCTGTTCGAGCGGGCGCGGGAGGTCCCGCCAGCGCGGCCCCGGCGGACCAGCCCACAGCCGCATCCGGGTTGCGCATACTGCTCGCCGACGACGATCCTGCCATTCGCGAATTGACGGAACTACTTTTGGCGCGCCAGGGCCACAAAGTGGTCGCCGTTGCGAATGGTTTGGAGGCCTTACGCGTGCTCGCAAGCCGGCGTTTTGATGTGCTGTTGCTCGACGACGAGATGCCCAAGCTTGGCGGCTCGGAAACGGCGAAACGCATTCGCGAGCAAGAAGCGGGCACCGGCAAGCACCAGATGATCCTGGCGCTCACCGGAAATACCTCCGAAACGGACAGATTGCGCCTGCAAAGTGCCGGCATCGATGCGTGTCTCGGCAAGCCCTTCCGCGCCGAGGAGCTGAATCGCGCCCTGGCGGCTTTTGCGAAATCGCCGGCCAACGAACCCGCCACTGCGACTGCCATTAAGCCGGAGATCTCTGACGAAGCAGCGTTGCTGGCGCGGGTCGGCGGAGATCGAAACCTGCTGGTTCGCCTGATTCGCACGTTTCTCAAGGACTATCCGAAGAAACTGGCGCAACTGCGGACCGCCGTCCGGGCCAACGATGCCTCGACGCTCGCCGCCACCGCGCATGCCCTCAAGGGGCCAATGGGGATCTTTGGCGCCAGGGGAGCCCAAGAGTACGTCCAGGAGTTGCAAGATGGCGGCCGCAGCGCCCGCCTCGCGGGAGCGGCCAAGACCCTCGAGCGTCTGGAAGAAGAGATTGCCAAGCTAGAGAAGAAACTGAGAGGATACACAACGCGAGCAAACCGGGCGAAGTCAGGGCAAGGCAAAGGTAAGCCCCGCGGACGCGCAAAGAAAAAGCGCGCCTAGGGTGAGGGTGTCTGCCCTGCTGACGACGTCTCGGCCTGGCTCGTGGAGCGGCCCATGCCCAATATCCTGATTTGCGATGACGATGTAACCACCCGCGAAATGCTTGGCGGAGTCCTGAAGTCCAATGACTTCGCCGTGACGTCGGTCGCGGATGGCCCGGCGGCACTCAAAGTCTTGCTGAAAAAGAAATTCGATCTGGTGCTCCTGGATATCTGGATGCCGGGCATGAGCGGCCTTGAACTTCTGGCCCACCTGCAAAAAGAAAAAGAGCTGCCGAAAATTATCATCATGACTTCCGACCAGACCCCGGAGACGCTCCTCAGCGCCTTGCGCGGCAAGGTGTACCAATTTATCGCCAAGCCCATCGAGGCCGACGCCCTGCTTGAACTGGTGCGCGAAGCGCTGGCCACCGAGCCGCAATGCTCCGCCATTGAAGTGCTCTCCGCGCAGCCTCATTGGGTGGAATTGCTGGTGCCTTGCGACCGTTCGGTGGTCAGCCGGGTGCAAAGCTTTCTCGTGCGACTCGAGTCCGACCTGCCGACGGAATTGCGCGAAAGCGTCGGCTTCGCGTTTCGCGAACTGCTCAACAATGCCGTTGAATGGGGTGGTCGCCTCGACCCCAATCTGAAGGTCCGCATCTCCTTCATCCGCACCAAACGCATGCTGATGTATCGTATTGACGACCCGGGTCCAGGATTCCGCATGGAAGAGATGGCCCATGCCGCGGTCAACAATCCTGACGATGACCCTTTGGCGCATACCAAGGCGCGCGAGGCCAAGGGCCTGCGCCCGGGCGGATTGGGAATTATGATGACGCAGCAGATGATCGACGAGCTGGTGTACAACGAAGCGCGGAACGAGGTGGTGCTGGTTAAGTATTTGTAAGGAACGGCTCAGCTTCCGTTGTGGGGATCCGCCGCCCCGCGACCCGCAAAAAGGGTTAAGTCCTCAATTGGTCCTGATTTCGACGGATCCCTGCGAAACATTCCTCCAAACATTCTTCCAGTTCGTGCCGGCAGTTAAGTTGGTCCTTATCTCTTGCACACCCAAATGGTCTGCGAATTGCCATGAAGCGCGTAGGCGTCCGTGTCGCCCGGATTTAGCCGTGGCCATACACCTTCGGTAGCGAAATAGCCGGCAGAGTTCTGTCTGCCGGAGGATCCGTCCTCAGCGTTTTCGTGCTCTCTGACAGCGCCGGGCAGCGGGCCACTAAAGTCGTGGGGCCTTCGGCCGAACACCACAGGATGGGCCCAATGCGGCGGGCAGACGCGGAGCGTCATTCGCGATGAGCGACGATATCGTTCGTGAGTTTCTGGTCGAGAGCAGCGAGAATCTGGACTCCCTGGATCGCGAACTCGTGCTGCTCGAGAAAGATCCGCTCAACAAAGATACCCTCTCCAGCGTTTTTCGCACCATTCACACCATCAAGGGGACCTGCGGTTTCTTGGGTTTCTCGAAACTCGAGTCGGTGGCCCACGCTGGCGAAAACTTGCTCAGCAAATTGCGCGACGCCACGCTGACGTTGAATCCACAGATCACCACCGCGCTACTGCAGATGGTCGACGCCATCCGCCAGATGCTGGACAGCATTGACGCCACGGGCGCCGAAGGCGAGCGCAACGATGCGGCGCTGGTTGAACTGTTGACCGCCTTGCAGCGCGGCGTGCTGCCCCCAGCCGCCGAGAGTCCGGAGGTCGAGCGTGCTTTCCTCCCTCCTCCGCCGCCTCCGCCTGCCGAAGTTCCGGTACCCAGCATTGGCGAAATCCTGATCGGCAAGGGCGTAGCTACGGCTACGGACGTGGATTCGGCCATGAAAATTCAAAAAGCCGGCGATCCGCGCCATCTTGGCGAGATTCTGGTAGAGAGCGGCAAAGTCAAACCGCAAGAAATCGTAGAAGCGCTGCAAACACAGCAAGTCGCGCGAGCAGCGGCCAGCGAATCCTCCATTCGCGTGGACGTTCTGCTGCTCGACAAGGTGATGAATCTCGTCGGCGAACTGGTTCTCGCGCGTAACCAGATTCAACAATTTGCCGGAGTCATCCGGCATCAGGGTCTGAGCGTTTCCAGCCTGCGCCTCAGCCTGATCACCACCGAACTGCAGCAAGGCGTGATGAAAACGCGCATGCAGCCCATCGGAAGTATCTGGAGCAAGTTTCCCCGCACCGTGCGCGACGTGGCGACCTCCTGCGGCAAGCAAGTGCGCATCGAGATGGAGGGCCAGGAAACGGAGTTGGACAAGACCATCATCGAGGCGATCAAAGATCCGCTCACGCACCTGGTGCGCAACTCCGTGGATCACGGCATCGAAACTCCCGAAAAGCGCATCGCCAAGGGCAAGGCCTCGGAAGGAACCTTGCGCCTGCGCGCCTACCACGAAGGCGGGCAGGTCAATATCGAGATCACCGACGATGGCGCGGGTCTGGACGGCGAAAGAATCCGCAAGAAAGCCGTGGAACGCGGGCTGATCAGCGCGGAGCAAAGCGCGCAGATGTCTGACCGGGAAGCCGTCAATCTGATTTTCGCGCCGGGATTTTCCACCGCCGAGAAGGTCACCAACGTCTCGGGGCGCGGTGTGGGCATGGACGTGGTCAAAACCAATATCGAACGCATCGGCGGCACCGTCGACGTGCAGACCAAGCCGGGTCTGGGCACCACCGTGCGTATGAAAATTCCCCTGACGCTGGCGATCATCCCCGCGCTCACGGTTACCTGCGGCGGCGACCGCTACGCGATTCCGCAGATCAATCTGCTCGAACTCGTGCGCCTCAAGGCGCAAACCGGACAGAACGAACACAAAGCGGGCGGGGCCATTGAGTACGTGCACGGGGCGCCCGTTTACCGGCTGCGCGGCAGGCTACTGCCACTCGTGTACCTGGCACAAACCCTGGCGCTCGAGCCACAATCGCGCCTCGAAGCCGCGAGCAAGGAATCGGCAGCCACCAACATCATCGTGGTACAGGTCGAAGAACGCATCTTCGGCCTGGTGGTCGACGAAGTCAACGATACCGAAGAGATTGTGGTCAAGCCGCTTGGAGAATATCTCAAGTCCGTAAGTGTTTTTGCCGGCGCGACCATCATGGGCGATGGCTCGGTAGCGCTAATTCTCGACCTTCGCGGCATCGCGCAGTCCGCGAATCTTTTGTCGGAAGCGCGTCATGAAACCCACGCGCAAACCGAGCAGGCTAACGCCGCGGTCGAAGAAACCACGCAATCTTTGTTGCTGGTACGTTTGCTCGGCGGCGGGCAGGCGGCCATCCCGCTGTCTTTCGTCGAGCGCCTCGAAGAATTTCCGGCTTCCTCGCTCGAAATGGTGGGCCAGCATCCGGTCATCCAATACCGCGAAATGTCCATGCCGCTCGTGCCCCTCGATGGACACTTGCAGGAGCGACGCAGCAAAGCGCGACGCGCGCGCACTGCGCCGCCTCCCAAAATCACCGGGACGCTCTCGGTGGTGGTGCACGGCGAACGCACCCGGCAGCTCGGCCTGATGGTCGATCGCATTCTGGACGTGGTTGCCGAGCCGGCCAAAACGCGCGGGCAGGCCAGCCGCCCCGGCGTGCTCGGAACACAGATTATCCGCAGCCTGATCACCGAGATCCTGGATGTCGAAAAAGCTGTCAGCGCCGCGGCCTTAATAAGCTCAATAGATCGCGACGCGGTAGCCGTGGAGTCTTGACCGGTGAGCGATTCCATCCAGTACTGCACGTTCTTTCTCGGCGAGTTTCTCTTTGGCCTCGAAGTGGGACAAGTTCGCGAAGTCCTGCGCGCACAGAGAATCACCCGCGTGCCTCTGGCCCCCGCGATGTTTTCCGGTCTGATCAATCTCCGCGGACAGATCATTACCGCAGTGGATTTGCGGCAGCGCTTGCAACTGAATACCGCACGCTCCGTGTCCGGTTCGGTGAACGTCATCGTTCAGGTGAACAAGGGCACGGTGAGTTTTCTGGTCGATGGCATGTCCGAGGTGGTTGACGTCGAGCGGCGCGCCCTCGAACCGTTGCCCGAGACGCTGCGGGGGGTCGCCCGGCAGCTGGTTAAGGGTGTACACAAACTTCCCAAGCAGCTGCTGTTGATTTTGTTCCCGGAGCGGGTGCTCGATCTACAGATCGTCTGATGCAAGATTGCCAAGGAGCAGCCCTGATGCGAGTTGAAAGCGATTACAAGGTAGCGGACGAACGAAGCCAATCGAGCAGCGAACCGTCGCAGGGCCTGACGCCGCCGCGCACCCAGCCGGCCGGGCCGTCGCCCGGGCGCGACTGGCCGCCAGCGCCCCAAGCAGCACCGGCGCGCCGGTGGTTGCCCTCGATGCGCAATACGCGCATCAGCGCGCGTTTGCCGCTCGCGTTCAGCGTGGTCTTGTTGTTCCTGTTGTGTGTCGCGGCCGCGGGAGTGTGGGCCACGCGGAAGATTTCGGCTGACACCCTCAAACTGCTGCAGACGGACGCCAAGCTCGAGCAGAAATACGCCGCGGCGCGCACTTACTCGGTCGAACTCCGGCGTTATGAGAAAGATACCCTACTGAACTTTGATAACAAGTCGGCGCAAGACAATGCTATCGACAACTGGAAGACCACGGACCAGCGACTGCATGAGAGCATCTCCGATCTGGACCAAATCGCCGTGAAGTCGGACGACACGGATGCCCTGACCACCGTGAAAGGTGCGTTGAAGGACTACGAAGACGGGTATCAAGGCATGGCCGCTGGCATTCATTCCGGACAGATCAAGCGACTTGCCGATGGTATGGTGGCCAGCGCCCAATTCAAAGATCCGCGGGTCAAAGTGGAAGATACCTTGCAGGAACAGGACGCCGAGCACGCGTCGCGCATGGCTGACCATGAAAAGACCACCAAAGATATCTCCCGGGAGGCGCTGTGGACCATCGTGCTCGCCACCCTCGTGGGTTTCCTGGTCAGCGCGGTGATCAGCGTGGTCACGGCCCGCAGCGTCACTGGGCCAATTAATCAGGCCGTGGACGCCACGCAGCAGATTCTTAGCGGGAACCTCAACCCCGACATTGATACGAGCGGCAAAGATGAAACCGGACGGCTGATGCTCACCGTCCAGAAAATGGCCGCGGAATTCAAGGAGAAGGTCACCAGCATGGCGCGCATCACGTCCATGATCGACAATGCGCCCATCAATGTGATGTGTGCGGACCTGGACCTGCACATCCGGTACATGAACCAGACCTCGACGAGGACCATGAAGCAACTGCAGCAGTACCTTCCGATCAGCGTCGATCAGATGATCGGCCACACCATCGACGTGTTTCACAAAAATCCGGAACATCAGCGGCAGATGTTGGCTACTGACAAGCATCTGCCCCACAACCGCGTCATCCAAGTAGGGCCGGAATCGCTGAATCTGCTGGTAAGCGCGGTTTACGACGCCAGCCGCAACTACCTCGGGCCCATGGTGACCTGGGAGATCGTGACGCAAAAACTGGCCGACGAAAAAGCCAAGAAAGAGTCGCAGGAACGCGACCAGGAACAATCCGCCAATGTCGCTGCGGTGAACCGCGTTTTGGAGGCCGTGGGACGCGCCGCTTCTGCGAACGAAGCCGCGCGCGCTACGCTGGACACGGTAAAGGACGGATTCGGCTGGGCGTATGGCTCCTACTGGGTGATGGATGGGGTGGAAAACGCTCTAAAGTTTGCTGTGGAATCCGGCTCCGTCAATGAAGAATTTCGCCGCGTGACCATGGAAGCGCGCTTCCGGGAAGGCGAAGGCCTGAGCGGGCGGGCGTGGAAGAATCGCGACCTGTTTTTCATCGAAGATCTTGCCGAATTGAAGGATTGTTGCCGCGCGCCCGTGGCCAAGAGGGCCGGCGTCAAATCGGGCGTGGCTTTTCCCATTATGCTGGCCGGCCAGGTTGTCGCGATGATGGATTTTTTCTCGCTGGAAACGCTACACCCTTCCGCGGAACGGTTGGAGGCGTTGCGCAATGTCGGGCGCGTGGTCTCCAGTGCGGTCGAGCGTATCTCGGCCACCGAACGCGAAGCCAAGCTCGCCGCGGAATTAAAGGTCAAGGTGGACAGCATTCTGGACGTGGTGCGCGCCGCCGCGCGAGGCGATCTCACACGGGAAGTCACGGTCCGCGGGAGCGATGCCGTCGGCCAGATGGGCGAAGGCTTGTCGCAATTCTTTACCGACCTGCGCGCCAGCGTGACGAACATCGCCACGAATTCGCAATCGCTTGCCGCCGCCTCCGAGGAGCTGAGCAGCAACAGTCAGCAGATGAGCGCGAATGCGGAAGAAACCTCCGCGCAAGCCAATGTGGTGTCCACTGCCTCCGAGCAGGTTAATCGCAATCTGCAGACGGTCGCTGCCGGCACCGAAGAGATGAGCAGCAGCATCAAGGAAATCTCCAAGAACGCCGGGGAAGCCGCCAAGATTGCCACCGCCGCGGTTAAAGTGGCGAAAGAAACCAACGCCACGGTGGCCAAGCTGGGCGAATCCAGTGCCGAGATCGGCCAAGTAATCAAGGTAATCACTACCATCGCGCAGCAGACCAACCTCCTGGCCCTCAACGCCACCATCGAAGCCGCACGCGCCGGAGAATCCGGCAAGGGTTTTGCCGTGGTGGCCAACGAAGTGAAAGAACTGGCCAAGGAAACCGCCAAAGCCACCGAAGACATCAGCCGCAAGATCGAAGCCATTCAGGAAAACACCAAAGAAGCGGTCGGCGCTATTGGCACCATCACCTCGATCATCAATCAGATCAACGAAATCTCCACCACCATCGCCGCCTCCGTGGACCAGCAGAACGTCACCACCAACGAGATGGCGCGCAACGTCACCGAAGCGGCCAACGGGGCGGGCGAAATCGTCAAGAATATTTCCGGGGTAGCGGAGGCGGCGCAGAGCACCTCACACGGCGCCGGCGACACGCAGAAAGCGGCTGCTTCGCTCGCGCTGATGTCCACCGAACTCCGCGGGCTGGTGGAGCGGTTCAAATACTAGCGTTCGCTTTAGGAGTCGCTGAAGAGGGCGGCGCGGGGCTGACCTTTGGCCAATGGCGGGGGACCGATCGGATCGCGGAAGTCGGGGGTGTAGCGCCAGTTGCGAATCTCCGGCATATCCTCGAAATGCTGGCGGATGTACACGCTGTGCTCATACAGCTTTTGCCGGAAAAGATCGATGGCGTCGGAAACCAGCGAGCGCAAGCGCGTCACGTGCTTGAGGGCGTCAATCGCCAGATGGAACCGGCTAACCCCGTTTAGAACCACCATATCGAAAGGGGTGGTGGTGGTGCCCTTATCGTTGAAACCGCGAACATGGAAGCGCGCTTCGCACGAGCGGCCGTGCACCATGCTGTGGATGATCCAGCGGTAGCCGTGAAAGGCAAAAATCACGTCGACCTTTTCAGTGAACAGGGAGTTGAAAGAGATATTGTCCATACCGTGCGGGTGATCGTCCGGGCTCATCAGAGCGCTAAGGTCGATTACATTGACAACGCGGACCTTAATGCCCGGAACGTGCTTCTGCAGCAGCCAGGAAGCTGCGCAGGCCTCCATGGTGGGAACATCGCCGACGCAGGCGAGCACGACGTCGGGCTCGTCCTCGCCATCGTTACTGGCGAATTTCCAGATGGAAGCGCCCTGGGAACAGTGCGCCAGGGCCTCCTCGCAGCTCAGCCACTGGAGTTCCGGCTGCTTTCCGCAGGTGACCACATTGACGTAATTGCGGCTGCGCAGGCAGTGGTCAAAGACGTTGAGAAGGCAATTGGAGTCCGGCGGGTAGTAGATGCGCACCACTTCGCTGCGGCGCTGCAGGACGTTATCGACGAAGCCGGGAGCCTGGTGGCTGAAACCGTTGTGATCGTTGCGCCAGGCGTGGCTGGTGAGCAGGACGTTCAGCGAGGCGATGGGGCGGCGCCAGGGAAACTCGAGGCACTGCTGCATCCATTTGGCGTGCTGGGTAACCATGGAGTCCACGACCTGGGCGAAGGCCTCGTAGGAGGACCACATGCCGTGACGCCCGGTGAGCAGGTAGCCTTCCAGCCAGCCTTCGCAAAGGTGCTCGCTGAGGACTTCCATGACGCGACCGTCGGGCGCGAGGTGCTCGTCGATCGAGACGATCTCTTCCATGGTGACCCGGTTGGTGATTTCAAAGACGGCGTTGAGGCGGTTGGAGTTGGTTTCGTCGGGGCCGAAAACGCGAAAATTGTTGGGGTTGAGTTTGATCACGTCGCGCAAATACTCGCCGAGTTTGCGCGGGGCTTCGGCAACGACTTGCCCGGGTCCGGGAACCGATAGGGCATATCGCGCGAAATCCGGCAAGTCCAGGGCTTTCAGTACGCGGCCGCCGTTGACGTGCGGATTGGCGCCCATGCGGCGTTCGCCTGCGGGAGCCAGTTCCGCGACCTCCTGGACCAAACCGCCCTCGTGATCGAACAGTTCCTCGGGCTGGTACTGACGCATCCAGGCTTCCAGCATTTTCAAATGTTCGGGATTTTCGCGCACGGTCGAGAGCGGGACCTGGTGCGCGCGGAAGGTGCCTTCGATGGGCACGCCGTCAACTTCGGCAGGGCAGGTCCAGCCTTTGGGACTGCGGAACACGATCATCGGCCACGCGGGGCGCGTTGCACGGCCGCCGCCCGATCCGTCGCGGCGCGCGGCTTTCCAAATCTCCTGGATTTGTGCGTGACAACGCTGGAGAGCCGCGGCGAAAAGCTGATGCATGGTTTCCGGGTCGTCGCCGCCGACAAAATGCGGATCGTAGCCAAAGCCTTTGTAGAGGGCCGCCAGTTCCGCATCGCTCGTGCGCGCCGTAACCGTAGGACCGGAAATTTTGTAGCCATTCAGATGCAGGATCGGGAGGACCGCGCCATCGCGCGCGGGATTCAAAAATTTCACGCTCTTCCAACTGCCTTCGAGCGGGCAGGTTTCGGCTTCGCCGTCGCCCACCACGCAGGCGACGATGAGCTCCGGATTATCGAATGCCGCTCCGAAGGCATGGACCAGCGAGTAGCCAAGTTCGCCGCCTTCGTGCATCGAGTTTGGCGTGTGCGGACCGCAGTGGCTGGGTATTCCGCCGGGCGTCGAGAAGGAGCGGAAGAAAAGGCGCATGCCATGAATATCGCGGGTAATTTCGGGATGCACGTCGGTGTAAGTGCCCTCGAGATAGGCGCAGGCGTTCATGGTCGGTCCCCCGTGCCCGGGGCCGGAGATGAAGATGATGTCCGTACCTGTCTGGCGAATCAGGAGGTTCAGGTGCGCATACAGGAAATTTTGCCCCGCGGAGGTGCCCCAATGGCCGAGCAGTCGCGGCTTGATGTGTTCCTTTTTCAGCGGTTCGCGGAGAAGGGGATTGTCTTGCAGATAGATTTGCCCGACGCACAGATAATTGGCGGCGTTCCAGTAGCGCTGGACCTGACGCAAAACATCGCCAGAGAGCGGACCAGTCGGTTTGGCGGGTGCGGGCGCCGCAACGCCGTTCGGCCTGCCCTGGACTTCGATAACCGTGGATAGTGCTGTATCGAATTCGAGCATTTGTATTCCTGCCTGCGAGACCTAATCGTCAGAACCCCATAACCGGGGTGCACCGCTCTATGTTGGCAGGTTTTTGATGAACGGAAAATTATTTCCTGCACGGCCCGCGCAATCCCCAGATTGCCGGGGCCGTATGGAGGAAGCGGCGTTTAAGCGCGGTGATGGCGAGCACGCCGCAAGGCTGAGCAGCGTTCCGTCGCGCCAACGACTACAACACAAATCGCACCGCCAGGGGCGATGTCCGCGAGTACCTCCGGGGTTTGCCCGCGGCGGCTAGATTTTCCCTTCGGCTTCGCGCAAGCACTCTTCGAGCGTGCGCATCGCGAAGTCTGCCTGGGCCTCGTCAATGAGCAACGGCGGCGACAGGCGCACGGTGTTTTCGCCTGCGCCGAGCACCAGCAACCCCCGGTGAAAGGCGGCATCCACCAGCAGGTTGCGCAAATCTCCGGCCTTTTCTTTGGTGCGCTGATCGCGAACCAATTCGATGCCGATCATCAATCCCCGCCCGCGGACATCGCCGACGATTTTGAATTTTTTCTTCCAATCGGCCATGCGCGCGAACATGTAATCGCTGATTTTAGCGGCGTTTTCGCGATACTCCTTGTCGATCAAATCCATGGTGGCCAGTGCCGCGGCAATGCACACCGGGTTTCCGCCAAAGGTGGTGCCGTGCGCGCCCGGCTTCCAGCGCATGACGCTTTCCCGCGCAATGATCGCTCCGAGCGGCATGCCGCTCGCGATGCCTTTGGCGCTGCACAGAATATCCGGCTCGATGCCGGCGAATTCGTGCGCCCACCATTTTCCCGTGCGGCCCATGCCGGACTGCACTTCATCGCAAATCAGCATGATGCCGTGCTGGCGGCAGATGCGCTGCAGTTCCTGCAAAAAGAATTTTGGCGCGGGAACGTAGCCGCCTTCGCCTTGAATCGGCTCGATGATAATTCCCGCCACGTCTTCGGGATCGAAGAGGCGCTTAAAAATCTGTCCTTCGAGCTGTTCCAAAATTTCCGCGCCGCAGGTTTCCGCGGTGTGACCGTGCGCGCAGCGATACGCGTAAGGATAAGGAATGTGTTCAATGCCGCTGAGCAGTGCGCCAAAATTTTTGCGCTGCGTGGCCTTGGAGGCGGTGAGGGAAAGCGCGCCCAGCGAGCGCCCGTGAAAGCAGCCATAGAAAGCGATCATTTTGTCGCGCTTGGTGGCGTAGCGCGCCAGCTTCATGGCGCCTTCCACCGCCTCCGTGCCGGAGTTGGTGAAGAAAACTTTTTTCGCTTCGCTTCCGGGAACCGTGGCCGCCAGCCGCTCCGCCAGCATCGGCATGCTCTCGTAATAAAAATCCGTGCCGGACATGTGAATCAGCTCGGCGGCCTGCTGCTGAATCGCTGCCACCACATGCGGATGGCAGTGGCCGGTCGAACACACGGCAATGCCGGCGGCGAAATCGAGAAAGGCGTTGCCATCCACATCTTCGACAATCGCGCCCTGGCCGCGCTTGGCAACCAACGGGTAATCGCGGGTGTAAGACGGCGACATAATCGCGGCGTCGCGCTCGACCACGCGCTTGGCGTTTGGTCCGGGCAGAGCGGTGATCAGGCGAGGCAATTTCGTGTTTGTTTCGGTGGCGGAAATCATGTTCTTCCTCCTCGGGAGCGTGGCTCGCGACGGTTCGCGCGGCGTTCGGCGGTTGTTGTGGATGGGGAACCGCAGGACAGGTGGCTTGCGCCGCTGGACCGGTCGTCGCATAGACCGATCCCCGCGCGCGCCTACTCCTCGCGCGCAACCCGCCAGGGACAGGGGACTTAATCTACGCCGTAGAGGTTGGGGCGCAGTTCGGCGGGCGAACAATAAGTCGGAAATCGGAGGGATTGATGGAGCTTCATTTGCGTTTCCAGCGGACGCCGCCGTCCTTTGAATCTTCAAGCATTATACCACGGTCTGCCAGCTCTTTGCGGATGCGATCGGAGGCCGGAAAGTCCCGTTTCTGGCGCGCTGCCTGACGCTCCGCAACCAGCTTTTCGATCTCCGCGTCGTCGTTGGCTGCCCCGGCCGGAAGGTAACCGAGGGCACGCAATTTTTCGCCGTCCTTATCTTCGAGCACGGCAAACACGCGATCGAAATTCGCCAGGAACTCCTGTACGCCGGGAACGTCGCCCTGATGGAACTGCCCCTGGTCGATGGCGATGTTCACTTCGCGCAGCAAATCGAACGCCGTAGCCAGGGCGCGCGCGGTATTTAAATCTTCGGAGAGGCCGTCATCAAACTCCACCACGGCTCGTGCGGTGCGTTCGGTCATGGCCTTCTGCGTGCCTGCGGGAAATTTCCCCTGTTTCAGGCGGTCCGCGAAATTGCGCAGCCGCTCAACGGAACTGGCCGCCGACTGCAACCCGGCAAAAGTGAAATTCAGTTGCTTGCGGTATGGCACGCTGGCCAGGGCAAAGCGCAGTGTGGAGGGTTTGTAACCTCTGGCGAAAAGATCGCGCAGCGTATAGAAATTGCCGAGCGATTTGGACATCTTTTCGCCTTCGACCAGCAAATGCTCGGCGTGCAGCCAATAGCGCGCGAATGTCTTGCCCGTGGCCGCTTCGCTCTGCGCAATTTCATTCTCGTGATGGGGAAAGGATAGATCGATGCCGCCGGTGTGGATATCCAGCGTCTCGCCCAGATATTTCATGGCCATGGCGGAACATTCGATGTGCCAGCCCGGGCGTCCCGCTCCGATCGCCGTTTCCCAGAAATGCTCGCCCGGCTTCGGAGCTTTCCACAGTGCAAAATCGCGCGCGCTTTCTTTTTCGTAGCGGTCGTTGTCGACGCGTGCTCCGGTCTGAATGCCCGCGACATCGATGTGCGAAAGCTTTCCGTACTCGGGAAATTTTGCGATGCGGTAGTAAATCGAGCCTTCGCCCTCGTAGGTGAACGATTTTTTCTGCAGCGCGGCGATGAGCTTGACCATATCGTCGATATGGTCAGTGGCGCGAATCCAGTGTTCCGGCGATTCGATGCTGAGAACCTGGCAGTCGGCAAAAAATGCCTGCACGAATTTTTCGGTGTATTCACGAATGCCCACGCCGGCGGCCGCGGCATTGGCGATGATGCGGTCGTCCACATCGGTGAGATTCATGACGTGCAACATCTTGAAGCCGCGCAGCTTCAGGAAACGGCGCAAAATATCCTGGAACACGAAGGTGCGAAAATTGCCGATGTGCGCGTAATCGTAGACGGTTGGCCCACACGTGTACATGCGCACTTCTCCGGCGCGTAGCGGCACGAATGCCTCGGTCTCGCCACCCATCGTGTTGTGCAATCGAATCTCGGCCATGCGCCCAGACGCTTCCCTTGCGCCAAACCAAAACCATGATTCTATCCGGAAGCCCGAGGAAAACAAACCACGCCATAATAGCCCGTTGCCGACAACGCACGGGAGCAAGGCGCTAGCGGGAGGTGGGCAGGCAGGGAATCCTTGGTGCAGGATAGCGAGGTCAATGAAGGTCACTCGCCCCGGTTCTGTCTTCCCGGGGGAGGATGAAATCGCCTCGGTTCTTGAATATAGGGCACTAGCGCCTGTATGTCTAAGGAATTGCGTGTTTTGCGAAGCGCCTCCATTGACGCGAGTGCATTACCCTTTTAGAGTTGTCGCGTCACTCGTGTTGCGGAGGGTTCCCACCTTTATGTTTCGCCCCAAGAGGTCGCGTTCGGCGGTCCAGATTGCAGCAGTGAGTTTGCTTTGTTTGGCAGGATCAACAAACGTCGGGTTCGCGCAGAATGCGGGCGCTTCCGCAGCGACCAACCCGTTCACGCCAGAAGGGGCGCTGAACTTGCGCTTCATCTCGGATTTAAGACTTTCCCCGGATGGTACCCGGCTGGCATTTGTGGTGACCGAGCCGGCGACGGACGACGGGCGCGCGACACACCTCTGGATGTATGACAAGCGCGAGGGCAGCGTGCGGCAGTTTACATACTCGAAGAAATCCGAGAAGTGGCCGCGCTGGTCGCCGGACGGGAATGAGCTTGCGTTTCTTTCCAATCGCGGTGAAGAAGAGCAAATCTACGTGATGCGCGCGGATGGCGGCGAAGCCACGGCAGTCACCAAGGGCAAACGCGCCATCAATGGCTTTGAATGGTCGCCGGACGGAAAGCAGATTGCGTTCCTTGCGCCGGAGGGCAAAACCGAAGCGGAAGAAAAGAAAGAGAAAGACAAGGACGACGCGCACGTAGCGGACAAGGAAGACAAGCACGCGCGCCTGTGGCTGCTGGACCTGGTCGCGCAGCCCCCGGGGCAGGAAGCCAAACCCATCACCCAGCCGAACTGGGAAGTAGGCGAACTTGCCTGGCTGCCGTCGGGCGAATCGGTTGTCGTTGTGGCCACGGATCATCCGGAATCGGATCAGGAAACCAATCGCTTGTTTGCCGTAAAACTTGCAGGTGGGGAGATGACGGCGCTGGCCGCGCCCCACGGCCCGTTCGGCAGCATAAGAATTTCGCCCAGAGGAACCACGCTCAGTTTCGTCGGTGCCCGCGAAGACGGGCCAAATCCGCACGATTTGATGCTTCTCGATATCCGCCGCCCGGGAGCCGTCGCCGCCGCAAAAAATTTGACGGGGACGACGCTGGATCGCCAGATTTTCGATTACGAATGGACGAAAGAGAGCGGCTTAGTGGTCATTGCCGGCGACGGCTTCCGCACTAAATTTCACGCCATCGATCCGCAAAGCGCCTTACAGGATCCCGCAAACGGCGCCGCAGCCACGCTGGACCTAAACCCCGCGGCGTTCGCGCTTACCGCCGAGGGCCTGATTTTCGCCGGGCAAACCGCGACCCAGCCACAGGAATTGTATGCCTGGGATGAAAAGAATGCGCCCGTGCAGCTCACGCACATCAACGAAGCCTGGAAGCAGTATGCACTCGTGAAGCCGGAGTTCTACAAATACAAATCTTTCGACGGCCTGGAGATCGAAGCGGAACTATTAAAACCCGCCGGTTGGGACGGCAAATCCAAAGTTCCGCTGATCGCGCTGATTCATGGCGGCCCTACCGGCGCGTGGGAAGACGCCATCGAAGTCTGGGGACAACTACTGGCCGCGCGCGGCTACGCGATTTTTTACCCCAACATTCGCGGCTCGATCGGCTACGGCCAGAAATTTATCGAGATGAATCGCGCCGATTGGGGCGGCGGGGATTATCGCGATGTGATGGCGGGTATCGACGACCTGGTCGCCAAAGGCCTGGCCGATCCGGAAAAACTGGGGATCGGCGGGTGGTCCTACGGGGGCTACATGTCTGAATGGGCCATTACCCAGACCACGCGCTTCAAAGCTTCGGTGAGCGGCGCCGGGCTTTCCAACTTGATTTCTGAATATGGCACGGAACGCGGGCCGTCGTACGACGAATGGTTCTGGGGCTTGCCCTATGAAAAGCCCGAAGGCTTTTTGAACAGCTCGCCATTTTTATATTTGAAAAACGCCAAGACGCCGACACTGATTCTCCAGGGCGATGCCGACGCGGTCGATCCCCTGGGCCAGAGCCAGGAGCTTTATCGCGGCCTGAAGCGTTATGGAGTGGAAAGCCAGCTGGTGGTTTATCCCCGCGAACCGCACGGCTTCCACGAACAAAAGCACCTGCTGGATCGTTTGAATCGCATTCTCGCCTGGTACGACGCGCACCTCAAGCAGCCAGCAGCCACACCCGCGAAATAGCACAGGCGCGGTGCGCGTGCCTTGCTCGCTTTGCGGCTTGCGCTCTTCGGTGGCCGCAAAAGCCGCAGGTGCGCTGCCGCGCTCCCGGGAAAACCCGCTCGTCGCCATAAAAACGTCAGTTT
>JBEKSZ010000068.1:0-25629 GCA_049516615.1 Candidatus Acidiferrum sp. | reverse complement strand
GGCTACGATGCAGTCATAGGGCAGCGCGGATTGTTGTGCGGTGGCCAGCGAGATCAAGCGGGCATCCCCGGGCAGCGGGCGCAACCTTTCGTCCCATCCCTCGATGTGGCGTCCGGGTAAGTCCGTGATGATATCGAGGGGCATGCCCAGGCAGCGCAACTGATAGACCCAGGCTTCATGGCAGTTAAAGACCAGCAGGCGGCCGTTCATGGCGTGTAGATGGACAAGGCGCGCCCGTCGCGCCTCGTGTTGCCAGAGCGCTCAAGCGGGAAATTGGCGCGGCCGTCTGACTTCATTTGCAAAGCTCGTCCGGTCTGGCCAAACACCGGCCAGGGTTCAGCGCGTTCCCTGCACGGCGTCTGCCCAATGACCGACAGCTACAAGCTGCGCCCGGTGGGCTTCCATGTTGGCGCGCTGTGCGAGAAGCATCACGTGCACCTGCTGGAGGGTGGTGTTCAAATGGTCGAGCTGGGATTTATAGAGGTCGAGCTCGTCTTCGAGTTCCGGCCGCATGACGCGTAAATTCGGCGCATCAGCGCAAACGGGGGCCATTTCGGTCAGCTGCGCGGATAGTGCGCGCACCTGGGTGACGCTGAAGGTGCATTCGCCGCGCAGCGCGAGACGAGCTTCATTTAACAAGGCGCTGACGCGCTGGTTGACGGCGCTGACTCTTTTGAGTACGGAGTCGGCCATTCAGGCGGCCCACCTTCCGCCGGTGGTTTCCGATTCGTCCGCGGGCATGCTGCCTAGGGGCGCGGGCTTGCAGGCTTCGCCCTGCCGGATTTCTGTAACTGGCAACTTTTGCTCCACGGTTTTCCAAGCCTGGCGCACGGGCGTGTACATCTCGATCAGTTGCTGCAGAGCTTCGGGGGTACAGCGAAGGTTGGCCGCCAGGACGAGCCCCCGGGATACTTCATAGAAGCGCGCGAAGCGTTTAGCGACCTCCCCGCCGCGTGCGTAGTCGAGCACCCCGTGCAGCTCGGCAATGACCAGAAGGGCGTGATTTAACTGCGAGACGCGGACCTCGATATTGCCCGCTGCCAGGGCCGCCTCGGCGCGCTTGAAGTCGCGCAGGATGGTGTCGAACAGGGCGACCACGCCCCCGACGGCCGAGGCCGACTTGGCGTGGTCTTGGAGATAGGATTGCGCTGCGTTTCGGTTGTTGGTCATGCGATGCTCGTTATCTGTTGACTGAGTTGGGATTGCAGGAGCGGAAGCTCCTGCAGCGTTACATTGACCTGGGCGTAGGTGGTGGTCAGGTTCGCTTCTTGGACCACCAAGGCCGCTTGCAGATCGGAAATTTGCGAACTGAGCGCCGTAGACGACTGCGCGATACTGGTGGCGTCCAAGGTCAGTTCACCGTTCCCGGGGCCGACCAAATTGGAGAGCACCGAAGTCAGGTTGGCGGAGAATCCGCTGGAGGCGTTTTGCAGGAGGTTCTGTACATCGCCATAGTTGCTGGACAAAGCGCTCGCGAGTGTTCCGGAATCGACCGACAAAGTTCCATCGTTCTGTAAATTCACGCCGATGCTCGAGAGATTGACGATGCCATTGTTCCCGGGGACTGAAAAAGAAATGGCCGAGAGGAGTTGCGATTGTGCGTCGCGCAGCGAACCATCGGCTTCTAGCGCGCCTCCGCCACTTCCGTCGGCGGCGACTGCGAACTGGGCGTTGATGTCCGTGACCGCCTTGTTGTAGGCCGAGACAAGGCTATTGACTGCAGTGGTGGCCTGTGTGGTGTCGGGGCTGACGGAGATGATGATGGGAGTGGCGGGCGAAGTGGGCGTCGAGGGCGTGGTGGAACTGAGATTCAGGGTTACACCGCTGATGGCCCCGACCACAGTGTTGCTGGTGCTGCTGATCGGTACACCGTCGACGACCAACGAAGCATTGGAACCGGTGACGGCCTTATTGAAGGTGAGACCGGTGGTGTTACCGGCGACGGTCAAATCGCCGGGCGCCCCCGTGAGGGTGCTGACCAAGGCGAGCCTTGAACCGTTGGCATCGGTAATCACGCTGGCGGAGACGCCGCCGTTCTGATTGTTAATGGCCTGTGCCAGGCCGGTCAGGGTGTTGTCGGAGCTGTCGATGGTGACCTTTACGGGTGTGCCAGTGGCGCCCTGCTGGATCGTGAAGCTGCCGGCGGCCAGGGTTGTGCTGGCGGTGGCGACGGGGTCGGTGTAATACGAAGAGGTGGTGGCCAGCGCACTGACCGTGACGCTGTGCGTGCCGGTGAGCGCGGTGCTCGACGCGGTGGCGGATACTACGCTGCTGTTTGACGAGGTGCTTAATTCGGAGTTGAGCGCGCCTAAGGGATCGTTCAAGGCGAATACTGCCGAAGACAGGTTATTGAGGTCGGTCGTGATGGTATCGAGCGCGCTGGTTTGCGCGTTTAAATTGGTTTGCTGGCTTTGCAAACTGGTGATATTGGCTTGCTGACCGGCAACCGCCAGCTTGACAAATTGCTGAACGTCGATGCCCGTGCCCAGTCCTGTGCTGGAAGTGCCGCTTGCTACCGCAGTGATGCCTGATATGGATGTTGCCATGGGGTCCTTTCTTTCTAAATCATGAACGACTGCAGCGCCGCTTCCCGGGCCACAGTCAGGAACGGGAAGGGGCGGAGTCCCTAGAGACCCCGCCCGCCGCCGCGTTTCTCAGTTGCTTCTTATTGCAGCAGCTTGAGGACGCTTTGTTGCGTCGCGTTCGCCTGAGACAGTGCCGAGATACCGGACTGGTTGAGAATGGTGTACTCAGAGAGCAGTCCAACCTGTTGCGGGATGTTGGCTGCGGTGATTTGGTCCTGCGCCGCGGTCAAGTTCTGCACCTGGTTGTTGATGACGTTGACGGCCGCATTCAAACGGTTGACGCCTGCACCGATCGCGCCGCGAATACCGGCAACGTTGGCGATGGCCTGGTTGATGTCCGTCAGAGCGCTGGCCGCGCCGGCTGCGGTGGTGAGAGCATCGGTTGAAAGGTTAACCGTAGAGGCGCCGCTCGTGATGGCCGAGGCGGAAAGCGTGCCGACGGTCACACCGATGGAGCTCTGCGAATTGGCGTCTGAAAGGAAAATCGACGTCGTCGAGGCGGTAAAGACCGACGTGCCGTTGAAGGATGTGGTGCTGCCGATTTGGGTAATTTCCGCGTTGATGGACTGGAACTCGGTGTCGATCGACGCACGCTGCGCGCTGCTGACAGTACCCGTGGCCGCTTCCGTGGCGAGAGTAACTGCACGGTTCAGCAGTGTGGTGACCTGAGAAAGAGAGCCGTCCGCAACCTGCAGTGCTCCAACGCCATCGCTGGCATTGCTCGCGGATTGGTTGAGGGCCGTAACGTTTGCTTGCAACCCGTTGGCGATCGCCAGTCCGGCCGCGTCGTTGGAACCGGAGTTGATGCGCGAACCAGAAGACAACTGGAACAACGTATTCTGGAGGTTCGACTGGGTGATGGACAGCTCGTTCTGTGCTTCTAAACCTGCGATGTTATTAAGAATGCTGATGGACATGGTGTCGCTCCTTGTGTGTCTAGCTAAGTCGTTTAGGTACTTTTGGTTGCGAGAGTTTGGTGCACGGAGCCCCTTGCGGAGCATCCGGTTACCCATCCCTTTGCTTGTTCGTACTATACGTACTAACACTCCCTTTATCGGCTTCTGGCGCAAAGGCATTAGCGCCTCCCCTGGCAAACGTGTGTATTCTCTAAGGGTTTCATTGCAATGTACTTACAGTTTCTCGGGGAGCCCGGGCGGCGATCTCTTGCGCTACCTCTTCGAGGCCGCTATCGTGCGGATAAGCCCGTACGCCTTCTGCGGCGGTTTCGGTCGCCCGCGGCCAGTCACCGGCCTTGCTCCACAAACTGGCTGCGCGTAAAAAATCGCGGGGCGAAGGCGAGATGGCCCGCAACTTGGCGTCGGCTGCGGCCGCCGCGGCGCGCAGGTCGCCCGTGAAGACCAGGGCCACAATCAGACGATCATGCAGGTCCGCCTGCTCGGGCCCCGCCGCAAGGGCCAGGCGAATTTCCGACAAACCGCGCGCCTCTTCGCCGGTGCGCAGCGCCGCCAGTCCGAACTTGCTGCGCAGGGAGGGGTTCGGGGCATCGCGACGGCGCGCCGCGGCATACGAGGAACGGGCGGCAGCAAACTCGCCGATGTTGTAATGGGCATCGCCGCGCGTCTCGCTAACCAGCGCGGAACGGTAACCACAGCGTTCGGCCTCGGAAAGGCGGGACAGGGATTCCGTATAGCGCTGCAGCTTGACGAGGGTCAAGGCCTCGAAGAACCACGCCAGGCCAAACTGCGGCGCCAGAGAGTGGGCGCGCGCGAACAAGGCTTGGGCCTCGGCGATATTGTGGAAGTTGTCCATTTCGAGCAGGCCGAGCTCGAAATGCGCCTGCGCGTTGCCGGGCAGGTCTTGAATTTTTTGGCGTCCCAACTCGCGGTAGAAAATATTCTTGCGGCTTTGCGTGCCTTCATCACAGGCGAGCCCCATGTGATGGATGAGGAAGGTGGCTTGCCCGAGAGTTTGTCCGGACTGCTCAATGCTGGGGCCTACGCTTTCGTGAACGCGGCCGATGAAGTAAATCGCCGGAGAGTGCCGGAAAAGACGTACGTTCTGGTGTTCCACGTAGGCAGGATACTTGCTGGCCGCAGGCAGCGTCGAATCATTTCGCGTTGCGGCGCGGTCCCACAGGCGGTCTCTGAGGCTGTGCATGTAGTTGCGAATGGTGACTTGATAGCCGACCCTCGCGGTCTTGCCCAGCAAGGGCCCCACCTGGCGGCGGGCATTGCCGTCGAGCTGTTCGTCGGCATCGAGGGAAAGCACCCAGTCACTGCGCACGTGGGCGAGGGCCGAGTTGCGGGCCGCGGCAAAGTCGTCGGTCCAGGGAATGGCCGTGACCCGCGCGCCGGCTTCCCGGGCGATGGAGACGGTGGCGTCCTGTGATCCGGTATCCGCGATCACCATTTCATCGACGATCCCGCGGACGCTTTCTAGGCAGGCAGGCAATGACTCGGCGGCATCGCGAACAATCATGCAAAGCGCCAGGCTGGCGGTCATCTCCGCTGCACCTGGAGTTCCGGTTCAGACTCTCTCGCGGCGACGGCTGACGGCGCACGATCCTCGTGCCAGCGCTCGAGGAAACGCTGGTACACAAAAAACCAATACACGATGGTGACCAGCTGGCCGACCTTGTCCATCAGCTCCTTCGCGGCCTTCGGCCCATTTACCTGGTCGGTCCACACCTCGTGAAAGTCCATCTGATCCAGGGCTTCGAGCGCGCTCCTGGCGCTGTCCACCGCCAAGCGGTAACGGTCTACCTGCGCTTGCAGGCGCGCTTCGTCTTCGCGCGCCAGCAATCCGTAGGGACCCTTATCCTTGCGCAGCAGTTGCGGGTGCTTCTTGAACAGATCCCAGGTGGCCGAGCCGTAGGCTTGCGCGCGAAGTACAAGATCTTGGGCCGTGAACTGCGTGTGTTCGTGCCAGGCGACAGCCGCGGGGTGGTAGACGACACGCAGACCTTGCGCCATGAGGCGCGTGCCGAGCTCGGAGTCTTCCGAAACGCGAAACGTGGGATCGAAGTTGCCGGCTTGCAGGACGATGTCGCGGCGAACGCTGAGGTTGCAGGTCATGAAGTAGGCCCGATCGTATGACTGTCCGGCCTTCAGCGTGCTCTGCGGAAAAAAGAAAATGGAGGTATTTACGAACAGCGAAAGAGCGCGCTGGCCCAGTGCTTGCGAAGGGCGAAATTCGCCCAGCACGGCGATCTTCTCGCGCTTGCGTTTGCGGTGCACGCTGAGATGCTCGACGAGGAGATTCGAGGAGGCGATGGTGTCGTCGTTACAAAGGAGCAGGAACTCGCCCTGTGCGGTTTCAACGCCCTTGCGGCGCGCCGCGCCGGCACCGCGATTCTCCTGAACCACGTATTTGAGGCGGAAAGGGTAGAGCTGTTGCTGGCACAAGGCGGCAGTGTCGTCGGTCGAACCATCGTCAACGATCACAGCTTCCCAGCGCTCCGCCGGCAGAGTCTGGAAGGCCAGCGCGGCGAGGCACAGTCGCAAAATTTCGCTGCGGTTGAAGGTGGGCAGCACCACGGAGATTTCCGGATGAGCCGCGCCGTGGCGCAAAAGGTCCTTTTTCTTTTCGGAAATTTCCGGCGGCCGGGTCTTCAAGGTATACACACATTTGTTTTGTTCCTGGTCGCAGCGGGTCGCGCCATGCTCATCGCCCAGGGCGCGGTAGCACCGGGCCATGTCCGACAAAAGCGCCAGGTGAAAAACCGAGCAGGGAAGCGGCCCGCGGACGGTCGTAAAAACGTGGCGAAACTGGTCGAGAGCTTCCGCCGCTTTTGCTTCGCTGAGTAGATGCTTGCCCAATTGCCAGTAGCCTAGAGCGCGCAGCACGCAGCGGTAGTGCACCGGCTCCTGTACGAGCACCGCCGGGCAGGTCTCCTCAACCCTGCGGTAGGACCAGCGGTAGAGCGGATCCCCTCGACGGGGTTTGATCTTAGAGGCGCGGGTTACGATTTTGCGAATTTGCGACTGCAGGTTCGCCAGGGAGAACTTCTCGGCGATGTATTCTCTGCCGCTTTTGGCAATCCTGTCCCAAAGCTCGCGTTCGCGATACAGCCGCAAGATTGCCGCGGCGAACTCTGTGGGAGTATCGGCAATCATGGCGTGCGCGCCGGGCTGCAGCTGCAGGCCTTCGGCCCCGACGGTCGTGGTCACAACCGGGAGTCCGTGGGCCAGCGCATGCATGTTCTTGGTGATGATTCCCGTGCCGTAGCGGATGGGCGCGGCGAAGACCCGCCGCAAGGCAAATTGCGCGCCGAGATCATGGACTTTGCCGATGCAAACAACGCCGGCATGGCGCGCGGGCAATTCCGCCGGCGCGGAATGCCCAGCGACATACAGGGTAATCCCGGGTTCCGCGCGCCGTACGAGCGGCCACACTTCGTCGAGCATCCAGGCTAAAGCGTCGCGGTTGGCCAGGTTTTCGAAATTGCCCAAAAAGAGCACGCCTTGCCGCGCGGCAAAGCCCGGACCCGCGTCAGCAGCTTCCGCGATTGTGGGCAGGTGTTCGGTGGCCAGTCCCGGAACCAACTCAAGAAAGCGCTGCTGGTCGGTTTCCGTGACATACAGGACCAAATCCGCGCGGCTGTAGACTTCGCCTTCGCGCTGTTCGAAGTCGTTGGCGCGTTCCAGGTCCGAGAAGAAGCCTGTCAACTTGGCAGAACGTCGCTCCCGCTCTCCGTGGCGGTCTTCGGAAAGGACCAGCACCCGTGTGCCCGGCGAGTACCGGCGAATCTCGTCAATGTATTGCTCGGCAACGGAAATTCCCGTCCAGAACCAATGGCTAAGAATCGCGAGGTCAAACTTGCCGTGCCGCAATATCTCGGCCACATCCAACGTCCCGCCACTGGTGTTCTCGGTGTGCCGCATGCGTTCCCGGTCCCCCGCGTAAACCTTGGCACCCAGAGCTTCGAGCGGCGGACGGTAGCGATCCGCGTTGCGCTCGTCCCGCGCGAGAAACGTCACGCGATGGCTTTGCGCACGCAACTCGCGAACCAGTTCATACAGACGCAGGTCCGCGCCGCTGCAGTCGTAATGCGGCAGGAGCTCGTGTATTAGCAGAATGCTCTGCGGAAGCTGCGCCTGCTCTACAATTTCGCCGGGATTTTCCCCGCCAGACTGCTGGTCGCGGCGAGCCGCCTGGACGCCGATGCTGGCGTACAGCTCGTCGGGATAACGGTCGAGCACCGCCGAATGTTTGCGGGCGGAGAGAAACGTGGAGTCTCCGCGCCCGGCAATAGGGTGCCCGGGCACCGCCAGGTTTTTCAGCACCTCGCGCTTGCCCGGCCAGTAGAAATCAAAGGTGCGCACCTCGGTAATAGCGAAGCCTCCCGCCAGCGCCAGGCGCGCAACTTCCGCGACGGTGTATTCGCGGTTGTGGCGGTCCGTGGGTTTGCCGCCCAGTTCAAATTTCCCGTAGGCGTACGGGCTTTCCCCGCGCATGGTCTTCTCCACCGCGTGCGCGCTCGCCAGATTCGGCGTGGTCAGCAAAAGCGCACCGCCGGGCTTCAGTACGCGATTCATCTCCGCCAGCAGGCCCATGGGATCGCTGTGCAGGTGTTCAAGAATTTCGCTGCACAGCACGGTATCGAATTCGCCGTCGCGATAAGGCCAGGGCTGGCATTGCAAATCAAAGTTATCCACCGTGCAGGGGAAAGTCTCATCGCCTGCGCGCGAGGCCAGCACTCTTGTCTCTTGCGGCGCGCCGGCCCAAATATCCGTCGCGCGCACCTCGCCGTATCCGCCGAACTTCATTAGCGCCGGCGTCAGATGATGAAAGGCCGCGCCAAGTTCGAGTATGCGCATCGCAGAACTGCCCCGCGGCAGGTGCTCGAGCGTGGCCACATACCGCCGCACGTGGGTCTCGAAATAGGATTGCTCGTTGGCGGAGTCGGAAAGGAATTTCCGGAGATAGTCCTCGATTTCCCCTGCCGTTCCGTGACCGGGCGGCGAAACCTTTGCAAGCAGCTTCTGCGCGCTGGCGCGCTCGAGCGCGTTTGCGCTGTCCAGACTCTTGAGCAAAAAGGGCCGGGCCTCGTCAGTATGTCTCGCGCGGCTTAGTAATACCCCGAGATTGAACGCCGCCTGAACATTCTCGGGATCCAGCTCTAACGCAATCCGGAATCCTTTTTCCGCCTCGCCGGCCGCCTGCAAGCTAAACTGCACCGCGGCCCAGTCGTTCCAGACTTCGCTGCTCTCTTGTTCGGCGAGAACCTCGCGCAGCAGCGTAAGCGCATCCTGCTTTTGCCCGGCAGCGAAGAGCCGTACCGCCATGGCGTGCTTTTCGGAGGCATTCATTGACCAGACCCTTCTGCGCCGAGGGCACCTGTGGTGTGCTCCTCCGGTAGATTCTTTACGCCCACCAGCCGCCAAACGCCCCACAACAGTCGGGCCACAATGGCATCGCACGCCTGTTCGAGGCGGTCCGGGTTATCCACCATGCGCGGCAACTGCTGGCAGGCGTGCACATAGAGCTGACTTAGCTTGATGATCCGCTGGCGCATCCTCCGGCTGAGCTCCGGGCGCAGGTCCGGCCACAGGTCGCCGTTCTCGAGCTTGGCGCACATCTCGGAAATGGCCTTGGCATACCACAACACATGTTCGGTGGTTGGGAAGCGATCCACACGATGCAGCGAGATCCCCGCGCGCCGGAATACGTGGCGATAGTATTTCTCTTCCCGCCAGCTGCCCACGGCGTAGGCCTCCGGAGGCTGTTTCATGCGCGTGCAGAAATATTCGATGGCCTGTGGTTTCGAGAGCATGGTGATTCCCGGTAATTTGTAATGGTGGTCCCCGGCCAGTTGGTCGGGCGAAAATTTGTTGCCCACCTGCATGTACACTACGCCGCCGGTCTTCAGCAGTCGGGAAATATGCCGGATGGTGAGGCTCGGATCGGCCACGTGCTCGATCACATCCTGCGCGAAAATAACGTCGTAGCTGCCCAGGTCGACGACGGTCTGTTCCTGGCAAATATCCAGCTGCCGCAAGTCCGCCTCGTACCCGAGCTCGCGCATGCGTACGCCGGCCCAATGAATACGGTTGGTATCCGTCTCGATTCCCGCCAGGTGCACGGCCCCGGCTTCCTTCATCACGATCAGCAGGCCGCCAAATCCGCAGCCTACGTCCAAAACGCGCTTGCCTTCGAGCGACGTCCACGGGCGCAGCAGTCGCACAATTTCACGCCCGCGTTCGATCTCCGCCCGCATGTAGTTGCGATAGGACACCAGGTCCACACCGCCGCCGTAATAGGCGGAGTCCAGATGTTCCTGAAAAGGCGGCGGGAAGTATCGCGGGTCGCGCGGGTCCGGCAGGGCCGCGGCCGGCAACGCTTCGCCGGGCCGTGCTCCGGATGTCGGAGCCGCTTGCCTTTCCGTCGTCTCCACTGCGAAGGCCTCGCTCATGGCTTGCCACCCAATCTTTGCGCTTGTTTTTGCCTGCGCGCCGCTGCCGATTTCTGCCTGATCAGTTATGGCTGGCGTGCAGCGAACGGAGACGGGCATCCGGCTGTGAGGGACTCTGTAGCCACGCGTCTCCCTGGCGTTGCCGTTCGATAACGATTTCGGCGGCTTCGTATAGATTCGAGGCCACGGTCAGCGAGCGTTCAGCGGTCTCGCGCCTTTCAAGAAACGCCTCGCGCCGGACAAACACAGACTGGCAACCCGCGCTCGCTGCAGCCGCAACGTCGCCTAAAGAGTCGCCGACAAAAAACGTGTCGCGCGGCACAAAACCGTAATCGAGCTGCGCGCGGTAGATGAGTCCCGGTTCCGGCTTCCGGCAGCTGCAGCGGTCCTCTGCAAGGTGCACACAGTAATAGACCTGGGCGATGTTCCCGCCCGCCAGCGCTACTTCGGTCATGAAGCGGTGCGTGATCATTTCAAGATCTGACACCGTCAGCAGCTTCTTGCCCACGCAGGCCTGGTTGGAAATCACCAGCGACGCATATCCGTGTTCGGCCAGGAGACGCAGTGCTTCAAGGGCCCGCGGCAGAAACTCAAACTGTCCCCAACTGGTGACAAAACCGCCCAGCACTCGGCGGTTGATTACACCGTCGCGATCGAGCAAGACAAAACGTTGCGGTTGCGTAGGCATGGTGATTTCAATTTCCTTTCGGCGTCGTCCCAGCTGAACTCTTTCTCCACTCCGCGGCGCTTTCATCCCTCAACGGACATCGAATAGTTCGCGCTCCACGATGTCGGCCATGGCGTGCCCGGCCAGAATGTGGCCTTCCTGGATGCGCGGGGTATCGCCGCTCGGCACGCACAAACACAAATCCACCGCGCTTTTGAGCACGCCCCCGTTTTCTCCGGTCATCGCCACGGTCGTTACCTGCATGGCGCTGGCCAACAGCAGGGCCTTGGCTACGTTCCGCGATTTTCCGCTCGTCGAAATTCCGATGAGCACGTCTCCCGGTTGCGCGAAAGCTTCCACCTGGCGCGCAAAAACATCCTCAAATCCATAGTCGTTGCTGATCGCCGTCAGCGCCGAGGTGTTGCCTGTCAGGGCCATCGCCGGCAGGGCCCGCCGCTCCTTGCGGTAGCGCCCCACAAACTCCGCGGCGATATGTTGCGCGTCCGCGGCGCTGCCGCCATTCCCCATGAGCAGCAGCCGGTGGCCCTGGCGCATGGCCTCGGCTATTTTTTTGCCCGCTTCGGCGATGCCGCGCAGCAAATTGACGTCACGCAGGATGGCTTCATGTACCGCGATGCTCGCGACGACGTTCTCCCGTACCAGCGCTTCAGCGCCCGCAACTGCTGGCGTGGGCATTGATCCTCCAGGTCTGCATGCCATTGAACTCAAAGGCAAACTCCGTGGGTTGTCCTCCCACCCGGGTCACCGCTTCCGCCACTTTGTGCTTCTTTTCGTAGTCGCAATAGAGCAGCAAGTAGCCGCCGCCGCCCGCTCCGGTGATTTTTCCGCCCAGCGCGCCGTGCTGCCGTGCCTCGTCATACATTCCGTCAATGTGCGCGTTGCTGATCTTCGGCGACATCTTCTTCTTGAACTGCCACGCGGTATCGAGCAGGGCCCCAAAATCGTCCAGACGTCGTTGCAGCAGGAGGTTCTTCATCTCGACGGCCAAGCTTTTCTGTCTTCGCAGGCCTTCCAGCGCCGCTTCGTCATGCCCCTCGTAACGCCCCACTTGGTCCTGGATGATCCCGTCGTTGCCCCGCGGCTTGCCCGTGTAGCAGAGCAGCAGGTTGTGCTCCAGTTCGTTGGCGGCATCGCGGCTGATGCGCAGAGGGTTCACGATCACGTAATCGGCATGAAACTCAATAAAGTTGAATCCCCCGAACACCGTGGCGTATTGGTCCTGCATACCGCCGGGAATCCCCAGCTGCTTCCGTTCAATCTGGTAGGCCATCTCCGCGATTTCGTACTCGCTGAGCGGCAAAGACTTAAATTCGCGCAGCAGCCCGATCATATTGACCACCAGGCTTGACGAAGAACCCAGCCCTGATCCCGGAGGGGCGTCGGTCTTCAGAAATAGATCGAAACCGCGGGAGTCTTGGCCGCCCAGAGTGCGGATCGCGGCTTTGGCTAAATCCATCTTTCCGTCAAACACCAGGTTCGAACGCGTGTCAAAATAAAACAGGGCGCCCAAATCGGCGGACTCCAGATGAATCTGTTCGTCGTCGCGCGGCGACAAAGTCCCCCAGGAATACCGCGAGATCGTCGCGCTCAAAACGCACCCGCCCTCCTGCTCGAAAAACGGACTCACATCCGTCCCGCCGCCTGCGAAACTCAGGCGCAGCGGAGCCTTAGCACGAATGCGCAGTGGCATGGGCGGCTTCCCCGGGCAGCTTGGCCCGTCTTGCAAACTCAATTTGCGCGCGCCAGAGATCCTCGGGCACGCCTATGTCGATAAAAAATCCGCTGCTGACATGTCCCTGGAGGCCCCGGCCTATCCATTGCGGCAGAATGTCGCATTCGAGCGAAACGGCTGGCGGAGCTTTGGGAATGCTGCGCAGCACCTCGATTTGCATCAAATACCAGCCGGCATTGATGAAAAGTCTTTCCGGTTTTTCGCTGCCGCGCACAGCGCACTTCTCAACGAAACTGGTTACTTCTCCCGTGGCGTTCACCCGTACCGTGCCGTAGCGCGAGGCATCGGCCACGCTAACCAGCGCGAGCGTGACGGCCGAAGCGGTGCGCAGGTGCTGTTCGAGAAATAAATCGAACTCGAGGTCCAGAAACGTGTCGCCATTCAGCACTAAGACCGTCCCGGTGCCGGAGGGAATTGTGGCTTCCGCCTGCCGCAAGGCCCCGCCAGTTCCAAGCGGTTGGTGTTCCTCGGAATAAGCCACCGTCCAGCCCTCGGGCGGGCAGCGCCGGTATTGCTCCTTGATGGCCTCGCCGAGTACGCCGACGCACAGTAGCGCTTGGCGCAATCCAGCCTGCTGCAGTTTCTGCAACACGTGGTCGAGGAATGGTCTTCCCGCCACGGGCGCGAGAGCCTTCGGGAGGCCTTCGAGCACCGCGCTCAACCGCGTGCCCGCCCCGCCGCAGAGGATCACCGCGGGAATCTCTGCAGCGGCTGCTGCGGGCGCCCCAGTGTTTCGACTAAAACCTTGCATACCCCACCACCGCCCGTCCTAGGCCTGCCGCTTGCTCGTTCAGTTCCGAAACGAATCCTGCCTGGAACCGATTTGGAGCGGCCGCACGTCGCTCTCGCCGGAAATCGCCTCGCGCAGCGCAAATTCGAGGCAATCCCGCGGCCCCTGCCATATCTCGAGGAGAAGGCCAATTCAAAACAAAGCAGGGGTGCACGATGCTGGCCAATGAGAGTTTTCCAATCGCGGACGATCGGAGTTTCAACTGCTACTCAGAATTGCCGATAGCACCTACGGAGGGCCCCGGTCCGTGCCCTGGCATGGCAACCGGGGCACGCGATGATCCAACTTACGCGGCTTAACAATCAGCCTCTTGTCGTCAATTCCGACCTCATCAAATTTCTTGAGCAGTCTCCGGACACCGTCCTCACCCTGGTGACCGGTGAAAAGATCATCGTGCGCGAGACGCCCGAGGAAGTGCTCAAGAAGGTGGTCGCCTTCCGCCAGTCCATCCTGAACGGCCTTGCCGGGGACCTGCGTTATGTCTCCTCCAGTGCCAACCCGGTGCCGTCTGCCGGGGAAGCAGAGAGAAAAATTTGAGACAACCTTCCGTCGATAAGAGCAGCCTTGCGGGAATCGGCATCGCCGTGGGCGGAATTCTCGTCGGGCTGATCATGGAAGGCGGGCGGATCACCCAGCTGCTGCAGCCCACCGCCGCGTTGATTGTTTTCGGCGGAACCATGGGCGCGGTCATGCTGCAATTTCCCCTGCGCGTCATTCAGGCGGCCTTCCGCCGCTTGGCGCAAGTCTTCTTTGATACGTCGCGAAACCCCAGCGACCTTATCGAGGAAATCACCAATTACGCACACAAAGCTCGTAAGAACGGCATCGTGTCTCTCGATGCGGAGGTCCAGACCATCCAGGATCCCTTCCTTAAAAAAACCCTGATGCTGGCTGTCGATGGCACGGAACCTGAGGAGATTCGCAACATGATGCAGCTCGAGTTGGACAACCAGGCTGAGCATCACGAGAACATCCCGCTGGTCTTTGAATCCGCCGGCGGCTTCTCTCCGACCATTGGCATCATCGGCGCGGTGCTTGGACTGATCCAGGTTATGCAGCATCTCGACGACATCAGCGAAGTCGGCCGCGGCATCGCCGTGGCCTTTGTGGCCACCATCTACGGCGTGGGCGCTGCCAATCTGTTTTTTCTTCCGGTGGCGGGAAAAATCAAGATCCGCATGCGCCAGGAACAAACCCTCCGTGAAATGATGCTCGAAGGAGTGATCTCCATTCTCGAAGGCATGAATCCGCGCATGATCGAAAACAAGCTCGCCGGCTTTTTCGCCGAGGCTCACGAGAACGCCAATAAGCGAATCGCTTCGTGAAGGTCTCCGGGTGAGAAAAAAGCGCAAAGCAGCGCGGCACGTCAACCACGAGCGCTGGCTGGTTTCCTACGCCGATTTTGTCACCCTGCTTTTTGCCTTTTTTGTGGTGCTGTACGCCTCTTCGCAGGTGGACAAGCGCAAGGTTGGCAATCTGGCCTTGGCCATTCAGGTGGCCTTCCAACAACTCGGCGTGTTCGACACTTCCAATACCAAAATTCCTCTCAACGACTCTGAGGCCATCCCTTTTTCTGAGGTGCAGGTCGTTGAAAACTCCGAGCGCACCGGAGACTTGCGTCACTTCGTGCAACCCATGAAAGGCTTCTTGGTCACCGCTTCTCTCGCGCCGCTGCAGGATGTGCAGGATGAATTAAGGAAGGCTTTGGCCCCGGAAATCCAAAAACACGTGGTTTCCGTCAACGCTGGCCCGGAAGGCCTGGTGGTCAGCTTGCAGGAGGTCGGTTTTTACGACAGCGGTTCTTCATCGATTCGCCCTTCTTCTCAGGGCGCCATCGACCGTCTCGCCGCGGTTTTGGAGCCCCGCACGGAATCGCTTCGCGTCGAGGGTCACACCGACAACGTGCCCATTCACAATCAACGCTTTGACTCCAATTGGGAACTCTCCACCGCGCGCGCCACCGACCTCGTCAAGCTCTTTATCCTGCATTACCAATTCGACGCCGCTCGCCTCTCCGCCGCCGGCTTTGCCGAGTACCATCCCGTGGCCCTCAACGACACCCCGGAGGATCGCGCGCGCAATCGCCGGGTAGACATCGTCATCCTCAATCCCCGCAAACCATGAAATACCTTGTTGCCGCACATCCCGGCGTTCCCGGGATTGTCGATTCCGCAACAACTCCTTCGTCAGCATTGACACCTTCTCCCGCCAGCCCCACACTTTCCTTACCCCTTCCAAATTTATCTGGCATTTCGTGTGAGCCGATGCGCATTCTTGTTGCTGAAGATGACGCACCGCTGGCGGATTTTCTTCACCAGCGGCTGCTGCAAGAGCAGTTTGCCGTACAGATGGTTTCGACGGGGGTGGAAGCCCAGCGGATGGCCGCCGAACATGCCTACGATGTCGTGCTTCTCGACCTGAGCATGCCCGGAGCCACCGACCTCGACGTTTTGCGCGGCATCCGTTCGAAAAAGCCCGATCTCCCGGTGCTTATTGTGACCGCCGCGTCGCTGGTTGAGGAGCGCGTGCGCGGCCTCGACGCCGGCGCGGACGATTACCTTGCCAAGCCCTTCGCCTTCGCCGAACTCGCCGCCCGCATTCGCGCCGTGCTGCGTCGCGGCAACCGCACCGTCAACGCCATGCTGCGCGTCGATGACCTCGAGCTCGACCGTGTGACGCACACCGTGCAGCGCCGCGGCCGCCCCATCGAGCTAAGCCCCAAGGAATTTGCCCTGCTCGAATTTCTCATGCGTCACGCGGGGCAGCCTGTGGCCCGCACCGCCATTGTTGAGCAGGTCTGGAAACTGCACTTCGACACCATGACCAATGTCGTCGACGTGTACATCAACTACCTGCGCCGCAAAGTTGATTCGGGATTTGATCGCCCGCTGATCCGCACCATCCGCGGTGTCGGCTACCAAATCGGCCTGAATACCGCGCGTCACTAACCCCGCGGCGCCCTCCCGGGACTTAGCCTGCTTGCGCCCGCCAAGCCATGCCGCGCCGAGGGCTGGCCCGGGCGGTAGGCACCGGGCGCCTGGCCGAAAAAAAACAGGACCGGCAAAAAAGAATCACCGGTCCTGCGCCAGATCTTACCATGCGCTTCTCTTCCTACTGTTTCGGCTGGGCCATGGTATTCCCGGCCGGGGTTAGCTGCGATACACCGACCGCTGCAGCCGCCGACCGGGCTCCCGGCTCGAGGAACAACAAACCCTCCGTGGCTGAAGCCGCCACCAGTCCGCCGTTTCTCCGCACCCGCACCACGGGGAAGTAGCTGTCCGCCAGCGGATCGTTCAGCCGCTGCCAAGACTTGCCGGCATCGAACGAAGCCAGCAGCCCGCGCTTTTGCAGCGAAAGCAACAGGGCGCTGCCGCTTGCGGCCACGTCCTGGAATTGCAATTCACGCACGTCCGCCCGCGTCCAATTCCGTCCCGCATCCTGCGAAACATACAAACCCATATTGGAGGTCAAATACAGATTCGCATCGTCCACATGATGCAGTTTCAGATTCCCGGCATTGGCAAAGGCCAATTCCTTGGCATTCCAGGTCGCACCACTATCGGCCGAGTACAGCAGGTTTTTTTCTGAGACTGCCCAAACCTGCGCGCCGTCCGCCGAAACTTCCAGTGATTGTGCGGGTCGCTTGAGGAACGCATCCGCAGATGGCGATTGCCACGTCGCGCCCTTATCTTTGGAAACCAGCAGGCCGCCCGCCGTCGCCGCGTACCAGGCATCCGTTCCAAACACCATGTCGTTGACCAGAAACGCCGTCAGCTGCGCTACAGGCGCCTTTTTCTTCACGGGAGCTTTCGCCGCCGCGGATTTCGTACTCTTTCTGGCTGGCGCAGGTGCTGCGGCCGGGGCCGCAACCGGATCCGGAACATACAATCCCGCCTTCACCCATTTCGCAGCCGTTTCGTCATACTTCATCCATCCGCCATTGTTCAGCGAGGCCCACCAGCCCGTCGGAGCGGCATACACATGCCGCAAATCCGTGCGCTTCAGTCCCGGACCGAGCGGTGCCCACGACGTGCCGCCATCCTTGGTCGCCAGAAACGCGTCGGTATCAAACGTCAGCACCACCAAGGCGCGCTGCGTGTTCTCGCGATCCATGGCCACATCCAAAAGATGTTGATGATGGAATCCCACGTTCGCCGAGGTAAACGTCGCCCCGCCGTTCTCGCTGATCTGCACGCCCTCGCGTTCCGTCCCGAGAATCAAGCGGTCGGGATGCTGCGCATCAATGATGATCGCGTTGATGACCCAGTCGCCCGGGGTAATGCGCTTAAAATCTTTTTCGTTGGTCGTCTTCCAGAGTCCGCTGGTTGTTCCGGCATACAGCACCTGCGAATCCCGCGGATCCTCGCGAATCAATTGGGTCCGGCGAAACACGAACGGAATCCCCTGGTATTTGGTCCAAGTCTGCGCAGCATTCACGCTGTGATAAATTCCCGAGCACGCCGTGGCATGCACGTTGTCCGGATTCTTGGGGTCCACGATGATGCTCATTACGTCGGAATCATCGATCATCCCGGCTTTGACGTTCGTCCAGTTTTTCCCGCCATCCACGGTCTTCCACGGCAAGTGGTACGTCCCGGCATAGATAATGTTGTCGTCGTGCGGATCAAAGGCCACGGAATCAAAGTTCCGCAAATCGTCGTGATGCTCCGGCGTGATGCGCTCCCAGCTCGCGCCGTTGTCTGCCGAGCGATACACGCCCGTCAGCGATCCGGCAAGAAAAACTTCCGGATGCGTCGGCGATTGCGCCAGCGCGCGCACCGTCTCGTGCGGCAATCCGGCAATGGTCCAGGTACGTCCGGCGTCCGTGCTCAGATACACGCCCCCGCCGCCCGAATACAGCGTCCAGGTGCTGGCGTACAAACGGTTGGAATCCCGCGAGTCCACCAGAATATGGGTAACCACATCATCCTGGCCGGTTCCGATTCGGCTGAGCAGTTGCCAGTGTCCGCCTTCATCGCTCGATGCGAACACGTGCCCGTCCGAAGTACCGAGATAAAGCTTCTTGACATCGTGCGGATCGGCCTCCAGGGTAATCACCGTGCCGCCCGCAGGTCCGACCTGTCGCCAAGTCTGCGCCGGCGCTGGCGCCGCTGCCGCAACCACCACCGTCAATCCCGCTAGCCATTTAGCCTTCATAGCGCATCATTCTCCCAGAGGGGCGTAGGCGCCCACAAGCCTGTACTGTAAAGAAGAGTCGTCTCATAAAGCGCCTGCTCCAAAGGACAGATTAAGGGCTAGTTGGCGTAAGATGCAGCGGCAAGCCCGATCGCGGGCCTCGCGGGACGCTTTTGGGCTAGGTTCTGCGGTTTTTGGAGAGGCCTAAACCGTTCTTTTTCTGTCGTTCGGCTCCTCAGAATCGCCCCCAGGTGACCAACTGTCCGTTACGACAACTTTTTTCCCATAGTCGGGTTCTACCCCTTGGGAGCCGTTCGGTTCATAATGCTTGTACTGCTCCCCAAGCTTGGCCACGTCTTTATAGTGATTGAGGTTCGAGGGACACAAAACATGTTGAAGACCACACTAACCGGTAATGGCAGACTGCTTCTGTCGCTGAGCCTGATCGGTCTTCTGTTCGCATATGCGGCGCCCAAGGCGCTCGCGCAAGACCCGCAAGCAGCCCCGCCAGCCAACCCGACGTACGATGCTTCGCAAAGCGCCGCTCCGTCGAGCGGCGAGGCCCCGCCACCTGCTGCGGCGCCCCAAGATTCGCAACAGCCTCCGGTCGCTCCGCCACCCCCTGGGGCCCCTCCAGGCGCGCCGCCGGTGTCAAACGCTCCAAACTATCCAGCGGCCCCGAACGGCGCGAGTCAAGTTGATCCCCCAAGCCGGGCCGCGCGCGTCAGTCTTCTTGAAGGCTCGGTCTCGCTCCAGCCCGGCGGCCAGGGCGACTGGGGCAACGCCGTCAGAAACCGTCCCGTCACCGTAGGCGACAAGCTTTGGGTCGACAAGGACTCCCGCGCCGAACTCCAGGCCGGACAGGTCACCATTCATCTCGGCAGCATGACGGCTCTCTCGTTCCTCAATCTGGACGGCCCGGTCACGCAAATGCGCGTTGCCGAGGGCAGCATCAATTTCCGCGTGCGCGAAATGCGCGAAGGCGATATCTATGAGGTGGATACGCCGAACGCGGTGTTCACCGTCAAGCAAGCGGGTGCTTTCCGCATCGACGTCGCGGAAAATGGTGACGGGACCCGCGTCACGGTCATCCGTGGCGGCGGAGACGTTCTCGCCGCGGGCCAGAACTACGTCATCCATCCTGGCGATCGCGCCGAATTTGTGGGCACCGACAACAACGTTCAATATTCTGTCCATGGCGCACCGCCACCCGACGGACTGGACCGCTGGGCCAACGACCGCGACCTGCGCGAAGACAATTCGGTTTCCGCTCGCTACGTCAATCGCGACGTCCCCGGTATTTCCGACCTCGACGACAACGGTACCTGGAGTGAGCAACCCGACGTCGGTTCTGTCTGGACTCCTAACGACGTTCCGGAAGGGTGGGCGCCCTATAGCGACGGTTCCTGGAACTATGTCGGTCCTTGGGGCTGGAGCTGGGTCGGTTATGAGCCGTGGGGCTTTGCGCCCTACCACTACGGCCGCTGGGGCTTCTACGGCGGTCGCTGGGGCTGGGCTCCGGGACCGGTCTACGTGTCGCCCTTCTATGGCCCGGCTTTTGTCGGTTTCTTGGGCGGTGGCTTCGGCTTCGGAGTGGGTTTCGGCGTTGGTTTCGGAGTCGGCTGGTTCCCGCTCGGATTCGGTGAACCGTTCCATCCCTGGTATCACGCTGGTTTCGGCTACGTGAACAACATCAATATTCACAACACGGTCATTCACAACACCAGCGTTCTCAACGGCGCGCACAGTTTCAATTACGCCTACGCCCACAACGCCAACGCCGTGACTGCCGCTTCACGCAACAGTTTCACGAGCGGCGAGCGCATTAATCGCGGCAGTTCTCGCGTTTCGGCGGCTTCGTTAAATGGCGCGCATGTCACGAGCGGCGCGGGTTTCGCGCCCACCAAGGCGAGCTATCTCGGCGCGGGACACACCGGCGCAGGCGTGGCCACGCCGCCATCGTCGGTTGAGAATCGCGCCGTCATTGCCCGCACCACTCCGGCCGCCGGTGCATCGCACGACGCGTTCCGCACTGCGACTTCGCGATCGACTTCAGGCACCGTTACCGCCAATCGCTCCGCGGCCACGGGCAACAACCCGCGCCAGAATCAATTCGCGCAGACCCGTCCATCCACAACGAATAATTCCGCGCGCTATAACAGCAACGGGCGCAGTTGGTCCGCGCAAGGCAACGTTACGGACCGGGGCACCGCGCCGCAAGGTGCGGGCCGGAACTCTGCGGGCAATGGCAGCGTGCAAACCGCGCACAATCTTCAGAGCGATCGCCCGGACTGGGCGCGCGCGGGAGCGCCAGGCGCGAGCAACAGCGCCGGCACGCGCAACAATGTCAGCTCTGCCACGAACGGCAACCGCGCTCCGAGCACCGCCAATCGTTCCTATCAGCCGCAGCAGCGCAGCTATTCGGCTCCGACGCGCAGCTATTCGGCCCCGAGCCGCACCAACTCCGCCCCGAGCCGGGCAGCTTCCGCTCCGAGCCACAGCAGCGGTGGTGGCGGTTCGCATCCGAGCGGCGGCGGTTCGCACGGCGGTGGCGGTGGCAGCCATCACTAAAACGTTTGGAGTGCGGCGGGCCTGACGCCCGCCCCGCTTTCCGGGCGGTGTGGGACAGTTGCGATGAGCAGACCGCGGCTTGACCGCGGCTTGACCGCTTGCAAACCCGCGTGCGCGGGGATATCCCGAAACGCGGTGATACCAGCCTACCTCCCTGCCGCACGCCGGGCAACTTCGAAGCAGTAGCAAATCCCTTATAATCAATACCTTTGATGAGATTCGCATTTTCCTCCGTCACTTTCCAGCCGCGTTGAGAAACCGCAGTCGCATCGAGACCCTAGTATCATTGTCAGACCAGTGCCCCAGCCGGCCTCGGACGGCAGGATTTGGCGTTCTGACTGCAATCCGCCGCGAAGCTTCCATCCGAGATCCCTTGGCGAGTTTGTAAATGGCGTAGTTACTGTTGTTTGCCGACTACAATTTCCGCGTTGATCTCTTATTTCGATGAGATCCATCCAGAAATTTCTTGACAGCGTACTGGTCGAGTGGTAGAGGTGTTAGACCGCAAGACCGCGGTATGGCCTTGGGGCTTGATTTTCCGTCCTTTGGAGGACCGCGTGACCTCTCTCGCGCATCGCATGGTTCATCAGATCTGGCTGCCCACCACACTCTTTGCTGCGCTCCTGGCTCTATTGCTTAGTTCGGCTCCTGCGGGCGCCCAGACCTCCACCGCGCGGATCCTTGGAAGTGTGCACGACACGAGTGGCGCCGCCATCGCGGGTGCAACGCTGACCATCACCGACGTGCAGAGAGGCCTGGCCCGCACGGTCGTCACGGACGGTGACGGTGAGTACCTCGCGCCCAACCTCTTGCCCGGGATATATCTAATTCGTGCCGCGGCGCAAGGATTCAAATCCGCCGAACGCAGAGACATTCAATTGGAGGTCGGCAATGACGCGCGCATCGATCTTGCTCTAGAGCCCGGCAGCAGTGCGGAAACCGTCACCGTGGTTGCCGAGATCCCGCTCCTCGATTCCACCAGCCAGACGCTAGGCGGAACCCTAAGCAACGAAATTATTAACGATCTGCCGCTCAACGGGCGCAACTACGAAAATTTGCTGCAGTTGCGACCGGAAGTGGTGAGCTATCCGGGAGGCGGAACCAGCACGCACAGCAGCAACGGCGTTCGTCCCGAAGGCAATATGTTTATGATTGACGGGCTCGAGAATGTGGAGCCTTTCACGGGGCAAAGCATCATCAACGGCGACGGTCTGGCGGGCGACGCCGCCACCATCATGCCCATCGACGCCATCCAGGAATTCAATCTGGAGGTAAACCCGACTGCGGAGTATGGCTGGAAACCCGGGGCCGTGGTAAACGTGGGCCTTAAATCTGGAACTAATGACATTCACGGTACGGCTTATGCCTTTGGTCGCAGCGATGCATTTGATGCCCGCAACTTCTACGATCCGGCAGGAACGCCCCAGACTCCCGTGGAACTCGAGCAGTTCGGAGCCACCGTGGGTGGCGCGATCAAGAAAGACAAACTTTTCTATTTTGGCGGATATGAGGGCATTCGCTACACAGTGGGGAATTCCTACGGGGTAGTCGTTCCGGAGACTACGGCGCAAGCGACGCCAGACCCCGCCAACAGCCTGCCGGACGCCATCGCCGCCTTGCAGAACGCCGGAGTACCTGTGAGCCCGGTCAGTTTGAAGCTCGCAGGGTGCACGGTAGGTCCGCCGATTTCCTGCACGGGGAACGTGTTTGGCGTCAACAACACCGGCTCCTCGAGCATAGACACGGGATTCCCGAACACGGAATCGGGGGACAACGGGCTCGTTAAAATCGACTACCGCCTCAACGATAAGAACTCGTTCAGTGGCTTTTATTTTTTTGGCGATTCCAATGGCACGTTGGCCGACAAGCAGTACGTGCTGGCGCAATATTTAACGCTCCTGCATACCCGGGCACAGGTTGCCGATGGAAGCTGGACCTGGACGCCCAACTCATCGTGGGTAAACGAAGCGCGCTTCGGATACAACCGCCTTTATGAGCCGATCCTCCCGCTGGACCAGAACATGTCCGCGTCCGAGTACGGCGTTAACACCGGCGTCACCAATCCGCTGCTTGGGGGGTTGCCGTCTATCTCTATCTCAGGCTTTACCGCGCTGGGTAACGGAGCGAACCACCCCAAACTCATCGGACCCGACGAGGCCTACGACTTCATCGACAACGTTTCGCACCTGCGCGGCAAACACGCCTTCAAGTTCGGAGGCGAAATTCGCAAGTACGGCATCGACGAGGGCACCTTCCGCTCCGGCCGAGGCACGATCAAGTTTTCCAAGAACTCCGCGTTTCATGGCGCTAGCCCGCTGGAAGATTTTTTTGCTGGTTTGCCGAGCACCGGATCGATCGAGGTAGGTGATCCGGTTCGCGACCTGTCGGTATGGTCGGTAGCAGGATTTCTGCAGGACGATTGGCGCTTGACCCCGCGCGTCACCTTGAACCTCGGTCTGCGCTATGAATTCACCACCCCTCCGTCCGCGGCGGGCAACCTGCTCGGGAATTTCCAACCAAGCGTGGGGCTCGAGCAAGTCGGTCAGCAGATCGGCTCCATCTACAATCCGGACCACAAAAACTTTTCTCCGCGTCTGGGCCTCGCCTGGGACGTTGCCGGCGACGGGAAAACCATCATTCGCGCTGGCGGCAGCATCATTTACGATACCCTTTCCGCCGACGTCCTCATTTCTCAGCAGCAAACCAGCAATTCCGTCACTCTGGGTCTCGGCGTAATTCCGACCGGCGCCACCATCGTGCAGCCGGATGGTTCACTAACCGCGGGCAGCGGAACCATCAATGCCTCGGCGGTTACTTTTTCTGGAGCTCAGTTGAATTGGAACGGCACGGTTTTTCCCAACGCCACCAGCGTGATTTGCGGCAATGGCTTGCCCGCTACCGCGCCCGGAACAGGAACCAACCCGGGTCCTTGCAGCATCCTGGCCATGGACCGCGATTTTCATACGCCTTATGTCAGCACCTGGACGCTGAACCTACAACGCGCGCTCTCGAGCAAAATTTCTGCGGAAGTCGCATATGTAGGAAACCATGGCTCGCGTTTGCCGGGTATCACCGACATCAACCAGGCGGTGCCCGGCTCAGGATGGACGGCGGCGGCGGTCGCGGCGGGGGCTACGGATCCCGTCGCAGAACAACTGTCCCGCCCTTTTGAAAGCCAGTATCCCTATCTCGGATTCATCAACTACCTCTCGGAGCTCTATAAATCAAACTACAACGGTTTGCAGGCCACCTTGACGGCTCGCAACTATCACGGTGTCTCACTGGTTGCCGCGTACACTTTTTCACACGCTCTCGATGATTCGTCAGAGAACTGGAACCAATATCAACCCCAGGACAGCACCCATCCAAACCTGCAGTACGGCAACAGCGATTTTGACATCCGTCACCGCTTTACGCTGTCCGCGACCTATATTATTCCGGGCAAAAAATCCTTTGGGCAATTGCTGGAAGGCTGGCAACTCAATTCCATCGTCACCTTGCAAAGCGGCGCCCCGTGGACCGTTGCCGATACCGTCGATGACATCAGCGGCACCGGAGAATTTCAGGACCGCTGGGATTTCTTCGGCAATCCTTCGGACTTCACTTCCGGTCCGAATCCCATCCCCTATTTTTCAGGTGCGAGTATTCCGGCGGCTTGCACGGCAAAAGCCACGACTCCCGCTCTCCTGCAATCCTTGGATACTTTTGGCTGCTACATGAAGGGCAATTCCGTAATGATTCCCCCGGCCCTTGGCACCTTTGGCACGATGGGTCGCAACATCTTCCGGGACTCGGGATTCCGCAACTGGGATTTTTCGGTGGCCAAGAACTGGAAGATCACGGAACGATTCTCCGCGCAGTTCCGCGCCGAATTGTTCAATATCCTCAACCATCCCAATTTTGCCAATCCCTACGGCGGGCCGAGCGATTATGGCGCGGGGGCCAACGACGACCCGTCCAGCCACAGTTTGTTCGGCTGTGGCTGTGCCACACCCGACGTTGCGGCTGCGAATCCGGTGCTGGGTTCAGGCGGTAATCGCGCCATCCAATTGGGGTTGAAGTTGTTGTTCTGATCCTGCGATTCAGAATCTTGACGTCGCGCAATGGTGCAAGCATGGCGGGGAATGAGCGAAGGCACAAAAATGAGATGCGAAGACCGAGGCCGGCGGCCGTGAGGCGCGCAGCGTTCGCTGGAGTCCTTTCCGCCCTTTTGATGTTGGGCGTGAATATTGCCGCTTCGGCGCAAGAGCCGGCGCTGCAGACCGTTCGTCTGATTGGTCTCCCGGGTATTCCGCTGCCAGTCGTTGTCGGAACTAGCAAGGGAATCTTCGCGCGCTTTGGCATCGAGGTACACGCGGAAAAGGCCGCGGACGCCGACGCGCTGCGCAGCACGCTGGCCAGCCATGGCGCGGACATCGCTCATTCGGCGGCGGAAAATGCTGTCGTCATGTCGGACTCCGGCCAGGCGGATGTGGTCATCGTGCTCGGCGGTGAAACCGCCACCAGCGAATTGATCGTGCAACCGGAGATTAAGTCGGTCAAGGATCTCCGTGGGCGCACGATAATAGTTGATGGTCCGGACACGGCCTACAGCCAGACGCTGCGCAAAATTCTGCTTCGCAACGGTATCAAACCGGGTGTGGACTGCGAAATTAAAGTTATAGGCCTCGCCCCGCAACGTCTGCAGGCCATGCAGGACCACCAAGAATATGCGGCCACCCTGCAAAAGCCGCCCACCTCCATTCTGTCGAA
>JBEKSZ010000067.1:0-25787 GCA_049516615.1 Candidatus Acidiferrum sp. | reverse complement strand
GGGCCTGATGTATCCGTCGAGCGGTTCCTGAGCATAGATTTCGTTGGTAAGTTCCATGATTAAGGCGATGGCGGAGTTGAAATGCCAGCGCGTTTCAAAGTCTTGGGTTACCCGGCGGAGCGTTTGGTGCGTTTTGCGGAGCAGGGACTGTTCGCGTGCGGTTAGGTCGGGCAAGTTGTTTGAAGTAGATCCCGACCGGGTATCCGTCCGGGCCAGGGGAAGCGCAGCATGCTGCTCCCCTAAAACGGCAAGAGCGGGGGCGTGTTTGGCGATCAGGCGGAAGACGCGGTTTAGGAAACGCCAGCTGCCTTCGATGCTTTCTTCGCTCCACTCCAAATCCTTCTCGGGTGGTGCGGCAAATAGGGTGTAGAGCCGGCCGGTGTCGGCACCGTATTTTTCGGCCATGTCTTCGGCGCCCACTACGTTGCCCTTGGACTTGGACATGGCCACGCCGCCCTTTTGCACCATGCCCTGGGTAAAGAGGCGCGCGATGGGTTCGGAGTGCTCGATTAGCCCCAGGTCGCGCATGAACTTGCACCAGAAGCGCGAATAGAGGAGGTGCAGGATGGCGTGGGTGATGCCGCCGATGTATTGGTCGATGGGAAACCAGTATTTTACTTTGGCGCCGTCGTACGGCGCACTGGCGTTCTGGGGATCGCAGTAGCGGTAGAAATACCAGGAGGAGTCAACGAACGTGTCCATGGTGTCGGTTTCACGTTTCGCGGGACGGCCACATTTTGGACATGGCACGTTTACGAATTCGGGCGTGGCCGCCAAGGGGGACTCGCCTTCGCCGGTTAGTTTTGGGTTGGGCGGAAGAACCACGGGAAGATCTTTGTCCGGGACAGCCACCATGCCGTCTGTTTCACAGTAGATTACCGGGATTGGCGTGCCCCAATAGCGTTGCCGGGAGATGCCCCAGTCGCGCAGGCGGAAGATGGTTTCCTTTTTTCCGAAGCCCCGGGCTTGCGCGTCGGCCGCCATTTTTTCGATGGCCGCAGCGGTTTCAAGACCGGAGTAGGGGCCGGAATTCACGCTTACGCCGTATTCTGTGAAAGGTTCGGCCGGAGCTGGCGGCGGAACTTCCTTTTCCGCGTGCGCGGCCTTGGCCATTTCCCTTGCCGAGTTGGGCGCAACTTCTTTGATGACCACCGCCGGCTTGGGCAGCTTGTATTTGCTGGCGAACTCAAAATCGCGCTCATCGTGCGCAGGGACGGCCATAATGGCGCCGGTGCCGTATTCCATGAGGACAAAATTGCCGACCCAGATGGGGATTTGAGAATTGTTGAACGGATTGCTCGCGAAGCGGCCGGTAAAGAAGCCTTCTTTTTCCGCGGTGGCCAGATCCTCAGCTTTGACCGAACCGCGACGAAGTTCAGCCAGCTTCAATATGCCTTCGCCGGCAGCGGGTGAATGCTCAAGGAGCTTGGCGACCAGCGGGTGCGTGGGCGCCAGGACGATAGCGCTGGCGCCGTAAATCGTATCGATGCGGGTAGTGAAGATCTCAATTGTTTCTCCGCCCGGCAGATCGTTCACGGCGAATCGCACGCGCGCGCCATGGGATTTGCCGATCCAGTTGCGTTGCATGGTGATGACCCGCTCGGGCCAGGAGCCTTCGAGAAGTTGCAGATCATCGAGGAGCTGCTCGGCGTAAGCCGTGGTTTTCAGAAACCACTGCTCGATTTCGCGGACCTCGACAGGGGTGTCTTCGTGACGCCAGCAGAAGCCGTTGACCACCTGCTCGTTGGCCAGGACGGTGCAGCATTTCGGACACCAATTGACACGACTTTTTTTGCGATAGGCGAGGCCGCGCTCGAGCATGCGCAGGAAGAACCACTGGTTCCAGCGGTAGTATTCAGGTTCGCAGGTGGAGATTTCGCGGCGCCAGTCGTAGCTAAACCCGAAGCGCCGGAAGGCGCGCTGGAACTCGGCGATGTTGTTATTGGTCCAGACGCGCGGATGGGTATGGTTTTTTATCGCGGCGTTTTCGGCAGGCAGGCCGAAGGAGTCCCAACCCATGGGATGGATGACGTTGAAACCGCGCATGCGTTTTACACGGGCGACGACGTCGCCGATGGTGTAGTTGCGCATGTGGCCCATGTGGAGCGTTCCACTGGGATACGGGAGCATTTCGAGTACGTAATACTTGGGTTTGCTCGGGTCGGCTTCGGTCTCAAATACGCGCGCGGCTTCCCAGCGCTTTTGCCACTTGGCCTCTATCTCTCGCGGATTGTAGGTGGGCGCTAGGGTCTGGTCGGCCACGCCAGTAGTTTATCCTTTTTTGCGGGACTTTGTTTTGGATAGCGCTTTCGCCGCGATTCTCGCCGGTGTTTTCTGTGCTGCCGCCCTGTCGGGACTCGCAGAGGGCGTAGGGGCGGCCAAGATCGCTGCGGGCATTTTGAATGGCGCTTTGATTATAACCTTGGGCTCGGGCTTGCGGTCCTCGTCGCGGGCTTCAAGGGCGCTGGCAATTCTGCGCTTGGCACTGGCTTGCTGTTTGCGCTGCTCGTCCATTTTTACTTTTAACTTGGCGGTAAGCATGGAGAAGCCTTTTTCGGCTTCGGGCGCGGAGTCTTTAAGTCCGGCCAGATCCCAGAGCGCGGCGAGATTGCGGCGGTCATCGCCGGGATCGTCGATGGGAGTTTCGAGGATGAAAGCGCGGCCGAGGACGCCGTCGGGCGGCGTGGCGCTGAGGCGCGGGTGTTTCAGTATGCGTTCGAAGGCTTCGGCGCCGATTTTGCCGTGGCCGAGGTGCTCGTGGCGGTCCACACGGCCGCCGAGGAGTACCTTTGAATCGTTCATGTGGACTACCGGGACGTTGTCGAGGCCGATGGTGGCTTCGATTTGGCCCAGCGTCGAGGCCAAGCCCTTTTCGGTCTTAATGTCGTAGCCGGCGGCAAACAGGTGCGCGGTGTCCAGGCAAGCGGCAACCGGGCCGTCGCGGAGGCCGTGGAGGATGTCGGCGATTTCTTCGAGGCGCGAACCGACCGCGGTGCCCATGCCGGCGGTGTTCTCGATAAGAATGCGGAGGTTGCCGAGCGGATTGCGACGACTGGCTTGCTTGACGGACTCGATGACGTTCGAGATCGATTGCGCCATGGAGCATTCGCCGCAGGAACCCGGGTGCACGACGAGGAAATCTGCGCCGAGGGCTACAGCGCGGACGAGTTCGTCATGGAAGGCCTGGATGCTGCGGACGCGGAGCATTTGCTGGGCGGACGCCAGATTGATGAGGTAGTTGGCGTGAATGACGAGGGGGCCGAGGGCGAGTTCGGCGCGCCTCGCGCGAAAGGCCGCGGCGTCTACTTCGGGGATGCGGGTTACGCCACCCTGCCACATGCGGGGGCTGGCGGAGAAGATCTGCAGGGCGTTGGCGCCCAGCTTTTTCGCTGATTCCAGAGCGTTTAGGTAGCTGCCGGCGATGCTCGTGTGGATGCCGAGGCGGAGCGTGCCGTCCATCCAGGCGGGGGCCTGGGGCTCTGGTTCGGGCTCGGGGCGGTATTCGTCCTCGGGATCGAACTCGCTAAGAACGGCTATGGGTTGTTCAGGTGTGCCTAGCACGAAATTATCCTTGTCTTAAACCACTGATTGTACCACACATGAAAACGAGGGCAGAAAAACGCGCGCCACGCGCGGAATTTATTAACGACGTGACCATCGCCACGTATTCGAGTAAAATCAGCGCACCGTGGGGAAAGTTTCCTAAAAAAGCGCGGCACCGGTTCTCGGCTGGCTGCTTTAGGAACTCAGGCTGCGAGCGGGGGAAGGCCGCGATTTCAAGTTCGATGCTGAGCGCATCATCGTAACACCGCGAAAGAAAGAAACAGCGCAAGTTCAAGGCCAGGATTATCGAGGATCCCTTCACCGGGCTGGCGGCCCTGACGGCGGGAACGGGCGCTCCCGTCCTAACCGGTGAACGCCTAGCCCGCGCCACCATCCGACTTGCCGTGAGACACCCTGCCAGACGTGGATGCGCTGGTGGCGCCAAGGAACAGCAAGGCCAGGAGCGACACGGTCGAGTTGGAAAAAGGCCCGGGCATCGCATGCCTTGCGTCAACGACTTGCCCGATTCGGGAGCCACCCCGTCGTGGCCTAATGGGCGCCAGGTGCCCGTAAGGGATTCACCCATGCGCCGGCAGCCGCGGCTCGATCTGGAGTTGCATGCGTCCGTAGAATTCACTTTGCTTGCGGACGAGCGCGATGCATCTCGCTTGCCCGGCCGGGAACCCGAACCGACGACCGCTGGTCATGCAACGCAAACGAGCTGCGGGAAACCAAAGATGCCGCGCTGGCAATGCGCGATGAAAAGATTCCTGGGGCCTATTTCGTCCCGGTATAAAGACTTACTTTAGGAGACCGTGGATGCTGGTGGTAATGGGGGCGGCGGCTACAGAGCAGCAGGTGCGGGAGGTGTGTGCGCGGATTGAGGCGCTGGGACTAAAAGCCCATGCGATCCCGGGGTCGCTACGGACGGCGATCGGGATTACCGGGAATAAGGGTTCACTCGATCTGGGGGTGCTCGAGTCGCTGCCCGGCGTGGTGGAATGTATTCCGGTTAGCAAGCCGTACAAGTTGGTGAGCCGCGACGCGAAAGCCGAAGACACGGTGGTGGCCATCGCCACCCCGCTCGGCGATGTGCTGGTCGGCGGTGGGAACATCGCCATGGTGGCGGGGCCTTGCGCGGTCGAGACCGAGGAGCAGTGCCTTGCGATCGCGGAGCGCGTGGCGCCGACGGGCGTGAAACTGTTTCGCGGGGGGGCTTATAAACCGCGGACATCGCCCTACAGCTTTCAGGGACACGGTGAGGACGGGCTAAAGATTTTGGCCAAGGTGCGTGAGAAATTTGGTTTTGGGATTATCACCGAGGCGGTGGACAACGAATCGCTCGACTTGGTGGAAGAGTATGCGGATGTAATCCAGATTGGCGCGCGGAATATGCAGAACTTTTCGCTCTTGAAGCGCGCGGGTCGCGCCAAGAAACCTGTTTTGCTGAAGCGTGGCATGTCGGCGACTCTCGATGAATTCTTGATGGCCGCGGAATATTTGCTGTCCGAGGGAAATTATCGCGTGATCCTGTGCGAACGCGGCGTGCGCACCTTCTCCGATTTTTCCCGCAACACTTTGGATTTGGCGGTGGTGCCGGCGGTGCAGAGACGCAGCCACTTGCCGATCATGGTTGACCCCAGCCACGGAACCGGGAAGCGCAGCAAGGTACTGCCTTTGTCGCGCGCGGCCGTGGCCGTGGGGGCGGACGGCTTGCTGGTTGAGGTGCATCATGAGCCGGACAAGGCCTGGTCAGATGGCGTGCAGTCGATCGTACCCGAAGAGTTTGCGGAGTTGATGAACGAAGCGCGGCAGATCGCCGGGGTGTTGCACCGTCATGTCAACTGAGACCGGGCAAGGGAGATTGAGCAAATGAGATTAGGCCGTCGAGGTTCGTGAATTGAGATTGCCCCACGGAGTGAGCGGATGGAACTTCGCTAGCGCAGGCCGCTGTGTAAGATGCTCGTGTCCAAATTCGCTCAGATGAAAGGTCCCCGAAATTTCCGCGTAATTTTCCTGCTGGTGGTGCTGGTGGTGGCCGGCATTGGCGTGGTGTTACGCGAGCACCGGCCGTCGTTCCTGCGCCCGGGGCTTAAATTGTACGCCTATGTGACCACCGCCGGCGGTTCCCTCGCCGTGGTGGATCTTGTAAAACTCAGCGTGGTCGGGCGAATCGCGGTTGGGCCGCAGCCGACAGGTTTGCGCGCGCATCCGACCCGGCCAGAACTGTGGGGCGCCAGTGCGCCGGGCGGATACCTGTGGGTGGTCAGCGCACGCGCGGGGCAGGTTGCGGCGCGAATTCCGGTTGGACCGGGGCCCTATGCGGTGGATTTTTCCAACGACGGGCGGCGGGCCTACAGCACCGCATCGGGAAGCGATACGTTGTTGGCGATCGATTGCGAATCGCACGCGATTCTCGGCCGGGCCAAGACTGGGGGCGGACCTGTTTTGGTGAAAGCGACGCCCGACGGCAAAACCTTGGTAGTGGTGAATCGCCGAGACGATTCACTAGGAATTCACGACGCGGCAACTCTGCAGGAGCGTGCGCGCGTGTCTGTGGTCGCGCAACCGGAAGATGTGGCGGTGTTGCCGGATAATTCGCTGGCGTTTGTACTGAGCCGGACACAGGAGCGCGTCTCAGTCGTCGACTTGCGGCGCGGACTGTTGCTGACCAATCTAGGGTTGGCGGGCCGGCCGTCAGAAATGATTCTGAAGCCCGACGGCGGGGAGCTGTACGTGATTTCGCCGGAAGCCCATGGGCTGCAGGTGATCAATACCTGGACGCATGAGGTTGGCGATTACGTGCTGCTGGGTTCGACGCCAACCAACGGAGCCCTGCTCCCCGATGCCAGCGGTCTCTATGTTTCAGATGAGGCTGCCGACCGCATCGCGCCGGTGGACATCGTCAATCGCAAGGTAATGCGCCCGATTCTGGCGGGTTCGTCTCCGGGAGCGTTGGCCTTCGACTCTCTCGAGCGGCCCAATTTGCTGTTGGCGGTAAATCAAGCCTCCGGGGACCTGGCGGTCATTCGCATCAGCACCGAGAATCCGGCATTGCTGACGATGATCCCTGTAGGCGATGGCGCGCAAGAAGTCGCCGTGAAACTCTTCAAGTGACCTTTTAAGTCAAGCGCGCGCAAAAACCGCACGCGGATGCCGCCACGCCCCCTCGGGGAACCAAGCCCACGGCAACGAGCACCCGTGCGACCCGCAGGTTTCCAGCTGCGGGAATGAACGACTCTTCGGGCAACCCGGGCCCGCACGGTGAACGGGGGGCGGCGAGCGCCCGAGCAAAATCTAGGGTAGTGCTGCCTCGAGCGGCCAGGAGGCGTTTTCTTCGCCGAGCGGAATCTCAAGAAAAGCTTCCGATGGCAAAATGTCCACCGGCAAGCCGCCGTGCCAAAGTGCAACCCCCACTTTAAGTTTCGTCACCCCGGCGAGTTTGAGCTTGTCCCTGCGAATGGCTACTTCGAGGATAGCGTCGAAGGCTGCTTCAACGAAACCTTTAGGGTTTAGCAGGCAAGCGCGTCCTTGCTCGACGGCGAATTCCTCGATGCGCCCGCGCGCTACGCGCACGATGATGGCGATTTCCTCACCGGCGGAGATGGTGATGCGGAACTCCGGATCCTCAATTTCAGAGAGGGCCTCAAGAAAGGGGTCGACGCGCAGGCAGAAGCGCTGCTCCTCGAAGCCGTAGCGCAGTTCATGCAGATAAAAGACGCGGCCGTGCATGGAGCCACCGCGACGCTCCGGAGAGTACAGGCCCGCGCTGAGCCATTCAAAATAAGAAGTGTCGCGGCCGTCGACCTTGATATTGAGCAGATCTGCCGGAGAGATTTGCAGGGCATGTTCGGGCTGGCGCTTGATGGCTTTGGCCAGCTCGTCGGGAGCTTCTTCGCCGAGGGCCAGGTAGATGCCGGTGAGGTGCTTGCGGAACAAGGCATCGAATTCCGCGTCGTTTGCGGTGCTGTGCTCGGGGCCGAACCACCAGCACCAGTCGCTGCCCTCGGCGGCCAGAAGAGATTCTTTGGCCACTCTCAGGCCTTCGGCAGTCGGGGCGTTCTCGCGACCCTCGGCGTGGGCTATGGACGCGCGCGCGTAGGCTTCGCGAGCATCCCATAGGAGCTCCCAGGCTGCGACGTCCTCGCTGTGGCCAATCCACACGTCGAAGTTGGCGTTGATCCACGAGGCCGGGAAGATACCGCCGGTGGTGGGGACGTCCGATGCCGCCGCAATCGCTTCGCTGGCGGTCAGGGCGCGAAATTCCGGATCGCTCTGCACCAAGCCGTAGAATTCGCGTAGGAATTGCCGCCCGTTGCCGGCGTAGTACTCCCACGCGTTTTCGCCATCGAGGAACAGGCAGATGGTGATGGGCTGCGCGCTTTGCGTGCGCTCCGCGAGGTAGCGCAGGCGGCCGTGCAGATCGACGGCCGCGGCGCGAGCGTCCATGCGGCTGTAGACAAAGCCGATGAGATCCGAGAGATGGTGATCGCGGAAAAGGCCGATAATGCCCTGCTCACCCATCTGCACGCGCCAGGGTTTGTATAGACGGTCGGCGTTGGCGGGGATACCGTTGGCATCGCGAAAAAAAGCCACATTCAAGGTGCGGCCTAAAACGCCTTCGTCAGTGCCGAACCATTTAAAGCCCTCGTCGCCCGCGATGGACAGAGTCTGGTCGGAGACGGAGCCTTCCGAGGGCCATAAGCCGATGGGGCGAACGCCGAAGGTGCGCTCGTGATATTCGCGGGCGCGGCGAAGTTGTTCGCGCGCGTCTTCGGGGCGGCGGTAGGCGCGGCGCGGCAGCGGCGTGCTCGGATTGGCCACGCGGGCGATGTCTGAGTCGCAGAGCAGCGGCAGGATGGGGTGATAGAAGGGCGTGGTGCTTAGTTCGATTTGCCCCCGCCGCGCGGCCTCGCGATAAATGGGCAGGACCAGTTTCAGGAATTCGAGTTGTTTGGCTTTCAGGACGGCATGGTCGGACTCCGAGAAATCTTTGCCTTTGCTGGCCAGGCGGCTGACGGCTTCTTCTTTCTCAAGCCAGACTTCGTCCATCCAGGCGAGCTGCGAGAGCACCTGCAAGTCACGCCAATCGCGCTGGGTGAAGGTGACCACCGCTTGCGCGCCACCGGCCGGCTGCGACCACTCATATAATTCCACAAAGCGCGGCCAGCGGGACATCAAACGCTCGTGGTTTACCTGAAACGCGCGCGCCAGAATCTCCGCTTTGTCCTCGCGCGTCAGTTCCGAGGTGTCTTTGAAGGCCAGCGTGAACCACGGCTCGTTGAATTCGCCGCTGGCGTATTCTTCAAGCTGGATGCCGAGCGAGGGCACAACATTGAAGGTGGCGTGAAAATCAGGGAATTCTTTTAGGACTTCCACCATACCCCAGTAGTCTTTGAGGGCGTGCAGGCGGGTCCACGGTAAAACGTAACGGCCATTTTCAGGATCGCGGTACTGCGGCTGGTGCATGTGCCAAAGAACGACTAAATTCACTCGACTCATCGTTGGCCCGGTTCGGCGGTTCCTCTTTTTTTGGACTTGTGACCGCCCGCGGGGTTTGCGGCGGTCAACCCTGTAGGGAAATTCTACCTTGCCTTGCGCGTTTCGCGACCGGCTTATTCAGGGCGAGTAGCGGATCAGTTCCGGTAAGCACGCCCGTCCAGGCGTCGAGTGGGTTAAAATCAAGGGGGAGATTTGCGCCGCACGTGAAATTAAAGCTACCCGCTGGTTCCTTTAGTGCTTATCTTTTCGACTGCGACGGCACCATCGTGGATTCGATGCCCCTGCACTACCGGGCTTGGAAAAAGGCTCTCGCCGAATGGAATTGCACATTCGATGAGAAGCTTTTTTACGCCTGGGGCGGCACCCCCGTAGCCGAGATCATTTCTTCGCTGAACAAGAGGCAGGGATTGCGCATGCCCGTCGAGCGCGTGTCGGCTCAGAAGGAGAGTTTTTATCGCGAACTGCTCCCGGAGCTTAAGAGCGTGCCGGAAGTGGTCGAGCACATCGCAGACCAGCACGGGCGGATTCCCTTCGCGGTCGTCTCGGGCAGCACCCGCGAGTCGGTAACCGCGTCTCTGCTTTCGCTGAATCTGCTCGAGCACTTCGCCACACTGGTCTGTGCCGGGGACTACCAGAAGAGCAAGCCGCACCCGGAAGCCTTTCTGCTGGCCGCCGCCAAACTCGGTGTTGCGCCCGAAACCTGCCTGGTGTTTGAAGACACGGACTTGGGTGTTCAGGCCGCGACCGCGGCAGGAATGGCCTCGGTAAAAATCCCTCCACCGTGGGAAAGAGCCGCTGCTGAGCGCGCCTAAAATTGTTCGCCGCCCCGCCCCGGGGGGCAGTCTCCACCGGTTCTGCTACCATCCTGCGGTTGTCTGCGGCCAGCGCATTGCTCTGGCTCGCCCCTATCGATGGCAAGGAGAAAGAAATGTACTTGTCGAGGCTTACTCAGATTGCGCTGCTAGGGTCCGTTGGGGCCGTTTCCTGGTCCTTCCCCTGCCGGGCACAGGACTCGCCCGATCATAAGAACATGGAACTTGTGGCTCACAACGACCTCAACGGTCATGGCGACGGAGGCGAGGGCATGGCCATCCAGCAGTGGCCGGACGGACGGCGCATTCTGTATATCGCGCATGAGGGGGAAACCACTTGCCTGAGCATCGTGGATGTCACGCATCCTGAGAAACCGCAGATGATCAATCAGTTGCCATCGCCCCAGCCGGGCGTCACGCGGTGTAACTCATTGGGCTTGTCGAAGAACGTGCTGGCGGTCGCGAATCAAGCGATGAAGGTAGGCGAAAGCCCGGCGGGCATGTGGGTGCTGGATGTTTCCGACCTCGCTCGTATCGAGAAGGCGAGGAGTCTGCAGGATCTTTCCTTCTCTTTTTTTGACACCTCAGGTCCCGCTTCCCCGGGTGTGCACTGGCTATGGTTTGTGGATGGGGAGTTCGCGTATCTGTCCAGTGGTACGCGAGACTCCCGTCCCACGAATGCGAAGGACAATCAATTCTATCTGGTGGTGGATCTTCGCGATCCCCGGCATCCCCGTGAAGTCGCCCGCTGGTGGCTGCCCGGGACGCAGGAGGGCGATGCTTGCCTGCCCGGCTGCCTTCCCGAGCGTCACAAGATCGATGACGGCTATCGGGCGCACAGTATCGGCGTGTTTCCGGAGCGGCCGGACCGCGCGTATATGGGCTACATCGACGGTGGCGAAATTATCCTGGATATTTCCGGGCTGAATGACGTGCGGGCTGGGCGCGCGAGCAGCTTTGCGCCGAAGCTGGTGAGCCGTCTCAAGTTCTCCCCGCCGTATCCCGCGTGGACGCACACTGTCCAGCCTCTTTTCGAGCGAGGATTAGCGTTCGTTTCCGATGAATCCGTGAAAGACAATTGCGCCGACGCCCCGAAACTCGTCTGGCTCGTGGACCTGCGCGCGGAGACCAATCCCGTGATCTTGGGCACGGCTCCATTGGCCGCGAACGCGAGTGAACTGTGCAAGCGGGGCGGGCGGTACGGCTCTCATAATCTGCAGCCTAACTTTCCCAGTTCCACGTCTGCAGATTTGAAAAATTCAGCGGTAGCGAGTTTCTTCAACGGCGGGGTCCGAGTCTTCCGGCTGCTCGATACTCCGGGCGTTCTGAACGCGCCGCCGCACATCGAAGAGATTGCCTACTTCGTCCCCCCGGCCCCGCCGAACAATACGACGCACGCCATCGAAATCAACCACGCCATCGTCGATGAGCATGGCTTGATCTACGCCATCGATCGCCATACCGGAGGCCTGTACATCCTCAAGTACACCGGGCGGGAGCCCCTCGACTGAATCGAAACTCGGGTCAGGCCCATCCATCGGGAATCAGCACGAAGCCATGGTCTTTAAAAGACCGGGTTTTTCTGTGTTTGCGGGCGGGGCCTTGCTCCGTTTCCCGACAAGTTCAGGGTTACTCTCATGCCTGGCATAGGCTCGGCCGTCCCGCTATTCGGCGCGCGTAAACGATCACGCCGGGTGCGCATCATTCCTGGCACATTAAAACGATCTTGCCGCTGACCGCAGCGGCCTCCAGCAGCTGGTGAGCACGGGCTGCCTCGCGCAGCGGCAGGCGATCGGCGAGCACCGGGCTGATCGCTTTCTCGCGCTGCATGGCCAGCAAGCGCGCGAGATCTTCGCGGAACCATGCGGGGTGATTCTTTTTCTCCGCAGTGAGGCTGTACCAGCGCGCGGATTTTCCGGGAAGGCAGCGTGCCAGGCCAAGCCATGCGAAACTGGCGCCAGCGAGCAGCGCATGTCGGCGCCCGCCTTCAATGGCCGCCGACATACCGTAGCCGACGAATCTTCCTCCCTTGCCGAGCGCGCGGTAGGAGCGTATCCAGTTACGGCCGCCAACGGGGTCGAATACCGCGTGCACCCCCGCGGCACGTTTTACGAAGTCCTCGGCACGATAGTCGATGGGTATGCCGCCGAGAAAGGCCACCAAGGCATGTTTCGGCTTGGAGGCGGTGGCGAACATTTTCAGACCGGCAAGCGCGCCGAGTTGCAGCGCAGCCGTGCCGACTCCACCCCCCGCGCCGTGAATCAGTACGCTTTCGCCTTCCTGCAACCTCGCGATGCGATGGATCAATTGATATGCGGTGGTGTAATTCAGCACCAGGCTGACGGCTTCGGCGGGATCGATTCCAGGCGGAACGCGCACCAACTCGGACTCCGGCAGCACGATGTATTGCGAATACCCGCCCGTCACCGTCAAGGCGGCGACCACATCGCCGGACTTCCATTGCGTGGCCCCGGTCCCGCAGGAATGCACGACGCCGACGATATCGTAACCGGGGGAATAAGGCGGTCGCGCAGCGCCCGGATACATTCCGCGACGCATCAGTACGTCGGCAAAGGCCACGCCGCAAGCCAGAATCCGGATGCCCACCTCGTGTGCACCAGGGTCCCGCACGTCGTCTTCGATGACTTTTAAGACTTCCGGTCCGCCGAGCGCGGTGAGCAAGACACGCCTGTTTCTCATGGCCGGATCATCTTAGCCTAGACCGCACTCCTCCCGGCGCGCGTTCCCGGCGTGCTAGACTTACCAATTCCGCCATGCGCATCCTGGACCGTTATATTGTCCGCGAAGTTTTCCGCCACGCACTCCTCGGACTTGTGGTCTTCACGTTCGTGTTTTTCGTTCCGCAATTGGTGCGGCTCATGGAGCTGTTTGTGCGCCATAGCGGAAATGGCTCGCAGGTTTTGGAGCTGTTTCTGTGTGTTTTCCCGGGAGTTTTCACGTTTACCGTGCCCATGGCGATTTTGATTGGCGTGCTTTTGGGTCTGGGACGCATGTCCGCCGACAGCGAGATCATTGCGCTCACCGCGCTGGGGATCGGGCGGCGGCGCATCCTGCTGCCCGTTGGGGTCCTGGCGTTTACGGGCTTTGCCGCGACCCTGATATTTACGGTGTGGGTAGCGCCTCTCGCATTGCGCACGCTGCGAACCATCGAGACGGACCTGATTACCTCGCAGATTTCCTTCGCGGTGCAACCGCGCGTTTTTGACGAACGATTTCCGCATCTGGTGCTGTATGTGAACGACGTTTCGGCCAGCGGCACACAGTGGCATGGCGTCTTCCTGGCGGAGACCGGCCAGGACAGCGGCGCGCAACTGACGCTTGCAGAAGACGCCATCGTGGTTGCCGAGCCCAGCCTCGGCAAGCTCGAACTGCATCTGCAGGGCGGCGCCACGCATGAATTCACGCGCACCGACACCGAACACTATTCGGTGACCGCGTTTGGCCAGAGCGACTGGCCCATTGAGTTCAGCAGCATCGATGCCGGAGAAACGCGCGAGTTGAGCAATCCGGAACGCGGCTGGCGCGAACTGGTCGGCGACCACGGTCCGGGATGGCGAGAGGCGCGCGTTGAACTGCATCGGCGGCTGGCGTTTCCGGTGGCCTGCTTCGTTTTTGCGCTGATTGCCGTGCCCATCGGAGCGCAACCTCGCCGCGGCGGGCGCGCGGCGGGCTCGTTGATCGCCGTGCTGCTCATCGCTTCGTATTACCTGCTGTTCATCGTCGGCGCGGGAATGGCTCGCCACGGAACCCTGCCTCCGGCGCTGGGCATCTGGTCCGCGAACGTATTGCTCTTTGTGCTGGGCTTGTCGCTCTTACCGCGCATGGAGCAATTTCGCGGGGAAAGCGGATGGCTGGCGGGCGCGCGGAGATTCTCGTCCTGGGTGCGCATCGTACGGCGGCGTAAGGCTTTGGCGCGAGCGCGCGCGGCGTCGGCGCGGGCGGCGGCCGCAGAGGAGATGTCGGGGAACGGTTCGGAGGCGCCGCCTTGGTCTGGAAGCAGCTTCCCGCGGCTGATGGATATTTATCTGTTGCGGCGATTCTTTTTTTATTTCCTGCTGCTGATGGCCACCTTCGTTTTCCTGTTCGAGGCTTTTACGTTTTTCGAGTTGCTCGACGACATTGCCCGCCATGGCATTCCCTTCGTGGTGGTGGTGGACTATTTCCGCTATCTCACGCCGTACTTGCTGTATAACCTGGCGCCGCTCGGGGCTCTGGTATCGGTACTGGTCACCCTCGGGGTGATGAGCAAGAACAACGAGGTGGTGGCGATCAAGGCCAGCGGCGTCAGCTTATATCGTCTGGCCGTGCCGCTGCTCCTTGCCGGCGTGGTGCTGGCTGGCGCGCTGGTGGTACTCGACGACGTGTATCTGCCTTACGCCAACCAGCGACAGGATGCGCTGCGCAACCAGATCAAGGGCAAGCCCCCGCAGACCTACCAGCGGCCACAGCGCTGGATTTTCGGGGAGAACTCAAAAATTTACAACTACGATGTCTTCGAGCCCACGCAGAATTTGTTCGGCGGGCTTACGGTGTTGGAACTGGATCCCGTGACGTTTCAGGTGCGCCGGCGCGTGTTTGCTTCGCGCGCGCAGTGGTCCAACTCGCAGAAGGTCTGGGTGCTTGAAGGCGGCTGGGTGCGCGACTTTTCCGGCGGCGCCATCACCCGCTTCGATCAATTCCGCGTGCGTGACCTGCCGGAGCTGACCGAACCGCCCAGCTATTTTAATCGCGAGTTCCTGCAGGCGTTTCAGATGAGCTGGCGCGATTTGCGCGCGTACATTGCGGGCCTGCAACAGGCGGGTTATGACGTCGCCGCGCTCACCGTGCAGTGGCACCGCAAGCTGGCTTTTCCCTTGATGGCGCCCATCAGCATGTTGCTGGCGATCCCCTTTGCGTTTTATGTGGGCACGCGGGGAGCCGTCGGCGGCATCGCCATCGGCGTGGCCATCGGGATTGTCTATTGGTCGATGGAGCAGCTGCTGCAGGCCATGGGCGGCATCGGGCAGCTGCCGCCTTTTTTGGCGGGCTGGTCCCCGGACATCATTTTCCTTTTTCTGGGCCTGTACTTCTTCCTGAAAATGCCCACGTGATCGGCTTGCTCGTCTGCGCGCCGACTGGCGAACCGCGACAGCTGTCGCCCCGGCTGAAAACGCTGCCTCGTCGCACGCAAGAGGCGCTGCTCTGCCTCTTGTGAGAATAGCGGAAGATCAAGGAAGAGCACCTCGGCAAACCGGGCTATGAGTTTATGCCGAGCGGGCGCCCCCATGGAGCCTCGGAGGCTCATTCTGAACTGCTTTAGCGGACCCCGTCACCGCTAAAGGGTTGGTTCAGGAGGCGCGTTGGCGATGGAGACGCCCCTGCGGAGGACTTCATGCTTTGCATGAAGTGCCTACGCGCTGTAGTTCCAGGCCCCCAGCATCGCCTCGACTACCGGTACTTTTTCTTGGGCTCGGCTTTTTCCTCGATGGCGGCTTGCGCGGCGGCGAGGCGGGCCACCGGAACGCGGAAGGGCGAACAGCTGACGTAGTTCAGGCCCAAGCGGTGGCAGAACTTTACGCTGTCCGGATCTCCACCGTGCTCCCCGCAGATGCCCAGCTTGATGTCGGGGCGTGTCTTTCGTCCTTTGCTCACGGCGATTTCCATCAACTGGCCCACACCCGCCTGGTCGATGGTGGCGAAGGGATTCTTCTTGACGATCTCCAGTTCCTGGTAGGGTCCGAGGAAGGAACCAGAGTCGTCACGGCTCATCCCGAGGGCCGTCTGCGTGAGATCGTTGGTGCCGAAGCTGAAGAATTCCGCGGTTTGGGCGATTTCGTCGGCGGTGAGGGCGCCGCGCGGAACTTCTATCATGGTCCCGACCAAATAGTTGAGCTTTACGTTTTTTTCCTTCATCACCTCGCGGGCGATGCGATGCACAACCTCCACCTGGAGGTCGAGCTCGCGCTTGAAACCGACGAGCGGAATCATGATCTCCGGAAGGACTTTAACGCCAGACTTCTGAACCTCGGCAGCAGCTTCAAGTACTGCTCGAGATTGCATTTCGGAGATCTCTTCATAGACGATGCCGAGACGACAGCCCCGGAAACCCAGCATCGGGTTAAACTCATGTAATTCTTTAACTCGTTGCTTCACCTTCTCAACCGCCACGCCCATCTTTTTCGCGAGATCCTGTTGCGCGGCACCTTCGTGCGGAAGAAACTCGTGGAGCGGAGGATCGAGGAAGCGGATGGTTGCCGGGCGTCCGGCAAGTTCCTTGAACATACCGATGAAGTCCTCCCGCTGGTAGGGAAGGATTTTAGCGAGGGCGGCGACGCGGTGTTCCTTGGTGTCGGCCAGAATCATCTCGCGCATGGCGTCGATACGATCCCCTTCAAAAAACATGTGCTCGGTGCGGCAGAGTCCGATACCGCTGGCGCCAAAGGCCACGGCGTGCGCGGTTTGTTCCGGGGTGTCGGCGTTGGTACGCACGCTCATGCGCGTAGCTTTGGCGCACCAGTCCATGAGCTTCTGGAAGTTCTGGTAGGTCTGGCTCTTGCCGGGGACCAGTGATTTTTCGATGAGCACCTGGACGATTTCCGAAGCGGCTGTGGCAATCTGGCCGGCATATACTTCACCAGCCGTGCCGTTGATCGAGAGAAAATCGCCTTCCTTGTAGCTGACGCCATCGACGGTCATGGTTTTGGCGGCGTAGTCAATCTGCAGCGCCGCGGCCCCGCAGACGCAGACCTTGCCCATCTGGCGGGCGACCAGGGCAGCGTGCGAGCTGACACCGCCTTTGGCGGTGAGAATGCCCTCGGCGGCGATCATGCCGCGCAGGTCCTCGGGTGAGGTTTCGTTGCGCACGAGAAGAACTTTTTCACCCTTCTCGGCGGCCTGCACGGCGCGGTCAGCGTTAAGGTACATACGACCGGCAGCGGCGCCGGGACCAGCGGGAAGCCCTTTGGCGATGACCTTTGCCGCGGCGATGGCCTTCCTGTCAAAAACCGGGGCGAGCACCTGGTCCAACTGATCGGCGGGGACGCGGCGGATGGCCGTCTGCCAGTCGATGAGTTTTTCCTTCTCCATTTCAATGGCAAAGCGGACGGCAGCGAGACCCGTGCGCTTGCCGCTACGCGTCTGGAGCATGAAGACTTTGCTGTCCTGGATCGTAAATTCAAAGTCCTGTACATCCTTAAAGTGTTTCTCGAGCTTCGTGCGAATGCCTTCGAGCTCTTTGAAGGCCTTGGGCATGTAGTTGTGGAGATTGGCGACTGGCTCCGGGGTGCGCACGCCGGCGACCACATCTTCACCCTGCGCGTTGATGAGGAATTCACCGTAAAAAACTTTTTCGCCGGTGGCCGGATCGCGTGTGAAGGCCACCCCCGAACCCGATTTATCTCCGGTGTTGCCGTAGACCATGGCCTGCACGTTGACAGCAGTGCCCCACTCGGTGGGAATGTTGTACTTGCGGCGGTAGACGATGGCGCGGTCATTCATCCAGGAGCCGAACACCGCGCCGACGGCGCCCCAGAGCTGCTTCCAGGGATCTTGCGGGAAGTCCGCGCCGGCCCGCTCTTTAATCAGTTTCTTGAAGCGCATCACCATTTCTTGCAGATCTCCTACGGTCAGCTTGGGGTCATCGATGTCCTGGTGATGGCGCTCATGCTTGAGGGCATGGATCACCACCTCAAACGGTTCGTGATCTTCGTTGCCCCGCTTCTGGACGTTCATGACCACATCGCCATACATCTGGATAAAACGACGGTAGCAATCCCAGGCGAGTCGTTCGTTGTTCGTGGCGCGGGCAAAGGTGACCACGGTTTCGTCGTTGAGGCCGAGGTTGAGGATGGTATCCATCATTCCGGGCATGGAGTCGCGGGCCCCGGAGCGGACCGAGACGAGCAGGGGCATCTTGGCTTTCTCGCCAAACCTGCTGCCCATGATTTTTTCTACGCGAGCGACGGCGGATCTGACCTGGGACTCGAGGTCCTTGGGATAGGACTTTTTGTTCTTGTAGTAGTGGGTACAGACCTCCGTGGTGATGGTGAAGCCGGGGGGCACGGGAAGGCCGATGCGGGACATTTCGGCAAGACCCGAGCCTTTGCCGCCGAGTAGGTCTCGCCAGGTGCCTTGGCCTTCTGCTTTGCCTGCGCCGAAAGAATAGATCCACTTTTTCACTTTGTGTCCTCGCTTCGATTTTAACTGCAGTGCTGACGAAAGCTAATTTCGTTTCTGCCATTCCGTCGGCGCGCCGACAAATTCCCTGGCGGCCCAAAACCGCCCGCCGCACTCGAGCACTATTCGGCGGCGATTTCCGAGAAATCGGCTACGGTGGTCAACTCCCTTAATACTCCCGAGAGCAGGCTTAGCCGATTGTTGCGGACCTGCTCGTTTTCGGCCATCACCATGACCTCTTCAAAGAACTTGTCGATTACTTTACGCAGGGCCGCGATGGATTCGAGCGCTTCCTGATATTTGCCTGCCAGCTTGTCGGACTGAACTTTGCTGGCGGCTTCGCGGACGGCGCGGTGCAGTTCTCTTTCGGCTTCGCTCTCGAAGAGGTCGGGGTTGGTGTGGTGCAACTCGTTGGCGCCGAAATTGGCCTTCTCCACTATTTTGCGAATGCGTTTAAAGGAAACGGCCAGCGGCTCGAAATTTTTTGATTTCCGGATGGCTCGCAATGCCACCAGGCGCTTGTGAGCGTCGACCAGATCGTCGGCCCCGGCGCGGAAGACGGCGTTGATTTCGTCGTAGGCAAAACCTTGCCGTTCTTTGAAAACGAAGCGTGCGCGGTCGAGAAGGAAGTCGAGCACCTGAGTTTCCTGTGCGGGAGTCATGCCCTTTTTAGGCTTGCCGGTGAGCAGCGCTTTGGCTGCGGCCCCGATGGCCAGTGACAGGGAAAGGGGGAGCTTGCGTTCGAGGATGATTTTTACGATGCCGAGAGCGGCGCGCCGCAACGCATAGGGATCGCTCGAGCCGGTGGGAATTACACCCACGGCGAAACAGCCGACGACGGAGTCCAGTTTATCGGCGATGGCTACGGTGCAGCCGGTGAGGTTGCGCGGAATGGGATCTTCGAGGCCGACCGGGCGATAGTGATCATAGACAGCGTCGCTGACCTCGTCAGGTTCGCCCTGCGCACGGGAATAGAGTCCGCCGACGATGCCCTGGAGCTCCGTGAATTCGCGGACCATTTCCGTAGCCAGGTCACACTTAGAGAGTTCGGCGGCGCGGTCGGCATCGAGGACATGGGCCTCGGCAATGCCGCGATTGAACCAGCCTTCGGCGAGCCAGCGGGCGATGGCCCGAACGCGTTCGACCTTGTCGAGATAGCTGCCGAGGCGGGACTCGTAAGTGACTTTGTCGAGCTTGGGCAAATAGTCGGCGAGCCGACATTTTTGATCTGCCTGCCAGAAGAATTGGGCGTCGGCAAAGCGGGCGCGGAGTACGCGTTCGTGGCCGGCGCGCACGATGCCCCTGGCGTCTTTGGCAAGATTGATAACCGCAAGAAAATGCGGGGCCAGTTCCCCGTCGCGCTTTTCGACCGCGAAATATTTTTGGTGATCGCGCATGACCGTGACGAGAATTTCGTCCGGCAAGGCGAGGAAGGCGGGATCGAAGTCGCCGGAGATGACGCTGGGGAATTCGTTGAGGTAGGTGACCAGACGGCGAAGGTGTGCGTCGGCGTGAACCTTGAGGCCGCTTTTTTTAGCATGGCTGGCGAGTTCTGCTTCGATTTTCGCGGCGCGCTGCGCCGGGCGAACGATGACGCCGTTGGCCCGGAGTTTCTTTTCATAGTCGGCAAAGTCGCGAACAGGGATGTCGCTAGAGCCCAGAAAACGATGGCCGCGGGTCTCCACCCCAGCAGGAACGCCACCATAAGAAAACTGCAACGGCCGGCCGTCAAGGAGTGCGACGATCCAGCGGATGGGGCGGATGAAACGCGCGCCGTCAAGGCCGGTCCAGGTCATGGAGCGAGGCCAGGCGAGGTCGTGAATCACGCGGGGCAGCATGTCGTTCAAAATCTGCTCGGCGGTACGGCCGCGCTTGGTGTGTTTGGCGGCCAGATATTCGCCCTTGGGAGTCTGGATGGTGTAAAGGTCTTTGAGGGCCAGGCCTTGTTTTTCCGCGAAGCTTTGCGCGGCGCGTGTCGGCGCGCCGACAGCGTCGTAGGCCACGGACTTGGGAGGGCCGGTGATTTCACTCTGCACATCCGCTTGCTTGGCCTCTAGGCCGCGCACCCAAGCCACCAGACGGCGGGGGGCGCTGAAGGTTTCGACGCTCACGCCTTCAACGAAGTTCTCCGCGGCCAATAATTTGGAGAGATTGGCCTTTAACTCTTCCTCAGCCTTCGGGAGCATCCCGGCGGGAATTTCTTCGCAACCAATCTCGAAAAGCAGTTCGACGCGCTTGTCGATAACTCCCTTCGCCGCCGCTTTCGCAGCCCCGGAAGGGACGGTGCGGGCTCTCTTTGACGTGCTCTTCCCTGTCCTGCTCATGCGCGCACCTCGCGGCGCACGATGGGCCCGCCAATCTGTTCGAGATAGTTTCCCGCGGTGCGGCAGGCGAGGCTGCGGACGCGCGCCATGAGCGCTGCACGCTCCGTCGTAGAGATCACGCCGCGGGCGTCCATCAAATTGAAGAGGTGGGAACACTTCAGGCAGTGGTCGTAGGCTGCGAGGAGCGGGAAGCGGAGACGCGCCGGGCCCTCGGCTGCCTTATAGCCTTCGAGTAATTCCTGGGCTTGCTTTTCGTGCAATTCAAATTCGGCGCGCAACGCGACGGCGTCGCTGCGATCGAAACTGTACTCGGAGAACTGCTGTTCTTCCATCAAGCGAATGTCGCCGTAAGTCTTATCCGCGGACCAGCGCACGTCGTAAACACTCTCAACGCCCTGCAGGAAGGCGCAGATGCGTTCAAGCCCGTAAGTCAACTCCACGGAGATGGGGTCGAGGTCCATGCCGCCACTCTGCTGAAAATAAGTGAACTGGGTGATCTCGAGACCGTCGAGAAGGACTTGCCAGCCGATGCCCCAGGCACCGAGCGTCGGGGATTCCCAGTTGTCCTCCTCAAAACGCACGTCGTGGACTGCAAGGTCGATGCCGATGGCTTGCAAACTTCGCAAATAGAGTTCCTGTACGTCCGCGGGCGAGGGTTTTAAGATCACCTGGAATTGCGAGTGCTTGTAGAGGCGATTGGGATTCTCACCGTATCGACCGTCCGCCGGCCGACGGCTCGGTTGCACGAAGGCCACGCGGTATGGCCGCGGGCCCAGCACGCGCAGGAAAGTTTCCGGGTGCATGGTGCCCGCGCCAACCTCGACATCGTACGGCTGCTGAAGCACGCAGCCCTGCTTCACCCAGAAATGCGAAAGCTTCAAAATCAGATCCTGGAAAGTGAGGCCTCGGACCGGAGTCTTCTCCGGAGTTTTAGATTCAAGTTTTACTTTAGCTATCAAGTCGTCTCCAGCATCCTGCGCGTACCTAGTTTCTTCTCGGTGTGATGCTCAATCCAGTTCAAGCAAACTTCACGTAATTCTTCGGCATCACGCTTTGGCACCTCGGAGGCTGCCAGCTGATCGAGGCTGGTACCTGCGAACTGCTCCGCCCGCCTGCGCGCCTCGCCGTGCAGCGGACGCATCCCGGACAAACGGCAATGCTCGCAGAACAGGCCATCGGCCCATCCCGCAGCGTGGGCCGGCTGCGCGCCAAAGGGCGTGCCACACTTCGCGCAGCGGTCAAAGCGCGGCAACCAGCCACCAAGGCGCACGGTCCAGAACGCAAAGTAACTGACGGGCAAGGTCCAGTCGCTCGTGCGCTCGACTTCCCTGGCGGTGAGCAGCATCAGGCGGAACATGGGCTCCGAGACTTCGTGGTCCGGGAGCACCAGTTCGGCGATTTCGCTGACGATCGCCAAGCCGGTGCTCAGTTCGTAGTCGCTCTGCGACTTGTGCAGGGACTCGAGCAGCTCCGCTTGCTGGATGCGCACGAGTTCACGCGTTTCCTTCTCGATGTACCAGAGCTGGACGTGGGACATAACACCCAGCGTCGAGCCATAACGATTTTTGACGCTGCGCGCGCCCGCGGCTACCCCGCGCATGCGGCCCGACGCGCGGCCGAAGAAACTCACCAGCCGGTCGGCTTCGCCGAGCGGGAACGTCCGCAAAATGATGGCTTCGGTCTCCTTCGCAGGCATGTAGGCAGTCGGCGCGCCGACGCCTCCTCAAACGAACTGCAGGAAACGATAGTTCCTGGGGAACGTGCCACCACGGCAACAAGGAGTCGCGGAAACAACTGCGCGCTACCGTCCGGTTCGCCGGCAACAGCCGAGTTAGATTTTTTATCATAGGCGGGAGCAGAGCGCAATGTTTTGCAGGACGAAAATCGTTTCCCGGCATCGATTTTTCCCGCGCTGGCTCCTTTCCGGGCTCCGCCAAGGCGTCAGCCAGCGACATTAGGCACGGCCAGACTCCGCAGCAAGGGAGCGCTGTCCCGGCGCTGCGCGCGAGCTTCCGGCTTCATATTTTTGCGCGTACCTTGCGTCAAATACGCCGGTATGGCGCCAATCTGCGAGCTTTGAACGCAGAAAGTATTCTGTTAACCACGGCCCGGCGGGGCGCAATGTTATCGGACACGTCTTTGCAGATTGGCCTCAGCGCTCCTCGTTGGCTGCGCGGCGGCCGGCGGCATCGCTTTGGTCAGCTTCTTCCAGAGCCGCGCGCGGCAGGAAATGCCTGCACCACGGGTGGCGCTTCCCAAGGCGGGTCGTTTTGGTTACTCTGCGAGCGGCCCTCTTCCGTGTTCATTCCGCTCAAAGACGAAAATCCGCGAAGCTCCTTCCCTGCCGTGAACATCTTGCTGATTCTCGTGAATGTGGCGGTCTTTTTTTATCAGTCGAGCCTGCCGCCGCTGCTGCAGAAGTCTTTCATCTATAGCAACGGCACGATTCCGGCGCGCTTCCCGGCACTGCTCAATGGACACACGAGTTTTGAGCATGCTTTTCTGCCGTTGCTAACCAGCATCTTCCTGCACGGCGGGCTGCTGCACATCGCGGGCAACATGTTGTTCCTGTGGGTCTTCGGCGATAACATCGAGGACTACTTCGGACATTTCCCCTACCTGCTGTTCTATCTTTTTTGCGGCGTGGGATCCGGACTGATCCACGTGCTGTTCAACTGGGGCTCGACGATCCCGGCCATCGGGGCCAGCGGGGCGATCTCCGGAGTGATGGGCGCGTATGTGCTGCTGTTCCCTCGCGAACGCATCCTCACACTGGTGTTCATTTTCCTCGTGCCCATTCCGGCGATCTTCGTACTCGGAGTGTGGTTCATCTTCCAGTTCATGGAGGCGTTGAACATGCTGGGGACAAGTTCCATGGTCGCCGGAGGTGGGGTGGCGGTGTGGGCGCATGTCGGCGGTTTTCTTTTGGGGATGCTGATTACGGGACTCTCGCGCGAGCGGCGATAAGGCAATTGCTTGTTGGCGTCCTCCCGGCATAGACTTTTGCCAGACGGCAGTGGAAAAACCGATGTTTGAACGATACACCGAGCGGGCCCGCCGGGTGGTCTTCTTCGCGCGCTATGAGGCCAGCCAGTACGGCAGCCATGTGATCGAGACCGAACACTTACTTCTCGGACTGCTGCGGGTAAGCGGTGAAGTGGTCGAGCAGCTCACAGCGGAACCTGCCATCGGCGCAGAAATTCGCGAGGAAATCGAGCGACGAATTACCCGAACCGCGCGCATCTCTACGAGCATCGAACTGCCCCTCTCAGAGTACTGCAAAAAGGCATTGACCCTTGCAGGAGAGATGGCCGCGACCCTTCGTCACCAATCGGTGGCCCCCGAACACCTGTTGGCCAGTATCCTTCAGGTTGAAGAATCGATGGCCGCCGAGCTCCTGCGCTCGCACGGCCTCCAGGCCCGCGCGGTCCAGGATCACCTTGCGAAAATGCCCGGCGTTCAAGTTCCGAGGACCCCGAGGACCCACGGGATCCGCTACCTCCAGCGCTTCCTCGCCGGGCTCACCTCGCCGCGTTCCGACCAGCTGCTCGCGTTCTTCGCAAAGAACGCGGAATTCATCGATCTGAATGGCAAGTTGTGGGAACGCCGGGAACTCGAGAGCCGTTTCGACACCTTATTCGCGCCGTACGCCAAGCGCAACGCCACCTCAACCATCGAGTCCATCCTCGCCGACACGCGCGGAGTGCTGGTCGCAAGGGTGCTATGGAGAAACGCCCTGCTCGCCAGCGGACAACGGGCCTGGATGCACCAAATGAGCGCGGTGCTGGTTGCCAACGGCGCCGAGTGGGAGATCGCGGTGCTTCACGTGACCGTGGTGCGGCCTTCCTAGCAGCTCCGGCGCGAACGAACTAAGGCAGGAAATTCCCACGGAATCGCCAAGGCATCTCGGGCTGACCGGCCATCGCCTCAAAAGATGGGGTTTGCCTGCCCTGATTTGAGCGGTTGCAAGACAATTCAAAATTCGGCACCCGCGCACAGGACCCCGCGGGATTCTTAGTCGTGCCGGGAACGCTCGAGAGAGGCCAAGAGCCAGTCGCCTACCTGTGAGGTGGACTTTTCGCCGCCGAGGTCGGCCGTGACGAAATCCTCCTGCACGGCGGATTTTACGGCGGCGCGCAGGGCTTCGGCTTCCGGCTGCCAGCCGAGGAATTCGAGCATCATGGCCGAGGCTAAGACTGAGCCGAGTGGGTTGGCGACGCCTTTTCCTGCGATGTTTGGGGCAGAACCGTGGACGGGCTCAAAGAGCGAGGTGCGACCCGGGTGGATGTTTCCCGAGGGGGCCAGGCCCAGGCCGCCAGCTAGCTGGGCGCCGAGATCGCTGATGATGTCGCCAAAGAGGTTGTTGGTGACGATGACGTCGAACTGGCGTGGGTCGCGAATCATCTCCATGGCGAGGGTATCAATATAGAGGTGGCGGGAGTCGACCTCCGGGTATTCAGCCCGGACGTGCTTGAAGACGCGCTGCCAGAGGTCGTGGGCGAAGTTCATGGCGTTGGATTTGTCGCTCATGCAGAGGCGCTTCAGATTTTTGGCCCGGGCGTACTCGAAAGCGTAGCGGATGATGCGCTCGACGCCTTTGCGGGAGTTGACGTCTTCCTGGATGGCGATTTCGTCTGGGCTGTCCTTTTTAAAGAAGCCACCTACGCTGACGTACAGGCCTTCGGTGTTTTCGCGAAAGACCATCATGCGGACATCTTCTTCGCGGCGGTCGCGCAGGGGGGTGAATTTGGCGTGGTAGAGCTCGACGGGACGGGCGTTGACGTAGAGGTCCAGCTTGAAACGCAGGCCGAGGAGTATGTCAGCGGCGTGTTGATTGGAAGGCACGCGCGGATCGCCCAAGGCGCCAAAGAGGATGGCGTCGAATTCGTCGCGCAGCATTTCTACCGCCCCGGCTGGAAGGCTAATCTTTTCCTCTAAATACTTGTCGGCGCCCCAGTCGAACTCGACGAATGCAATTTTGCGATTTGTCGGCGCGCAGACGGCTTTGAGTACTTTGACGGCTTCGGGCGTGACCTCCTTGCCGATGCCGTCGCCGGGGATGAGGGCGACGCGAGCCGTGGTGCCGCCATTTCGTAACGGAATCGCTGACAAGTGCGTGTTCCTCCTGCCGGTTGCAAAAACCAACGGATGGCTCGCTCCGCCCCGGATGACTGGTCATTATTGACGGACTTGGCGGGGCGCTACCCTAAACACGCGGCGCGCACCGTGAGCTTATCAATGAAGTCGACGCGCGGCGCGAAACCCATGCCTGGACCCGTAGGCACTGTGATCACGCCCTGCCGAGAGACTGTCACTTCGGGCTCGATGATGTCTTCGGCCCAATAGCGCTTGCTGGCGGTCACGTCTCCCGGCAGGCTGAAATTCGGCAACGCGGAGAGCGCTATATTGTGCGCGCGGCCAATACCGCTTT